>JAEWYL010000292.1 GCA_023395675.1 Chloroflexota bacterium | reverse complement strand
ACTTATTGTTTTTTTTTGGGGGCACTGGGCCGCCCCCCCCCCACAATTCCCCAAAAATATCCAGCAAGGATTGAGCGAGAGAACCATTAATTTCACTTCCCGACCTTTTGGGACGGGGCTAAGTTAGGAAGAACTGCCGCCCGCCGTAAAGCGCCTGGAGCAGGAAACCAGTTGGAACAGGCTGTACAGGACGACCAGAGCGATGAAGAATTGAACGCCGAAGGGCAGCGAGATGTTCAGCCAGGTTCCGGCTTCCGCTGCGCCGAGCCCGGCGGCAATCGCGCTGCCCAGCCTGAAAAGGTGCTGCTTCTCCACCGGGCTCATCCGAGAAACAGCCGGCTTTTCGGGCAGGCCCGGGCCCGGGTCATCCAGTTCCCAACCGGCCAGGGCCGCGGCGGCTCCCGCGATCAGGAGCTGCGGCGCAACCGCGCACACCAACCCACCCGCCGCGCAGCCGGCGTACCCGACCAACAGGGCCGAGGCAGACCATCCGGGACGGCGGCGGCGCGGGAGCAGGCCGAAAAGCGCCAGCGCCGGCAGGAGGATCACCCCCCACCAGACCCCGGCCTCTGCAAACGCGCCCAGCATGAGACCGGCCGCCGCAAGGTGGCAGAGCTGGTGAAGAATCGCCCGGGACATTTCTTCTCACCTCCTCAGAAAACGCACGGACTGCAGGGTCTTGACCAATGGCTGGCGTACCTCCCAATCGACGACCTGCACGCCTTTCCTCCGCATCCTGCGCAGCAGGACAGCCCGTTCGAGGGCCGCGGCGCGCCCGGCTAAGGAGCCGTAAGCGTTCTCGGAGCGGGCGAGCACAACCGGTTGGGCCGCAGAGGGGCTGACGAGCAGCAGCTGGTAACCTTCCGCCCGCAGGCGCTCCAGGAGGCGGAGATCGTCCTGGAGCAGCGGGCTGACCAGCACGATCACAGAATGGGGGGGAAACAGGCGGGCCGGGAAATGCCCGAGCGTCTCGAGGGTGACGATTTCGCCGGGAGCGCTGCCCGCCAGCACGTCCAGGATGCGCGCCAGCTGGCGTTTTCCATAACCCGGAAAGACGTGGACCAGCCGGTCGCTCAAGACCAGCATGGATACACGATTGCCGGCGGCCAGGTAGTGCCCGGCGAGAGCAGCCGCAGCCTGGACGGCATATTCGTACAGGTCCGCTGCTTCCGTCTCCGGGTAGGCCGCGGCGCGGGCGTCCAGCAGCAAGCCGATATCGGCCATCTCTTCCCGTTCGTACACTTTCGAGAAAAACGCCCCCGGACGGCGGGCTGTCGTACGCCAGTTGATCGAACGCAAGGGATCGCCGGGCCGGTACTCTCTCAACCCCCAAAAATCAATCCCCGTTCCGGGAGCGCGGGAAAGGTACGGACCGCTGCTCTGTACGGTAGGGCGCGGCCGGTGCCCCCAGCGGCGCAGGCGGAGCGGTTTCGGCAGGACCAGGACCTGCGCTTCCGCCCTGAGTTCCAGGGGTATTTCGAACAGCCCGAAAGGATCGCTCGCGGTCAGGCTGGCCGTCTCCCAGTTGTAACAGCCGCGCGAGGCCTGGAAGGTATACTCCAGCTCGATCCCCTCCCTGTCTGTAAGGGCAAAGCGGCCCTCCAGGGTTCCACCCACCAGGCGCGCTTTTGGATGCAGCGCTTCCCTGACCTGCAGGCGTGCGATCGGGGACCCGGAATTGGTCAGCCTCAAGCGCACCTGTACCGGCTGCCCCTCAAAACTGCGCCGGACGCCGACTTCTCTGGCTGCGTCCAAATGGATTTCTCCCGGGGCTTCCAGCAAGGCCGCCCACAGGAAAGCCAGGAATGGCAGCGCCAGCAGTATGAAGGCTCCATTCCGGCTGACGAGCGCAGCCAGGAAAAGAACGGTGAGGATCCAGAAAATCAGGCTCAGTTTTTGATTCATGGCTGCGCAGGAGCAACCGGGATGGGTACGGATTGAATGACACGCTCGACGATGGCCTGTTCCGCTTTTTTCGAGCCCCACAATTCCGGTTCCAGGATCAGCCGGTGGCAAAGAACAGACGGGGCGAGGAGCTTAATATCATCGGGGATCACATAGTCCCGGCCATGGATCGCCGCCCAGGCCCGGGCGAGTTTTAACAACGCCAGCGAGCCGCGCGGGCTGGCCCCCAGTTCCACATCCCGCTGCGCCCGGGTTTTTTCCACGATCTGGACGATATAGCGCTGGATATCCGCCTCCACAAAGACATTTTCTACCACCCGCCGCATGGCCAAAAATGCGGCAGGCGTGATGACGGTCGCCAGGGCGACAGAATCTTGTTTTCGGTCGCAGCGCCTGGACAGAATCTCCTGTTCCTCCTCCAGGGTAGGATACCCGATCGATAAGCGCACCAGGAAACGGTCAAGCTGCGCCTCCGGCAAAGGGAAAGTACCTTCGTACTCGATGGGGTTCTGGGTGGCGATCACAATAAAAGGTTCCTGTAATGCGAGGATCTCCCCTTCGAGGGAAACCTGGCATTCTTGCATGGCCTCCAGGAGGGCCGATTGAGTTTTCGGCGACGCCCGGTTGATTTCATCCGCTAAAAGGATATGGGTGAACAGCGGACCTTTGCGCAGGACAAATTCACCCTTCCGGTTGTCATAGATAAAGCCCCCTGAAATGTCTCCGGGCAATAAGTCTGGGGTAAATTGAACCCGCTTGAAGTCCATCCCCAGGGCTGTGGCAAAGCTGTTTGCGATCAGAGTCTTTGCCAGCCCCGGATAATCTTCCAGCAGGATATGCCCGCCAGAAGTGAGAAAAGCCGCCATGAGCTTCAACAGGCTTTCGCGTTTACCGACAATCGCCTTTTCGACCTCATCGATGACCCGCCGGCAGCACTCTGCCGCTTCTTCAACTGTGCCCGGAACTGCCCGGTAATCCGTCATTGTGCATCTCCATCAAATCTTCCAGGAAACCGAGGGAGCGATCCACCTCTCTCTCCAGTTCCCGATCCAGAAAGTTCTCACGTTTTTCCCGCTCTTCCCCCCTGAAAAGCCGGACAGACCCCCGGCCGCGCAGCAGGGAGAGGTCCTGCAGCCTGCCAGAACCAACAGCCGCGCGCCAGAGGCGCCTCGCCTCCCCGATCACGTACCGGAAAGGGTCGCTTTTTCGGGCGGGCAGGTTGATCTCCAGCGCCTCATCGCTTTCAACGAGCTCGTCGACGGCGCTCGCCAGCCGCTCCAGGCTCCGTTGAAGAGCGAGCCTGTGTGCGGCCTCTGTGTCGGCCGAACGGAACTGCGCCTCCCAGAAAGCGGCCCTGCCGCTCCTTTTTACCCTGCCGGGGGGGTGAGGGTGAAGCCCATCCTTCCGGGAACCGAGCAGAATGGGCAGCCCGAAAATCACAGCCGCCAGGATCAGGAGGGTCCAGGCCGCTTCCTGATCCACGACGCGCGCCAGGCGTATGAAGAGCCAGAGAATGCGCGCCGCCGGATCGACTAGGGCCGCGTAGAAAAACGACCGGGCGAGAAAAACCACCCCACACAACAGGATGGCCGGCGCCAGGTAGGGGAAGCAGCGCCGCAGCCTGTTCATGCGCCCCCTCGCCCGCCCTCCCCGCAGGCGCCCCGGACTGCGGCCAGGCATTCGAGCGCCGCCTGTTCATCCTGCTGGTTAAGTGGTTCCCTCCCGTAACGCGCTTTTTCGAACAGGGCGGTCAACGCTTTGATCTGCGCCAGGTGGATCCCCTGGGCTGCCAGAAAAGCGCTGAATTCACGCGGGGTCAGGGAGGCGGCGCGTTCGATGCCTCTCTCCTCTCTGACGATCTTCTCCATCTGGAGGTAGCAGCGAATAATCACTCCGCCGAGCGCCTCTCCCGCACCAAGGGCGTGCAGGGCATCCTCCGCCTCCAGGGCGAGGCCGCCGGCGCCCTGGAGAGGCCGGGATCTCCGGGCCACGAGCCAGGCAGCCAGCGCCGCCGCTCCCAGGATCAGGACTGCCGCCGCCAGTTGGTACAGCTTTTCAGGAGGCTCCCCGATCGGAGCGGCGTCATAGAAAAAAACCGGCGGGCTGCCGCTCTCCTGGGAAGCCTCCCCGGCAGACCCCGATGGTTCAACCTCGATCTGGTTGAGAAGCAGGTACAGGCAGGCGACCACTACGAGGACCCCCGCCCATTTGAAGACCTGCTTACGAGCGCCTTTCTTCACCAGAACGGCGAGGAGCATCACGAGGCTGGACAGGAACAGGAGCGCCAGCGGGAGCTGGAGCAGGGGACGGGCTTCGAAGACCGCCTCGCCGGGCTTGTCGAGCGGGCGGGCCGGTTCCGGGGAGGTTTCAGCGCCCGGAATGGGTATCCCGGGCTGGAACTGGAGCCCCGACAGGCTGGCCGCCAGCAGGAGCATACCGGCGGTCATCAGGGTGAGATAGATGAGCATCTTCAACCGGAGCTGGTTCTTCATCTCCCGGCGGTAAACCCGCCCGTTCGCGGGGGAGATGAACTGCGCGGAGGGAGCCATCACCCGGTGACCTGTGCAGAGCTGGTCGAAATCCTGTTCACGGAGAGCAGGGTCAGGTTGAGGTCCCGAATGCTGTTCAGAACACCGTGCAGCGCAGCCTGGTCGATATTCGTATGCGTGAGCAGCACTTCCCCATTCTCCAGATTGAGAATGCACCAGCCCTCGAAATATTCGAACCAGTAGGTTTCAAGATGGTCCTTCACCCGTATCTCGTAGGCGAAGCCGGTTATGGTTTGAGAGCGATCAGCCATCACGTTTCCCTCCCGCAGGTCAGCGGCCTTTCTGGCGCAGATAGACGCTCACATCCGTATTAAAGATGACCTCTTCCAGGTTGAAATTAGCCCAGGGGCTGCCCTGGTCCAGCCAGGTAGCCGAAAAGGTTGGGCCGGGATGGTCCTCCGCCGGCGGCTGCCCGGCCTCAGTGCGCACCATCCACAGGATTTTTGGGCTGCCTTCCCCGAGGTCGCGGTAGCGCATGGCCTCCAGCGAGTCGATCAGGCCCGTTTGCGGGTTGAAACGCACCAGGAAGTTCTCCTCGCCCGCTTCGAAGGGCACGTAGAGCAGCGCGCTGTGTTCGTCTACGGGCGCCCAACGGGCGCGCCCATCCGTGAGCCACAGGGATGGAAACCAGGCGGCCTCCGCCCAAAGGGCGAGATTGGCACCCTGGTTGGCCTTCGGATCATCGAATGACTTTGCCACCGGGCTCTCGAAAAAGCTCTCCCCATCGATATAGCCTTCATTCACCTTCAAGAGCGGGATGCCAAACAGGGCGGCCTCGAAATAGTGGCGATAAGCCCGGCCGGCCCGGTGCACAAAAACAAAACGCGCCGGTATGGGGAGCTTCAAAAAAGGTTTGATCACCCCTCTTCCCTGGATGACCACCGTCTCGATCACGGGGATCTCCTCACCATAGAGGCTGCGGTAGAAGCGCTCCACCGGCGCCGGCAGGCCGGCGGGCAGAGGCCTGGTTTCCAGCGGCCCGGGCTGCTGCGGATAGGGCGCGAAGGGCTGCGGCCGGACCTGCAGCCCCAGCCAGAGCAGCAGTCTAAGGGCGACGACAGAGCCGGCGACAAAGAAAATCGTTCTACGGGCGCTCGCCATTTTATTACCTCCGTTTTTTCCCTGGCGCTAAATGGTCTTCTCACGAAATTTGGAAGGTTCGTTTGAGGAGTGATGAGGGGGTGCGCCCCGCACAACACCAAATTCAATTTTCGGATTGGTTCTATAGCTCGCAGGGTGTTTTTATGGGTTGGACACATCGAGCGCGGCAATCATAGCCCCAACCCGCGCCTTTTGTCGCCTATCTTAAGATCAGTTTTCAGGGAGGGCTGTCCCAGAGCAGCCTTGAGAATTAAAAAAAACCTGTATGCGGGGCAGAGCTTCGCTCTACCCCGCATACAGGTATAAACTTCTCCTCGTAATGGACTGCTCAGAGCAGGTCGAGCTCTTTGGCCCTGGCCAGCGCCTGGGTGCGGCTGCCCGAGTTCAGTTTCCTCAGGATGCGGTGAACGTGGAATTTGACGGTCCCTTCGGTCAGGAACAGTCTCTCCGCAATCTGCCGGTTCGAGCAGCCCTCCGCGAGCAGCCGCAGCACTTCGTATTCCCGCGGGGTGAGGGTTTGCGGCAGCCCGCCCAGAGGGTCTTTCCCGGACGGCCCCACGCCAAAGGCATGCAGGATGTCCCCGGCATAGGGCTGGTGGGCCGGGTCCGGTTCTGCCAGGTAAGCCGAGAGCAGGAGGCGGGCAGGTTCGCCGGTATTCAGAAACACCCGCCTGTACCCCCCCGGCTCTGCCAGGGCCAGGCAGCCGTCCAATCCCTGGATGGCTGCGCGGGTTTTTCCCTGGATGAACCGGATACTCTCTTTTAGGATCAAGACCTCGATCAGAGCATTGATCCGCCCTGCCGCGCGGGCATTCTCCTCCAGCCGGGCCAGCAGTTGTAAGCACTGCTCCAGCGGCCGCGCGTGACCCCGGTTTTTATTCATCCAGACCCGCGCCAGCGTGATGAACTGCATCTCCTGATACTCGTCCATCCAGGCGCCCGTTCTGAACCGGGTCTCAAATGCGGCCCACTGGCTGCCAGACCATGCCTCCAGCCGGTCCCACTCGCCGCGCGCCAGCCAGACCTGGGCGAGGGTCACGTCCACCAGACTGTGAACAAAGGGGGTCATCAGCCTGTTTTTCCTTTCCAGGTCCGCCTGTTGGGCGGCGGCCAGACTCTCGTCGAGGTCGCCCCGCGCCAGGGAGATCTGGGCCAGGCAGGCCTGGGCGATTGCGATCACGTTATGGCTGGGCCACCAGAGAGAGAAGTCCAGCGCGCGCCGGGCGTGCGTCCAGGCCAGGTCCAGGTGGTCCTGTTCGAGGAACAGCAGGCTCAGGAAGGCCTCGCTCCGGGCCTGGTGCCATTGGTCCTGAACACTGCGCCCGCTTGAACCCTGCAGAGGGCCGCCGGTGAACAGGGCGATGGCCTGCCGGAGTTTCCCAACCGAGCGGTAAGTTACCGCCAGATCGGTGCGGATATCGCGCAGGTTCACCCCGGCCGCCCGTTCCAGTGCAGACGACCGGGTGAACAGGTCGATGGCCTGTTCCAGCCTCCCCAGGCTGCGGTAAGCCCAGCCCTCCACCCAGTGCAGTAAAGCCAGCTCTTTGGCCTCCATCTCCGGGACGGTTTCCCGGGTTGTGCCGGTAATAGCCAGCGCGCCCTGCGGGTCGCCCGAGCACACCGCCTTCAGACCGCGCAAGACGCCGATCATGGCGCGCACCACCGTCAGCTCCCCCGGCTCCAGCTCCTGGCTTTCCGCTGCCCGAGCCTCGGCGTGGTCCAGGTAGGGGTCGATCCGATCGATCCTACCCCCCTGAGCGAACACCTCTGCCGCCAGTTCGGCCAGCCGGGGATGGTTAAGGATGACCGCCTCGGGGAGGGCGTCGATCCATTTCAGGACGGTCGCCATTTTCCCATTTTCAATCGTGGCGGGGATGGCGCGGGCCACCAGCCGGGCGGCTTGCTCCCAGGCCTCCGCCGCGAGAGCATGCCGGATCGCTTCCTCGGAATACCCGTTTTGTTCAAACCATGCGGCTGCCCTGGCATGGAGTACGGGAATTAACCGGGGCGCGGAATGCCGGAGCCGGGTGCGCAAAAGGTCGGCAAAGAGATGGTGGTAGCGGTACCAGACCCGCTCCTCATCCAGCGGCACCAGGAATAGATTCGAGCGTTCCAATGCGGCCAACCGGCCCTGTCCTTGGCTGGCATGAACAGCCGCCTCCGGTTGGGCCGGAGCGAGCGGGTCTATCCCTTCCCCAGTGAGGACGGCCCGACATAAAGCCTCGTTCAGCCGGTCGAGAATGGAGGTCTGCAGCAAGAATTCCTGGATCTCAACCGGCTGCCGGTTTAGAGCCTCCTCGGCCAGATAATCCATGATGAACCGGTGGGAGCCTGAAAACGCTTCGATGAAGCGGGCAAGATCCGGGCAGCCCTGCATGGAAATGGCTGCCAGCTGCAGCCCTGCGATCCAGCCTTCGGTGCGCTGTTCCAGCATGGCCACCTGTGCGGGCAAAAGGGGCAGGTTAAAGATGCCGGTCAGGAACTCGGCCGCTTCTTGCGCGGTAAAGCACAGATCGTGCGCCCGGATTTCGGCCAGTTGGTTTCGGGCTCGCAGGCGGGCCAGGGGGATGGGCGGGTCGGACCGGGTCGCGATCACGATATGCACGTTCTCCGGCAGGTGTTCGAGCAAGAAAGCGAGGCCCTGATGGATGGAAGGATTATGGATGAACTGGTAGTCGTCCAGAGCGAGGAGAACCGGCCGGTCGAGTTCCTGCAGCGTATTGATCAGCATGGAGAGGGGCGCCGCCGGCTGAATGGAGTCAGACGACCTGAGCAGCGCCCGGGTTTCCGCGCCGGCCCCAGGGTGCGCTTTCACCAAAGCGGCCGTCAGGTAGGTTAAAAAGCGGGTGGGATCATTATCTCCCGCGTCCAGCGAATACCAGCACACGGCCCAGGGCGCCGCGGCGCCTGCCTTTTGCAGGGCATCGATCCAGGCGGTGAGCAGGGTGGTTTTTCCGTAGCCTGCCGGAGCGCTGATCAGGGTCAGGGCGCTTCTGGCGCCCTGCTCCAGCTTGTCCAGGAGCTGCGGACGCGCCACCAGCCCGGAGCGAAGCTGCGGGACAAAGAGTTTGGTGTTCACCAGGATATGCTCTATGAGATCCTCCCAGGAAATCCCGCCAGCGGGCTGCGCGCCGGCTGCTCCCTGGAGAGCGGCGCCTCCTGCCCGGCCCCTGGCTCCTGAATCCGGTCCTCAGGATGAAAAGGGTACCGGCTATCCCATAACAGGGGCGCTGCACGCGGCCGGCGGCATGCCTGCGCCGGACCGCCGGCCGCGGCGCACAACTTCCCTTCCAGGATTGAGATGCATACGAAGTGGTTCTCTCGCAGAGTTGGTGAGTTTTGTTTGCCGAGTGATGGTGGGACACAGCCCCCCAATCACTCAGCCGCCAGTGCTTCTCAGTATATTGTAGTACAGGATCGAATTTTGGATTGGTTTTGCACGCAGAAGGGGAGGGCAGGCGCGCCGCGCCCCTGAACGGCCCCGGCCAAGCAGCCAGGCTACTCATCCATTTTGCGCTGGCCGCGCTTTTCCCAGGAAGGGTCGTGAATCTTAAACAGGGCCTCCCACTCGGCGTCCCGGG
>JAEWYL010000291.1 GCA_023395675.1 Chloroflexota bacterium | reverse complement strand
AGACCACCATGGCGCAGGTGGTGGCCGAGGAGCTGGGCGTGCCGATGGAAGACGTGATCGTGCAGCACAGCGACACCCTCGGCACCCCCTTCGGCTACGGCTCGTACGGCAGCCGCAGCGCGGCCGTTGGCACGGTGGCGGTGTACAACAGCCTTCAGCACATCAAAGACAAGGTGAAGAAGATCGGGGCGCATATGCTGGAGGCCGACCCCGAGGATATGGTGTTCGAGAACGGCAAGGTGTTCGTCAAGGGCTCCCCCGACCGCTCGAAGACCATCCAGGAGGTGGCGGGCGCGGCGGCGCTGGCCTACAGCCTGCCGGAAGGGATGGACCCCTTCCTGGACGACACCGCCTACTACGACCCGCCCAACTGCACCTTCCCCTTCGGCACCCATATCGCCGTGGTGGAGGTGGACGGCCGGACGGGCCAGGTGGACTTGAAGCGCTATATCGCGGTGGACGACGTGGGCCGGGTGATCAACCCGCTGATCGTGGACGGGCAGGTCCACGGCGGCATCGCCCAGGGGGTGGCGCAGGCGCTGTGGGAGAGCGCGGTCTACGACGAGAACGGGCAGCTCCTCACCGGGACGCTGATGGATTACGCCATCCCCAAGGCGGAGTTCTTCCCGCAGTTCGAGCTGGCTCACACCGTCACCCCCTCGCCGGTGAACCCGCTGGGCGTGAAGGGCGCGGGAGAGACCGGGGGCATCGCCTCCACGCCGGCGGTGGTGAACGCCGTGATGGACGCCCTGGCGCCCCTGGGCGTCCGGCACCTAGACATGCCCCTGACGCCGGAGCGCGTCTGGCGCACGATCCAGATGGGCTCGAATGGAGGTTAGCCATGTACCCACCCGAATTTGACTACGTCAGGCCCACTTCCGTGCAGGAGGCCATTTCGGTGCTGCAGGAGCGTGAAGAAGCCAAACTCCTGGCGGGAGGGCACAGCCTGATCCCACTGCTCAAGCTGCGCACCGCCAGCGTGGGCACGCTGGTGGACATCGGGCGCCTGGAGGACCTGAAGGGCGTCCAGCAGATCAACGGCACCGTGCGCGTCGGGCCGGTGAGCACCCACACCGAGATATCCGCTGCGGTGGCGCTGCCGGAGGCCCTCACCGAGGCGGCGGCCAACGTGGGCGACCGCCAGGTGCGCAACCGGGGCACCATCGGCGGGAACGTGGCCCACGCCGACCCGGCTTCCGACCTGCCCACCGTGCTGACGGCCCTGGGGGCGGCTTTCCGCGTCCTGGGGCCCAGGGGCGAGCGCACGGTCACGGCCGCGGATTTCTTCGAAGGCTGGTTCATGACCGCCCTGGGCGAGCACGAGCTCCTGACCGGGCTGTTTGTCCCCACGCGCAGCCCGGCGACGGGCACCGCCTACGTCAAGCTGCCGCACCCGGCCTCGGGCTATGCCATCCTGGGCGCGGCCGCTTCGCTCACTATGTCCGCCGGGCGCTGCACCTCCGCAGGTGTGGCGGTGGGCGGGCTGACGCCGAAAGCCATGCGGGCGCCCTCGGTGGAGGCCGCCCTGGTGGGCAAATCGCCGGACGCCAGCCTGATCTCAGCCGCGGCAAAGGCCGTGGTGGACGACCTGGGGGATGACCTGCTGGGCGACACCTTCGCCAGCGCGGAATACCGCCGGGCGATCCTGCCGGTGTACGTCGAACGGGCGCTGACCGATGCCCTGGGCAGGGCGAGGCCTTCCTGAAAACCCGAGAATCAAAGGTTTTTGGGCAGGCGCTGCGCTTTTCAGGGTGAGTGTTTTGTGCGGGCGCAGCCCGCGCAAAACACTCACCCCCCTTCCCGCGGCGTGAGTCCTGAATATGGAGTGCGAAAGAGGTGGCACAGGTGAATTCAACGAGCATCGAGAGCGTGGACCGGCTGCAAGAGGCGCTGCAAAGCCGCCAGTATATCGCCGAGCGGGGGCTGACCACCTCGATTTTCCTGGCCCTCAAACTCGGGCGGCCCCTGTTTCTGGAGGGGGAGGCCGGGGTGGGCAAAACCGAGATCGCCAAGGTCCTGACCGGGATTTTGGAGACCGACCTGATCCGCCTGCAGTGCTACGAGGGCCTGGACGTGCACCACGCGGTCTACGAGTGGAATTACACGCGCCAGATGATGCACATCCGGGTGCAGGAGGCCCACGGCGAGCGGGTGGAGGAGGCGGACCTCTTCGGCCCGAAGTTCCTGCTGGCGCGCCCGCTGCTGCAGGCGATTGACAGCACCCGCCAGCGCCCGCCGGTGCTGCTGGTGGACGAGATTGACCGCAGCGACGAGGAGTTCGAGGCGTTTCTGCTGGAGATCCTCTCGGATTTCCAGATCACCATCCCCGAGATCGGCACCTTGAAAGCCAGCCAGCCCCCGGTGGTGATCATCACCTCGAACCGCACCCGCGAAGTGCACGACGCCATCAAGCGCCGCTGCCTGTACTACTGGATTGACTACCCCAGCTTCGAAAAAGAGCTGCAGATCATCCACACCCGCGTGCCCGATGCGCCGGGGCAGCTGGCGCGCCAGGTGACCGCCTTCGTGCAGGAGCTGCGCCGCGCCGACCTGTTCAAGCTGCCGGGAGTGGCAGAGACGATCGACTGGATGACCGCCCTGGTGGCCTTGGACCAGAAGAGTTTGGTCCCGGAGATTGTGGACGAGACCCTGGGGGTGATCCTGAAATACCAGGACGACGTCCAGAAGGTGAAGCAGGCGGGGGTGGAGACCCTGCTGGCGCGCATCCCCCTGGACCTTTCCTGATGTCCGGCTACCTGCTGCACAATATGGTACTATTCGGGCGTCTGCTGCGCGAGCTGGGCCTGGAGGTGGACCCCGGACGCTTAATTGATCTGGTGCAGGCCCTGAGCTGGATCGAGATCGGACGCAAAGAGGACTTTTACCATGCCGCCCGCAGCCTGTTGGTGCGGCGCCGGGAGGACCTGGCGCTGTTCGACGAGGCTTTCCAGGCTTTCTGGAGGGCGCCGGGGGCCGAGGGGGTGCGCCTGGAGCTCGGCGGGGCGAGCGGGCCTGCCCGCAGGCTGCGCCTGCGCTTCGCCGCTCCCCCGTTGGGGAGCGAGGCCGCGCCCCCGCAGGTGGAGGGCAGCGCCGGCGAGCGCGAGCCGCCCCTGGTGCTGGTGACGCGCACCTACAGCGACCGGGAGCGGCTGCGGCGCAAGGATTTTGCCGAGCTGGACGCGCAGGAGCTGCAGGAGATCGAGCGCATGATCGCCTCGCTCTCCCTGCAGCTCGGGATGCGCCGCTCGCGGCGGCTGCAGGCGGGCGGCGGGAGTCTGGTGGACCTGCGCCGCAGCCTGCGCTGCAACCTGGCGCACGAGGGCGAGATCCTGACCCTGAAGCGGCGCGGGCCGAAGCTCAAATACCGGCCTCTGGTGGTCCTGGCGGATATCAGCGGCTCGATGGAGCGCTATACCCGCCTGCTGCTGCACTTTATTTACACCCTCAGTGCGGGCCTGCCGCAGCGGGTGGAGGCCTTCGTCTTCAGCACCCGGCTCACGCGCATCACCCGCGAGCTGCAGCAGCGGGAGGTCAACGAGACCTTGAAGCAGATCTCCTACAGCGTGCCCGATTGGGCAGGCGGGACGCGCATCGGGGAGGCGCTGAAGGAATTTAACTTCGATTGGGGCCGGCGGGTGCTCGGCCAGGGGGCGGTGGTGCTGCTCATCAGCGACGGCTGGGACCGCGGGGAGGCGGAGCTGCTGCGGACCGAGATCTCTCGCCTGCAGCGCAGCTGCTACCGGCTGATCTGGCTCAACCCGCTCCTGGGCGGCGAGCAGTACGAGCCGCTCACGCGCGGGATGCGCACCGCCCTGCCGTATATTGACGATTTTCTGCCGGTCCACAACCTGGCGAGCCTGGAGGACCTGGCGCGGCGGCTGGGAGAGCTCGACCGGGCGCGCCCGGTGCGGGGCCAGCGCCTCGCCCGGCCGGAACCGGCGGGAAACGAGAGGTGATGGCATGAGAGAGATCCTGGAGCCCGTTTCGCAGTGGTTCGAGGCGGGAGAAGAGGTGGCCCTGGCGACCGTGATCCAGACCTGGGGGTCCTCGCCGCGGCGGGTGGGGGCGAAGATGGCGCTCACCCCCGGCGGGCGGATCGCCGGCTCGGTCAGCGGGGGCTGTGTGGAGGGGGCGGTTTTCGAGGAAGGGGTGGAGGCCCTGAAGAGCGGCAGGCCGAAGCTGCTCAAGTACGGGGTGGCGGACGAGACCGCCTGGACGGTGGGCCTGGCCTGCGGCGGCAAGATCGAGGTCTTCATCCAGCGCCTGCCCCGGGAGCGTTTCGAGCTGATGCGGGGCGAGCTGGAGGCCAACCGGCGCTTCGCCGCGGCCACCGTGATCGCCGGGCCGGCGGAGCTGCTAGGGCAGGAGGCCCTGGTCGCCGGGGAGGCCGGGGAGGGCCCGGCCGGCGGCCTGCACGGCGCGCTGCTGGAGCGGGCGCGCCGCGGGCTGGCCCTCGGGCGCTCCGAGGTGAGCGTGCTGGAGTGGGAGGCTGCCCCGCTGCAGGTATTCACGGAAGTGTTCACCGGTACCCCCACCCTGGTGATCGTGGGGGGCGTGCACATCTCCGTGGTCCTGGCCCGGCTGGCGAAAACCAGCGGCTTTCAAGTGGCGGTGGTGGACCCGCGCCGGGCCTTCGCCAACCGCGAGCGCTTCCCCACCGCGGATCAGGTCCTCCCGGCCTGGCCCCAGGAGGCCTTTTCACAGCTGCCACTGACTCAGGATACCGCCGCCGCCATGCTCACGCACGACCCAAAAATTGACGACCCGGCTCTGATCCTCGCCCTGCAGAGCCCCGCGTTTTACGTGGGCGCGCTGGGCAGCCAGAAGACGCAGCGCGAGCGCCGACGGCGGCTGCTAGAGGCGGGCCTGAGCGAGGCGCAGCTCAGCCGCCTGCACGGGCCGATCGGGCTGGCGTTGGGGGCGGAAACCCCCGAGGAGATCGCGCTGGCGATCCTGGCGCAGATCGTTCAGGTCAGGCGGCTGGGGAGCGGAGAGGGGAAGCGCCTGGAGGCGAGCGCGGTATAAAAGAGGCGAGGGAGAGCCGGGCTCAGCCGGCGGAGCCCGGGGCCGGGGCGCGGGCTGCCCGCCGCACCAGGAGGCTTTCGCCGGTGTAGAGAATCAGCGCCGCCCAGATGATGGCGAAGCCCACCAGCCGTTCGGCGGTGAACGGCTCCCGGTAGACGAGCACCCCCAGCAGGAACTGGCCGGTGGGGGCGATATACTGCAGAATCCCGATCAGCGAGAGGTTAATCTGCCGGGCGGCGCTGGAGAACAGCAGCAGCGGCAGGGCGGTCGCCACCCCGGTGAGGACCAGCAGCGCGCCCTCCCAGGCGCTCACCTTCCCGACCACTCCGGCCCCCTGAAATTCAACCAGCAGCAGAAAGACGGCAGCCGGGAGGAAGACGATCAGCGTCTCCAGGGCCAGCCCGTAGAGCGAGCCCAGGGGGGCGGTCTTGCGCAGCAGCCCGTAGATCCCGAAGGAGAAGGCCAGGACCAGGGCGATCCAGGGCACGGCGCCGTAGGTGAAGGTGAGGTAGAGCACCCCGACCGCCGCCAAACCGACCGGCACCCACTGCAGCGGGCGCAGCTTCTCCCGCAGAAAGAGCGTGCCCAGCAGCACGCTGACCAGCGGGTTGATAAAGTAGCCCAGGCTGGTCTCGATCACGAAGCCCGCGTTCACCCCCCAGATGTACGTCAGCCAGTTGACCGCCAGCAGGCCCCCGGAGAGGGCAAAGAGCAGGAGGTTGCGCCGGGAGAACGCCTCCTGCCGGAACTGCTTCCACTCGCCCCGGGCCAGCAGCAGCAGGACCAGGAAACCGACCGACCACACGAAGCGGTGGGCGATGATCTGAATGGCGGGCACGGTCTGGAGCGCTTTCCAGTAGACCGGGAGCAGCGCCCATAATACATATGCGCCGATAGCAAGTAAAACGCCTTTTTTCATAGCTGCACGCACCGGGAGGATGCATTTTAATGCGGGCGAAACCCGCAGAAATGCACCCTGCTGCTGAATGGTGAGACTCCCAGAATGTTCGCGGTTGAGGGAGGTTGGACCGGCAGGGCAATTCGCCCTGCATAAGTCAACAATCATACCAGAAGATGAGGGAGAATGGGACGGGGATTTGTGCAGCTGGAAGTATAATCCCGGTGTCACGCCGCGGCCCCAAACCTCCTGAAGCTTAAGCGCCGGGAGAGGCGGCGCAGTCGAGACGCGAATTCAGACCAGGAGGGACCCTTGATCAGCCCTGAAAAGATCGAAGAATGGCTCCGGGAGGTGGAGGAAAGGCCTTCATCGGCCCCGATCCTGCTGCAGTTCATCGCCAACCGGCTGAGGGACCTCTCCAGCCGCAACGAGGAGCTGCTGGAGGAGAATATCGCCCTGCGCCTGGAGAAAAAGGTCGAGGAATACGAAAATAAGATCTCCAACCTGGAATACCAGATCGAGCTGCTCAAGCGGCAGCTGGGCGGGGAGCCCGGGGCGCTGGAAGCGGCGCTGGCGGCCGCCGGCCCGGCGGAGGCGGTGAGCCTGCTGCTCTACAACAGCCTGGGCCAGGTCCTGCGCGTGCCCCTGGAGGCGGCAGAGCTGGAAGCGCGGCGCGTGGCCGCCGCCTTCCCGTCCGGGGCGCTCGGGCCTGCGCCGGTGCGCCTGCTGGCGGCCGACCCGCGCGAAGAGCTGCTGTTCGTGTTCGATTCTGGGCGCACGGTGGCCATGCCGGTGGGCGAACTTCCCGTGGTGCAGGGGCAGGCGCTGAATTGGGAGAACAGCTTCGTGGAAGAGCCGCGCGGCGACGAAGAGCTGGCCGCCCTCGTGCCGGTGGCGCGCATGAGCCTGTACGAGTTCTGCCTGCAGCTCAGCCGCCGGGGCTGCGTGAAGAAGATCAAGGAGAGTTTCTTCGAGACCTATATGGGCAGCGGTTATATCGGCACGGGGGTGAAGTCGAAAACGGACCGCACCTTCGACCTGGTTTTCAGCGGCGCGGACGAGCGCCTGGTGCTGGCCAGCCGGGAGGGATTCCTCACCAGCCAGCCCGTGGAGCGGCTGCCCTTCACCATCGAGGAGGCCTTTCGCCTGGGGCCGGTGGACCACGTGGTCTCCGGATTTTCCAGCGGCGGGCGCAGCGCGCTGCTGGCGCTGACCCAGGGCGGCAAGGCCATCCACCGGGAGATGGACTGGCTGGAGACCCCCGGTTCGCTCAAGGGGCGCGGCCAGCCGGTCTTCTCCAAAGAGCGCCGCGCCGCCGGGGTGCGCCTGGTGGGCGCGGCGGCGGTGGACGAGGGCGACTGGGGTGCGGCGGCGGACAGCGGCGGGCGCCTGCTGGTCTTCCCGGTGCAGGAGCTGCTCGCCTCGGGCGCCCTGGACCTTCAGGGCGGGGAGGCGGTGGCTTTTTCGGTCTTCCGCTGCCCGGCGGGCGTGTCGCAGGGCTAGGGGGGTAAAAGGAGCCGGGTATGGGCGCGTATGTGGGCATAGATTTCGGCACTTCCAATTCGGGCGTGGCGGCCAGCGACGGCAGAAGCGTGCAGCTCCTGCCGCTGGATGAGAAAAACTTCTCCCCGGAAGTGGTCAAGACCATCCTGTACATCACCAAAGATTTCAAGACCTATATCGGGCAGGAGGCGGTGGAGCTCTACTACCGCCACAACGTCAACCGGCAGCGCCGCTTCGTGAAGAAGTGGGTGGGCGAGATTGATTTTCAGGGCGCCGAGCTGTTCTACGTGCGCGACGTCTACACTTACGTGGACGAGCTCAAGCCCGGACGCCTCTTACAGTACATCAAGACCGCCCTGCGCTCCGAAAGCTTCCAGGGGACGCATATTTTCGACCGCTACTACAGCGTGGGGGACATCATCCTGGCCTACCTGCGCGAGCTCAAGACCCGGGCGGAGGCGCTGCTGCAGGACAGCATCGAGGGGGTGGTTCTGGGCCGGCCGGTGCGTTTTTCCATGGACCCGGAGCTGGATGCGCAGGCGGAGCGCACGCTGCGGGAGGCCGCCCTGGAGGCCGGGTTCCCGCAGGTGGAGTTCGAGCTGGAGCCGGCCGCCGCGGCGCTCTTTTACGAGCAGTCGCTCACCCGGCCCGAGAACGTGCTCATCTTCGACTTCGGCGGGGGCACGCTGGACCTGACCCTGCTGCGCCTGGGCGACCCCAGTAAGCGCCCGGTGTACGCCTCCGGCGGGATTGACATCGCCGGCAGCGATTTTGACCGGGCCATCATCGAGAAGCGCCTGCTGGCGCATTTCGGGCAGGGCCGGGTGGACGGCAGCCCGGAGCTGGGCGAGCTGATCGGGGCCGTGTCGGATTGGGCCGTGCTGCCCGAGCTGAGCACCTCCCAGGCCCGGCGCAGCCTGGAGCAGGGCGTCCGGGCCGGGGTTGTCCCCGCCCGCCTGAAGGCCCTGCACGCCCTCATCTTCAACGACCTGGCTTTTTCTTTCTACAACCAGGTGGAGGGGGCCAAAATCGCCCTCTCCGAGAAGGGGGCGGCGGTGATCGGCATGCGCGAGAAGGACCTGGACCTGTGGGAGCTGTACACCCGGGCGCAGTTCGAGAAGGATATCGAGCCGCACCGGGAGCAGATCGAGCAGGTGCTGCTGGATACCCTGGCGGCTTCCGGGCTGGAGCCGGAGCAGGTCGACGCGGTGGTAAAGACCGGCGGGTCCTCCAACATCCCGCTTTTCACCCGCATGCTGGCCGAGATCTTCGGCCCCGAGCGGCTGAAGAGCGCCAACACCTTCAGCAGCGTGACCGCGGGCCTGGGGATCCGCGCCCACCAGCGCTTCTCGGGCTGAAGCAGCGGGAAATGTGCGCTCTCAACGAATAGAGTATGTAATTTGTGGGAGGCGGGGCCACACAAATGACCCATTTTCTAACTTTTCCTGCCTCCGGGGATAAAAAACTCTCCACAATTTTCCGGTTCTGGTATATAATCGCCGCCATGACCGATCCCATTCTTCCACAGGTGATTAACATGAGCGCCGCCGAGGGGTACCTCTTCACGCGCCTGTTGACCGGAGGACTGGGAAACCCCTGATCGAATACCGGATGAAGGATATCAACCGCAGGCGCTAGCGCCTGCGGTTTTTTATTTATTTTGACGGTTTGGAGAGTCCTGAATGGGCAAGCAGAATAGTGGATGGAATGTATTTCGGGTTTTGCTGGCGGGTCAGGCTGTGTCCCTGCTCGGCACCGGGATGACGCGCTTTGCGGTGATGATCTGGGCCTACCAGAAGGACGGCTCTGCCACCACCCTGGCGCTGCTCGGTTTCTTTTCCTGCATCACCTATGTGATCGCCAGCCCCTTCGCGGGTGTGCTGGTGGACCGCTGGGACCGGCGCAGGGTGATGATCTGCGCCGATCTGGGCGCGGGCCTGATGACCGCCCTGCTGCTGGGGCTGAACCTTTCGGGGAGGCTGGAGATCTGGCACCTGTATCTGGCGGAGGGGCTGGCCGGGGCTTTTGAGGCCTTCCAGGAGCCGGCTTTCTCCTCCGCGGTCAGCCTGCTGGTGCCGCGAACTTCCTACACCCGGGCCAATGCCCTGCTGGGGCTGGGGAGATCGGCCTCGCGCATGTTCGCCCCCTCCTTTGCCGGGCTGCTCCAGCACCAGGCGGGCCTGAACGCGGTGATGGCGGTGGACCTGGGCACGCTCTCCCTGGCGCTGTCCAGCCTGCTGTTTATCCGCCTGCCCGCCCCGCGGGAAAGCGCGGAAGGCCGCGCCGCGCGGGGCAATTTCTGGCGCGAGGCGCGCTTTGGGGCCGCTTTTATCCTGAAGCGACCGGGGCTGAGAGGCATCCTGTTCACCTTTTTCCTGATCAACCTGTTCGCCACCCTGACTTACTTCGCGGTGCACTCGCCCATGATCCTGGCGCGCACCGGGGGCGACGAGCTTGCCCTGGGGACGGTGCGCACCGTGATGGGGCTGGGCGGCATCGCCGGCGGCCTGCTGATCAGCCTGTGGGGCGGCCCGCAGCGTAAGGCCCGCTCTTTCCTGATCGCCACCCTGCTCTCCTTCCTGATCTGCGATTTCATGACCGCGGTCAGCCGCTCGACCGCCGGCTGGGCCATCGCCGGGTTCCTGGCTGAGTTGAGCATCCCGTTTATCGTCAGCCCGTACTACGCGCTCTGGCAGGAGAACGTGCCGGAGGACGTGCAGGGGCGGGTGTTCTCCACGCGGGAGATGGTGCAGATCTCCTCGCAGCCGTTCGGCTATCTGGTGGGCGGCCTGCTGGCCGACGGCCTGTTCGAGCCGCTGATGGCGGGCGGGAGCCCGCTGGCCGGGATGCTCGGCGGCCTGTTGGGCAGCGGGCCCGGGGCGGGGATGGCCCTCATGTTCGTGAGCACCAGCCTGCTTGGGGCGCTTACCGGGCTCTACGGCCTGCTCTCACCCGCCATCCGCGCCCTGGACGGCGCGCCGGCGCCGGT
>JAEWYL010000196.1 GCA_023395675.1 Chloroflexota bacterium | reverse complement strand
CCTCGCCTTTGTGGGACAGTGGATCGCGCAGGGCTTCCACCGCCTGCTCCCGGTGGTACGGGGGCAGCACGAAACGCTCGTCCAGGGTGGGCTGGGTGGTCAGGTGGTAGATCGCCTCTGCCCGTTCAGGGTCCAGCCCGGCTTCCGCCAGCATCTGCAGGGTAACCGGGTCCACCTCCCCCTCCACGCTCTGGCGGCGCTTGAAGGCGCGCACAGCCAGCAGCTGGCGCAGGATGGCGCGCACAGGCGCTTCGTCCCCGGCGCTGAACAGGTTGGCGAGGTACTTCACCGGCAGGCGGGCATCGTCCAGCCGGTTGAACAGCTCGAAGTCATGGGCGTCCTCCGGGAGGTCCAGTTTATACAGGTTCTCCTCGACCACGCTGACCACAGGCGAGAGCGGAGGAATGTAGAACATCATCGCCATGGTGCGGTATTCCGGGTGCAGCGGCAGGGCCAGCTCCCATTCCTTCACAAAGCGGTAGACCGGAGACTTCTGAGCGGCGGCGATCCAGTCCGCCTCGATGCCGTTCTCCTGCGCGGCGGCGATCACCTGCGGGTCGAAGGGGTCCAGGATGGCGGCGCGCTGCGCGGCCACCAGCTCGTTCTCAGGGACCATGGCAGCCTGCGGGAGCTGGTCGGCGTCATACAACAGCACCCCCATGTAGCGGATGCGGCCGACACAGGAATGGGCGCAGGCCGGGGCCTGCCCGGTCTCCAGGCGGGGAAAGCACAGGATGCACTTCTCCGATTTCCCCGTGGACCAGTTGTAGTAGACCTTCTTGTAAGGGCAGGCAGCTACGCACATGCGCCAGGCGCGGCACTTGTTCTCGTTCACCAGCACCACCCCATCCTCGCTGCGCTTGTAGATCGCGCCCGAGGGGCAGGCGGCAACGCAAGCCGGGTTCAGGCAGTGGTTGCAGATACGCGGCAGGTAGTTGAACACCACCCGCTCCAGCTCGCTGAGCTGGGCGCGCACCTCGTCAGAAAGGCCCTCCAGGCTCAGGTCGTTTCGGGCGTAAATCTCGGAGCCGCCCAGATCGTCGTCCCAGTTCGGTCCGGAGCGGATCTCCATCGGCTCGCCGGTGATCATTGAGACCGGGATGGCGGGCGGCTGGTCGTCCCCTGCAGGGGCGTCGAACAGGTCCTGGTATTTGAAGGTGAAGGGCTCGTAGTAGTCCTCCAGACTGGGCAGGCGCGGGTTGAAGAAGATTTTCAACAGGCCGCCGGCTTTGGAATGCAGGCGCAGATGCAGCTGCCCGTCTTTGAGCACCCAGCCTCCGTGAAAGTGCTCCTGGTTCTCCCACTGGGTGGGGAAACCGGTCCCCGGCCGGGTCTCGACGTTGTTCCACCACATGTACTCGGCCCCTTTGCGGTCAGTCCACAGGTTTTTGCAGGCCACCGAGCAGGTGTGGCAGCCGATACACTTATCCAGGTGAAAAAGCATGCTCATGTGAGCGCGGACGTTCATCAGTTCCTCCGGTGAGACAAGAGCCTCAAAATTCCGCCTTCTCGACCCTGCGTACAAAGACATAGGTATCCCGGTTGACGCCGGTCGGGCCCCAGTAGTTGAAGGCATAGCTGAACTGGGCGTAGCCGCCGGTCATCAGCACCGGTTTGAGGCGGGCGCGGGTGAGGGAGTTGTTCATCCCGGCCCGCCGCCCGCGCGAAGGGGATTTCGGGATACCTACGGTGCGTTCAGTGGCGTGATAGACGAAGACCGTGCCCGGCGGGATGCGAGCCGAGACGTTCGCCCGCTGGACGAAGACCCCGTTGTCGTTGTACAGCTCGACCCAATCGTTGTCCGAGATGCCCATTTCGGCGGCGTCCTTATCATTGAGCCAGACCGGGTAGCCGCCGCGCGAGAGGGTCATCATGCGGTGGTTCTCGGAATAGGTCGAATGGATGCTCCACTTCCCGTGGGGGGTGATGTAGTTGAAGAGACGCCCGTGGCCTTCGCTCAGGCGGGTCTGGTCGGTATCGTTCAGCATGTGATGGTCAGGCTTCGGCTTGTAAACCGGCAGGTGCTCGCCCCAGGCCCGGTAATTCTCGTGGTCCAGGTAAAAATGCTGCCGCCCGGTGAGCGTGCGCCAGGGGATCAGCTTTTCGACGTTCAGGGTGAATGGCGAGTAAGCCCGGCCTTTGTTGACGATGGCCGACCAGGTCGGCGTGGTCAGCACCCGGCGCGGTTGGGCGACGATGTCGGCGAAGGAGTAGCGCACCTCGCGCTGGCCGTCAGCCAGGCCGGTCAGGCTCAAGCCGGTCTTGTGCTCCTCGGCCTGGAAGGCCCGGTAAGCCAGTTCGCCGTTGGAGGCCGGGTCCAGGCGCAGGATGGCGTTAGCGGCCTGGCGCGCCTCTTCCAGTGAGGGATAGAGCTCCTTATCGCTGCCGTTCTCCGAAAAATGGCCGTTCCCGGCGGCAGGAGTCTGGCCTGTCTGGAACCGGCGCGGCTGCAGGTGCAGCAGCGCCCGGTACTCGTCGGCAACCGGGATGGTCAGGCCGTGGGCGGAAACGCCGTTCTGCTCCACACCCCGCCCCAGGCTCACCATGCGCTCGTACAGGTTCACGTAATCCCGCTCGACGACCCGGAATTTCGGCATACTGGCGCCGGGAACCGGCTCCACCTCGCCTTTAGCCCAGTCCCGCACTTCCGGCTGGGCCAGCTCGTCGGGCGTGTCGTGCTGCAGGGGAAGCATGACGATGTCTTTTACCGGGTCCGGCAGGTGCAGGCGGGAAAATTCGCTCACCTTGCGGGCAATGCCCTTATAGATCTCCCAATCGCTGCGCGATTCCCAGGCCGGCGGGACGACGGCCTGCATCGGGTTGATAAACGAGTGCAGGTCCGTGGTGTTCAGGTCGTCCTTTTCATACCAGGTGGCAGCCGGCAGCACCAGGTCAGAGTACAGGGCGGAGGTGTCCATGCGGAAGTTCAGGTCCACCACCAGGTCCAGCTTCCCTGCCGGGGCTTCGGGCCGGAAATTCACTTCCGTGGTGCATCCCTGGGCCAGTTCGGCAGCGATGGCGTTGCTGTGCGTCCCCAGGTAATGCTTGAGGAAATATTCGTGGCCTTTGGCGCTGGTGCCGATCGCGTTGCCGCGCCAGATGAACCAGACTCGCGGCCAGTTTTCGGGCGCATCGGGGTCCTCCACCGCCAGTTTCAGGCGGCCCTGGCGGAGCTGCTCGACTGTGTAGCGCACAATTTCGGCGTCGTCCGCCGCGCCGTGCGCCCGGGCCTCCCGCACCACCTCCAGCGGGCTGCGGTTGAACTGTGGGAAAAAGGGCAGCCAGCCGCGGCGCACAGCGCGCACCTGGTGGTCGATGGTATGACCGGAGGCCGGGCCGCCGGCCTCTGCCCCCGCACCGCCCGGAAGCCTGTCATAGGCCTGGAAGCCGCGCTCGTAGCGCCACTGGTCGGAGTGGACATAGTGGAAGGAGGGCGTGTTCTGCTGGCGGGGGGCCATCCCCCAATCGCCGGCAAAGGCGAGCGCGCCCCAGGAGGCGTGATTGACCAGTTTCTCCTGCCCGACGTAATGCGCCAGGCCGCCTCCGTTCACGCCCACGCAGCCGGTGAGCATCAGGGCGACGATCGCCGAGCGGTAGATCAGGTTGTTGTGATACCAGTGGTTCGCTCCGGCCCCGATGATCACCAGGTTCTTCCCGCCGGTCTTCTCCGCATTCTGGCCCCACTCACGCGCGAAACGCAGCAGGGTGTCGCGGTGGATGCCGGTCAGCTTCTCCTGCCAGGCGGGCGTATAAGCGCCCTCCTGGTCATAGTTCGCCGGGTAATCGCCGGGCAGGCCGCGCCCGACCCCGAAGCGGGCCATCACCAGGTCAAAAACGGTGGTCACCGCCACCCGCCCGGTGGCCGTTTCGATGTAGCGCACCGGCACAGCCCGCCGGAGCACGCGCCCGCTCTCGAAATCGTCAAACTCAAGCTCGGCCACCGCCTCGTGATCCTCGAGGAAGCTGAGCTCCGGGTCGAGCGGTTCGCCGGTGGCGCCGTCTTCCAACTGAAGGTTCCATTTGCCGGGGTCCTGCTTCGCCCAACGGAAGCCGATGCTCCCCTTCGGCATACGCGCCGCCCCGCTGCTGCGGTCCCACACCAGCAGCTTCCAATCCCCGTTCTCCTGGCCCGCGTAGGCGGGCAGCCGGCTGGCGCGCAGGCAGCTGCCCGGACGGCTGCCGTCGAGCTCGACCAGGAAGGGCATATCGGTGTAGCGCTTCAGATAATCCTGAAAATAGGGCACCTGCCGCTCCACGTAGAACTCTTTCAGCAGGACGTGGTTCACCGCCATCCAGAAAGCCGTGTCCTGCCCGGCGTGGACCGGGATCCAGTAATCGGCGTATTTGGCTACCTGGGAGAAATCGGGGGCGAAGACGGTCAGTTTGGCCCCGGCGTGGCGCACTTCCGAGAGGAAGTGCGTGTCCGGGGTGCGGGTCATGTTCAGGTTGGAGCCCAGCACGGCGATAAAGCGGGCGTTGTACCAGTCTGCGGATTCGTGCACGTCGGTTTGCTCGCCCCAGATTTCCGGGCTGGCAGGGGGCAGGTCGCAGTACCAGTCGTAGAAACTCATCGGCACGCCGCCCAGCAGGGATAAGAAACGGCTGCCGGCCGCGTAGCTGAGCTGCGACATGGCGGGGATGGGCGAGAAGCCGATAACCCGGTCGGGCCCGTACTGTTTGATGGTGTAGACCACCGAGGCGGCGATGATCTCCAGGGCCTCATCCCAGGAGATGCGCCTGAACCCGCCTTTACCCCGGGCCGTCTGCACCGCCTGGCGCTTTTCGGGGTCGGAGACCAGCGCCGACCAGGCGACCACCGGGTCGGAGTACTGCTTGCGCAGCGCCCGCCAGGCGTCAATCAGCGCGCCCCGCCCGTAGGGAAATTTCACCCGGATCGGGCTGTACAGGTACCAGGAGAAGCTGATCCCGCGCTGGCAGCCGCGCGGCTCGTAAGGGGGCAGCCCGGCTTCGAGCTGCGGGTAATCGGTCGCCTGCAGTTCCCAGGTGACGATGCCGTCCTTGACGTACACTTCCCAGGAGCAGCTCCCGGTGCAGTTCACCCCGTGGGTGGTGCGAACCCGGCGGTCGTGCTGGAAGCGGTTGCGGTAGAACTCCTCCCACTTGCGCTCGGCCGGCGCTTCGATGTCTTTGGTCCAGTCGTCCATTCTTCACTCCTTCAAGTGTGACTGCAGCTCAGCGGGCAGCCTGGCGGCGCAGGCGCTCGGCCAGGCTCTGGCGCTGTTGGGGCCAGAATACCAGCAGCAGGGCGAAAAGCAGCACAGTCCCGCCGGATGCGGCCCCCAGGAAAACCGCCACCGGGCTGAAACGCGCCGCAGGGGGTTGGGCGTCGCTCCAGGCGAAATATGCGATCAGGTCGGCCTGCTCCTGCGGGGTAAGCGGGCGGTCCTGGAACGGCCCCTGCATGGTGGGGAAGGTGATCTGGTTCAGATTGGCGGCCAGCCCGGCTTCGCCGTAGCGCTGCATGACGTGGGTCAGGTCAGGACCCAGGCTGCCGCCCTCCAACAGGCTGTTCCCCGCTACAGAATGGCAGGCAAGGCAGGGCGTCCCCCCGTTCTGCAGGCGGGCCTCGCCGAGAAACAGCTTCTGGCCCGCCAGGGCGCTTCCCGCGGGGAGGACGAGCGGCTCTGCCGCACCGGGTGCGGCCGCGGCCGCCTCCGGGTCGGCCAGGTAGGCCACCAGATCGGCCGTCTCGGCCTCGTTCAGCCCCAGGTTGGGCATCGGGATATTGTTGTTTTCCGACAGGAGCTGCACGGCGAGTGGATCGCCGGCGGCGATCATCCTGTCGGGGGTCTGGATAAAGCTGTAGATCCAATCGAGCTCCCGGCGCTCTGTTACACCGGCCAGATCCGGGCCGACCAGCTTTCCCCCGCCCACGGTATGGCAGGAAACGCATTTCTGCCCGAACAAACCCTGGCCGCGGGCCGGGTCGCCCTCTGGAACGCCCTGCGCGGAGGCCGGCGCAGCCCGGCTCGCCAGCAGGCCGAGCACAAGCAGCCCGGCGCAGCATAAGTAAATGATTTTCAGGATTGGACCTGAGCTCGAAACGCTCCGGAGCGAGAGCGGCAGGCACTTTTCCATAGCGGTAACCTCTTTCTGCAGAAGACTCAATGTTTCTTCACCGGCAGCTTTTGCAGCAGGTTGATCAGGTCGGCCCTGCTGGCCGGAGCCAGATGCGAGCTGAATACCTGGATCTGGCTGCGCTCCAGCGTCACCCGGAAAACCGGCAGGTCGGGGTAGCGGTCCAGGATTTCGGCGGTCAGGCGTGAGAGCTGTTCAGGCGAGGCGCCTTCATCGGTCAGGACCACGATATCCACGCAGGCGCCGGCGAGCCGCTCCAGGGCGCCCTCATTGATCGGCCAGTGACCGGCGATCTCCAGGTCTTCCACCCGGCTGAGGGTCTGTTCGAGGCTCTCACCGAGCAGTTTATGGGCGCTGAAAATGAGGACACGCCGCTTGCTCATCCCCGACCTCCTGTGGGTGTCTGCCGCCGGGCGGGGTCGCTTACTTCGTGATCCCGTCCAGGGTCTCTTCGGCTGCCCCCAGGTCGCCGGACTCAATCTGCTCCGCCGCCCGGCGGAGCGCCGCGGCGGTCACACCCGTGCTGATCTGCAGGGCGCGGTCCAACTGGATGCGCGCGCTCCCCGGGTCGTTTTGAGAGAGGGCAAAGCGCGCCTGCTCGAGCAGGGCGGCCAGGGAGAAGGCCGGCTGCACCTGCTGCCCTTCACGCCAGGCAGCCAGCAGGGCCACCAGGTCCTCAATCTGGTCCGGGGCCAGCACGGTGCCCCAGGTGGGCATCCCTTTTGCCGGCCTGCCGTTGGCGATCACCCCCCGGTACCAGTCGTCGTCGAAGCGGGACAGGCGGTCCAGATCGTTCAGAGCCGGGACGCCCTCCCGGCCGCCCAGGCCGTTTTCGCCGTGGCAGAGGGCGCAGGTGCTGGAGAAGAGCAGCGCGCCCTGTTCCGGGTCGGCCTGAGCGGCCGCCGGGGAGATTTCCGGGGCGGTGGCTTCCCAGCTTCGGATCAGGGCGACCACATCGTGAATGTCCTCATCGGTCAGCGGGCCGCCGAAATCCACGCTCCAGGAGGGCATCTGCGTATTGGGCACGCCCGAGCGGATGACCGAGAAAAAGATCTCGTCCGGGGTGTTCTTCAACACCGCCCGGTCCTGCAAGGCGGGGCCAACGCCGCCCTCCCCCTGCAGACCGTGACAGCCGGCGCACTGGCCGGTGTAAATTTCACCCCCGCGCTGGATGCGGTCCTGCCGCAGGCTGGCTGCAGCCGCCTCCAGGCGAGGCGCGTCTCCCAGCCAGTAGAGGCCCAGCCCAACCAGCATGACCAGCGCCAGGCCCAGGCCCAGCGCAACCAGACCGGTGTAGTCTTCCCGGGCGGGGGTCGAATGGGTGCGGGTTCCGTTCATGGCTACACCTTCTGGGCCTGTCCGGGCTCATAACGGCTGCGCTGCAGGGGGCGGCTGGTGTCCACCCAGACCTCGCCGTTCTGCACCTCGACCGGGAACAGGTCCAGCGGGCGGGGAGCTGGGCCGCCGGTCACCTCACCCGTGGGGCTGAACAGCGAGCCGTGGCAGGGGCAGTGGAACTGGTCCTCCTCCGCGGCCCAGGGGACCGAGCAGCCCAGGTGGGTGCACTTCTGGTACACAGCCAGCAGCCCGTCCGGCGTGTGCGAGATATAGAAACGGCCCGCCAGGATGCGGTTTACGCTGCCCGGAGCGAATTCTTCCACCCGCCCGGCGTAGACCAGCCCGCCGAAGCCCTGAGATTTGGGCGGGCGCAGAAACCTGAAGAGGGCGGCCAGCCAGCCCCCCGCCAGGGCTGAAAGGCTGCCGGCGAAAGCCAGGCCGAGGAAGCCGCGCCGGTTCAGGGGGATCTTCTCCCCTGCAGCCAGGGGCGGGCGGGCGGAAAGCGGCGGTGAAGGGGGCTGATGCGCCGAAGAAGGAGCGGTCATAGGTGCTTCTCTCCTAAAGATTGTCGAAGGGGCTGTAGCCGTTGGGCATATCCCCGGGCCAGTACAGGTGAAATCCCGGCCCGCGGAAGAAAAAGCCGGTGATGGTGAAGACCACCGCCGAGACGAACAGCAGGGTGAACAGGGCCAGCATCACCTCGCGGGCGTCGGGCCGGAAGCGACGCAGGACGAGCAGCGGGACAGCCAGGATGGCCCCCATCACCAGGGCGGGGATCAGAAACTGCGCCGCCCAATCGGGGGCCAGGCCGCGCAGCAGCTCGCGCGGCGGGAAGGCGTTATCGAGCAGAATATAAGCCGGCATCACAGCCAGGGCATACAGGGCGGTGAACAGGGTGATGCGCCGGCCCCGCCCGGAGGTGAACCAGCGTCCGGAGCCCTGCCGGCTGTTATCGAGATAGGGGATCGCCAGCACGAACAGCACCATGAGCGTGGGCAGCACCACCGCCATCAGGGTCGGGTGACCGTGCTCCAGCATCTCCTGCAGGCCCATGAAATACCAGGGCGCTTTGGCCGGATCGGTCGTGGTATTGGGGTTGGCGAACTCCTCCAGCGGCGCGTTGCGGGCGATGGACATCCACAGGAGGGCTGCGCCCAGCCCCAGCGCCAGGAGGAGCTCCAGCAGGGCCACGACCGGGAAGGCAAAGACGGTATCGTCCGGGCCTTTCTCGACCATGGCGCGCGGGGCGCCTCGCACCAGCTCTACCAGGGTGTAGGTCTTGGAGCCGTCTTGAGGGAAAGCGGTTTTCTCAGGCAGGTTCAGCATGGTTCACTTATCCTGTGCAGCCAGGCCGCCGTCTTTCCGCACCCGCCACAGGTGCAGGCTGGTGAGCAGGGCGAGGCCCAGCGGGATGAAAATGATATGCAGGGCATAGAAGCGGGTCAGGGCGGGCTGGCCGATCTCCGGGCCGCCGAGCAGGAATTCACGCGCCAGGTCGCCGCCCACGGGGGCGTAACCTGCCACGCTGGTGCCGACGGTGATGGCCCAGTAGGCAAGCTGGTCCCAGGGCAGGAGATAGCCGGTGAAGCTGGCCCCGAGGGTGAGCAGGAGCAGCAGCACGCCGATCACCCAGTTGAACTGCCGCGGCGGCTTGTAGGCGCCGGTGTAAAACACCCGCGCCATATGCAGCACCACCAGGATGACCATCAGATGAGCGCCCCAGCGGTGCAGGTTACGCAGAAGCTGGCCGAAGGGAATCTCGGTCTGCAGGCGGACGATGTCGCTGTAAGCGTGCTCGACCGCGGGCGTGTAATAGAACATGAGCAGCATCCCGGAAAGGGTCAGAGCCAGGAAAGCCAGCAGCGAGAGGACGCCCAGGCCGAAAGAATAGGCGGCCCGCAGGCTCCGGCGGCTGACCTTGACCGGGTGCAGGTGGAAGAACAGGCCGCTGGTCATCACCAGCGAGCGGTCCAGCGGGTTATCGGGCCAGCCGTGGCGAAAGATCGACCGCCAGACACGCGAGCGGGTGATGAAGCGAACCGCCTGGCTGAGGAAAGACTCTCGCCTTGAAATGGCTTTATTCATCCGCATAACTGAGTACCTCCTGAAAGCGAAAAGCCTCCATCGTGATCGCCCCGGTCGGGCAGCGCCGGGCGCACAGCCCGCAGCGGGTGCAAATGCTGTCGTCCTTAATCATCGCAGCCAGCCTCTCGCCGCCCGAGGCGCCTCCGGCCGCCTCAAGCACGGCGTGCAGAGTCTCATCTCCCTCCAGGGAAGCTGCCGGGACGATCTTCAGGCAGTCCCAGGGGCAGACATCCACACACCCGTTGCAGAGGATGCATTTGCTCCCGTCGAAAACGGTGTTAATCCCGCACTCCAGGCAGCGCAGGGCCTGGAAGCGGGCGGCGTCCTCGCTGTAGCTCAACTCCACCTGCGAAATCCCGGTGCGCCGTTCCACCGGCAGCGCGGGAGGACGGGTGCGCATGTAGTCCAGCCAGCCCTCCGGCATCTGGTGCTCGGGGATCTCCTGCCAGGAGGTGGTCACGCTCAGCTCCAGCCTGCGGCCCTGCAGGTATTCCTCGATCCCCAGGGCGGCGATATGCCCGTCGCGCACGGCGTGGATGATCAGGCGCGGCCCGTGGGCCAGGTCGCCGCCGGCAAAGATGCCGGGTTCCGATGTCTGCCCGCTCTCCGGGTTGATCTCCACCCAGCCGCGCGGCGTCACCCGGATATCCTCCGCCCCTTGCAGCAGGCCCAGGTCGGCAGCCTGCCCGATCGCCAGGATGACGCTGTCGCATTCCCAGGCGCGTTCGGAGCCAGGGACGAAGCGAGGGTTGAAGCGCCCGGTTTCATCGAAGACGCTGGCTACACCAATCACCTCCAGCCCGGTCACCTTTCCTTCGCTCCCGATCACCCGGGACGGGCCGTGCCGGGGGAATACCTGGATGCCCTCCTCCAGCGCCTCTTCCAGCTCGAAGCGCGAGGCGGGCAGTTCCTCCCAGGATTCCAGGGCAATGATGCGCACATCGGCCACGCCCAGGCGCAGCGCGGTGCGGGCCACGTCCAGGGCGGTGTGAACGGCCTCGCTCTGCTCTTCGCTCTCATCCGAAGGCGGAGCGCCGTTTCCCCCGTTCGCCATCCCCAACCTGAGGGCGGTGCGGGCCGCGTCCATCGCCACGTCTCCGCCCCCGACCACCACCACGCGCCTGCCCAGGTCCACCCGGTAGCCCAGGTTGTAGTTCAGGAGCAGGTCCACTGCCGGGACGACTCCGTCCAGGTCTGCGCCGGGGATATTCAACCGGCGGCCCTGCATCAGGCCGACGCCGAGGTAGACCGCGTCGAAATCCTGCCGCAGCTGGGCCAGGGAGATGTCCCGCCCGATGCGCGTGTCATAGCAAATCTTCACGCCCAGGGCCTCGATCTCCTCCACCTCCAGGTCCAGGGCTTCCCAATCCACCCGGTAGATCGGGACTCCCAGGCGCATCATGCCGCCCGATTTCGGGCCGGCTTCGAAGATCGTCACCGCATGGCCCAGCAGAGCCAGATCGTGGGCGGCGGTGAGCCCGGAAGGCCCGGCGCCGACCACGGCCACCCTCCCCGCCCGCCGCCCGGGCTGGGTTCTCAGGGCAGCCAGGTTCTGGCGCGACCAGCGCGCCGGCGAAAAATGCACCCCCGGCTCCCCCGGGCCGCGCCCCACCTGCCTGCCCGCCTGCAGCAGCCCCGCGGTGGCTTTCCCGCCCGGCAGGCCCCGCGCGGCCTCGGGCCCGTAGCGTTCGGTCAGGACGCGCTTCAGCGGGCGGATGGCGACCGGCTCGCGTTCGGGGCCGAGGTCGCCGCGCCGGCAGGCCGTCTCGCAGGGCGCCCCGCAGATCAGGCCGCAGACGGTGGACAGGGGGTTGGGGTCGTGCGCAATCTGGTAGCCCAGCTCGTATTCGCCGCGCGCCAGGGCCTGAATATAGCCGCGGGCGTCGGTCAGCACCGGGCAGGCTGCCTGGCACTTGACCAGCTTGCGGTAGTAATCGGCATCCGGCACGCAGGCGGGATATTTCTGCTCTTCCACAGTCCCTCCCTTGATTTCATCCTGTTGAGAGCCTCCAAACCCCGCCGCGGGACATAGTTCTTCCCCTGTCAGAAATGCGGGCCGGGGTTTGGCAGTCTCTCATCTCAGGATAGCAGAAAGGTCCCGGCGGGGGTATCCGTCACCGGCGCGCCGAGGAATGAAAAAAGAGCGATGCTAACACCGCTCTTTTTCAAAAGAATTAGGTCGTTAAGTTCCCAAAAACATATTTCAATGTTGTGGTGGTGAGGGGCTGCGCCCTCCATAATAAAAAAATTTCTCGGATGGATACTTAAGGTGAATCTTCTCCGGCTGCCGCTCCTTGCGCTAGAGATAACCTTTCTGCCGCGCGGCCTGGGCCGCCTGGCGCCGGTTGGGGACCTGCAGCTTGGCCAGGATATTGCGCATGTGCGTCTTCACCGTGTGCAGGCTGAGCGAGAGGGCCTGGGCGATTTCCTTATCGGTCTTCCCGGCCGCCGCCAGCCCGAGCACGGACTGTTCACGCTCGGTCAGGCCGCCGCCGTCGGGTTCCTGCTCGCCGGGCGCCAGGCGGCTCAGGCGGCGAAACTCCTCCAGCATGTGGACGGCGACCGCCGGGGCGATCGGGGCCTCCCCCTGGGCCACCCCCCGCAGCAGGGCGATCATCTCTTTCGAGCGCATATTTTTCAGCAGATAGCCGCGCGCCCCGTTCATGATGGCGGCGAACAGCCGTTCCGGCTCTTCGCGCACCGTGAGGATGATGACCGCCACCCCGGGCAGGCTCTTCGTGATCTGCCGGGTGGCCTCCAGGCCGTCAATACCGGGCATCTGGATATCCATCAGGACCAGGTCCGGTTTCAGCGCCTCGGTTTTCACCACCGCTTCTACCCCATCTCCGGCCTCGCCCACCACTTCCATATCCGGTTGGGAGGCGATGATCCCCGCCAATCCTTCCCGGAAGAGGACGTGATCGTCCGCCAGCAGCACGCGTGTCTTGGGCATTTCGGTTCCTTTCCTCTCCTCCCCGGTCAGGTCAGCGCAGCCCGGAGGTCCGTTTCAGCTTCCGTATCCCGAGCGCCGGCAGCCGGTGTAAAACCCGGGCGGCGCAGGCGCCAGCCGAGCCTGACGGCCGTCCCCCGGTCGGGAGCGCTGGCGATCTGCAGGCGGCCCTGCAGCTGGGCTGCGCGGGCCTGCAGAATTTTGAGCCCGAAGTGCTGGCGCCCATCCTCGGGCAAGGTGTGCGGATCGAAACCGCAGCCGTCATCCTCCACCCGCAGGACCGCCTCTTCCGGGCCGCAGACCAGGCTCAGGCAGATTTGCCCCGCGCCGGCATAGCGCCGGGCGTTGGTGAGCGCCTCCTGGGCGATCCCGAGCACCTGCCGGGCATCTTCTTCCAGGATATAGTCCTCTCCGGGCAGGTCCGCGCGCCACCGGATCCCCTCCCCGTCCTGAGCCTGTATCTCGCCCAGCAGGGCTGCCAGCCGGGCCTGCAGGCTGTCAGGCAGCGGCTCCTCCTCCTGCAAGCCGGCAATCGACCGCCGGACCTCCTGGGCTACCTTCTGAATGCGGTCTCGGGTCGTTTCGAGTGTCCTCTGCGCCGCCTCGGGAGACCCGGCCTCAAGCTGGTCGCCCGCCTGATCCACCAAAAGGCCGAGACTGTCCACCATCTGGGCCAGGCCGTCATGCATCTCCGCCGCAATACGCCCGCGCTCTTCCAGGGCGGCCAGCCGCTCCGCCTGCCCGTAAAGGCGGGCGTTCTCAATCGCCACCGCAGCCGCGCTGGCAAGGCGGGTGAGAAGCTGCTGCGCCTCGTCCGAGAAGCGGCCCGGCTGCCGGCTGCCGACGCACAGCGCGCCGATCACCCGGTTCTCCACCCACAGCGAGACGGCCAGATGGCTGGCCCGGTAGTCCGCATCCATAATGCCGCAAGTACCGGGGCAGCTTCCGGCTGCGCAGTGCCGGGCACAGGGGTCGGACAGGACGGACTGGACGAAGAGGTTTCCCAGCGGGGCGTATGGCTGCCGCGCCATCTCCTGCGGCCCGCTCAGGGCGCGCAGCTTAAGACTCCCCCCGCTTTCGTCAATCAGGCAGAGGAAAGCCAGGTCGGCGGTGAGCAGCTCGCGCGCTTTGGTCGTGATGGACTGCAGCACGTCCTGAATCTCCAGGCGCGAAGAGATATCTCGGCTGACCTCGTACAGCGCCTCCAGCTCCTGCGTCCTCAGAGCCACGCGCCCTTCGAGCTCCTGGTGAGAGGCGCGCAGCCGGAGGCGCATGCCCTCGAGCGTCTCCGCCAGCAGCCTGATCTCCACCGGCCCGGCTGCCGGGACGGGCGTCCCCAGATCGCCCGCTCCGATCCTCTCCGCAGAGGCATCCAGGGCTTTCAGCGGGCGCAGGAGCCAGCGCTGTACGACCAGCCCTCCGGCAAGCAGCAGCAGGACCGCGGCGCCGAAATAGCCCGCCTGCAGCCGGGTCAGGCGGGCCAGGCGCCGGTCGGAGGCCTCCTGATACAGCCGCACCAGGACGTCGGCCTCCGAAACCAGCGCCGGGGAGATAGACTTCACCTCTGCCTGCGCGGCGCGGTAGTCCGGGCCGGCGGCAGGGGCAGACCGGATCACCTCCAGCGAAGCCCGGAACGGGCGCCACAGCTCCGCCACCCGGGTTAGCTGCTCCCGGACTCCGGCCTCGCCGGCGGGGGGGATGTCTGCCGGGCGGTCGCCCGGATAGCGGACCTGCCCTCCAAATTGAAACGCATTGAGGGTTTCGTCAAATGCCTCCGCCGCGTTCACCAGGGTCTCCTGCTCGCCGGGGGCCAGCTCCGGGCTTGCAGCCAGCCGGGTAAGCCACTGAACCAGCATTCGCTGCCGCCCGGCCAGATTGATGACCAGGGCATCCGAGCTCTGGGCCTGCAGCCCCCATACCGTCCCGCCGGCGGCTACCAGCACCAGCAAAAAAAAGGAAAGGAAGAGCAGGCGTAACAGCCCGGCGACGCGGTTCATGGCAATTCCGCTTCCGCCCGGTTCTCCCGCGGGACCGGCGGCTTCGCGGCCGGGGCGGGCTGCTCCCGGCTTCTGCGTAGGGCGCCCAGGCGCAGGGCTATGCCCGCTGCAGCCGCCCACGGCCCCAGGGAGAACAGGAAAACGGCCCCCAGGCGCCACAGCCCGGTCAGAGCTGCCGGCCACAGTCCGGTGATGAGCAGCAGGGAGAGAAGCATCCCCGCCACCGCCCATACCAGGGGGCGCTGACCGGTCTTCCCGGTCTCAGTCCACAGCTGGCGAAAACCGTTCACCAGGCCGAGGGTGACGTAACCCAGGAGCAGGACGTGCAGGTAAAAGATGCGTAGCCCGGCCCGTTCGGCCCAGGCAGCCAGGGGCGGCAGCGCGGCAGCGGCCTGCATTCCGGCGGACAGCGCCAGGCATACCAGCGGGGCGCGCCAGCCGTCCAGGGACGAGGCTGCCAGCTCAGACCAGAGGACTCGCAGGTGCAGCGCCAGCCCGGCTGCAGCGAGCAGCCCGCCCAGCCCTGCCAGGGTGCGCAGGTCGGTGGGGACCAGGTCCACCCGGATCCCCAGCAGAAAGCTCAGCGGCAGACCGAGAAATAGCAGAGGATCCTCCCAACCGGAAACGCGCTGCGAGAGGCGCGGGTGGGCGGCATAGATGACCCCCAGTACCCCCAGGATCGCCCAGCCGCCCGAGAACAGGTCGAGGAACAGGTGCACGGCGGCAGCCGCCAGGAAGGGGTCGTCGAGGCCGAGCGCGCTGAGGATGGCCATCCCCCAGGCGCCCAGCGAGGCGGCAAGCAAAAAGGCCAGAGCCGCATTCCATAATTTCAAGGGCCGGCTGCCAGGCGCGCCGCGGGTCGCTTTACGATAGAAAAATGCGAAAACGTACCAGGCCAGTATGTTCAGGCTGGAGACGATCACCGCCAGCGGCAGGCGCAGGCCGCCGGTCTCCACCGCGCGGTAGCCCCACAGGAAGAACGGTGGGAATGAGAGCAGCCCAAGCACCAGGGCGGCTGCCGCCGAAGCCCACAGGCCGGGATGGTTCCGCCGCCCGGTGAGGGCCGGCAGGCGCGCGGCGATCAGCGCCATCAGGGCCGGGGTGACCCAGGCGAAGTACATCAGGTGAGAATGAGCATGGCGTACGTTGCCGAAGTTGGCCCAGGCGGGAAAACCCTGCCAGAGCCAGAAGCGCAGCAGCGATCCGGTCAACCCGGCCAGCAGGAATGCCGCCAGCGCTGCCAGAACCAGCCTGCGCGCCCGCTCACTTTCCCCTGCCAGGTGCAGCGCCAGGGCTGCCTCCTTTTGGTTTGCTGCCTTGTGTTTCCGTTGAACAGATCGGTGATACGCCTGGTGTTCCCTCACTACCTGTCTCTCTTCTAAGCAAGCCGCGCATGGCTGGAAGCCGCCTGAGCCAACGAGTGATCTTCTCCGGATCACCTTCCCCCCGGTGTATAGGTTAATATTGCCACCTGAACGGGTTTCTTTCTTTGCTCCAGAGCAAGGTGAGGCGCGCGCTTCTGCCAACCGCGCCGCCGCCGGACTATTTCAGGGCTCGCAGGCGAGAAGGGCAGCCAGGCTGGCCTCTGGAACCATCCCAAGAAAAAGGAATAAAAAGCGAGGTCAAAAAACGACGCAAAACGCCTTTTTTTGACCTCGCTGATGCCTCTGCCTCAGTCAGGGCAGAAGGCATGGAGAAATGCCCTCAAATTATATTATGATCGTAATTGGTAAAGCAAATCAATGCTTTATCCCTGTTATCCTGCTACTCCTCGAACGTCGCCTGGCGGGCAGGCAGTCTGGCACTGGCGAACACCGGGCTGGTCAGGAGCAGTACGACAGCCAGCACCCAGTTGATGACCGCAACGAAAACATACACGCGCGGATCGGCTGCTGCCGGGAACAGAACCCCCAACAGCGTGGCGGTGAGGTTCCCAGACGCGTGGAACAAAATGGCAAGCAGCACGCTGGCGCGCGTGTTGTTGAAAATCCAGGTATAGACAACCGAAATGCCCATCGTATTGAGAAAAAACAGGATCAGCGGCCGACCTGCCAGCGCACTGCCCTCTGAAAACATGTACGGCAGGTGCCACAAGGCCCAAAAGAAACCCAGTACCAGGCTGGCAGCGAAAGGGCCGAACCTTTCCTGAAGCCGGGGCAGGGCGAAACCGCGCCAGCCCAGCTCTTCCCCCAAACCGTCAAACCCGAGCACGAGAATGATAAAGAACATCAGCCCATGCAGCCAGAGCGGCATATCTCCGGGCAAAAAGGGCAGTTTTCCCGTGCTGGAAAAGCCCAGGGGCTGGCCACTGAGCAGCACGCTCAGGCTCAATGCGCCAAGCTGGATGCCAACCGGGATGAGCAGCGCGGCGAGATACCACCACAGCTTGACCCGCCAGCGGAGCAGGCGGGAAAATAACTGCCGCAGCCCGGCCCTACCGAGCGTTAGCGATGCGGTGAGGATGGCCGCGAGAGCCGGGCCGTACCCTGCGAGAAGGATGACAAACTCTGGGGGCTGAAGGGAAAACAGGCCAAGGTTCGCGGCTGCGCGGGGCAGCCAGTTAGCCCAGGTGAAGAGGTAGGCCAGGAGAAAAAACAATACCAGCGCGTAACGCTTGAGAAAAGTACTTTTCGGCTCCATACGATTTCCCCTCACGAAAAGATTTCTCGTTAAGTTGGTGAGTTTACATTTATGAGTGAATATGGGGCTGCGCCCCACATTCACTCATAAACGGTTCCTCAGCATGATGTGAGAAGAACACCGAGCAAAAGATAAATACCCGGCTGCCAACCCCCATCGTTTGACGGGCCGCGAACGCTTAGCTATTCGATCTTGCAGCAGTGCTGGCACTCACTATTTTACCTGCAACTATCTGGTATCAGTCTTCAAGAATTCCAGGCACTCCTGGTAGAACGGCTCATCCGGGTCCAGGGCTGCGGCTGCCTCCATCTCCCGCAGAACCTGCGGGTCGTCCGGGTCGTGCACATAGGCCGCCCAGCTGCGCAGGAAATGCGCCGGGGCCAGAGGATAATTGACCAACATCGCCTGATCCGTGGCGCGCTTGATCCAATCCTGTAGAGTGCTCTCCAGGCCCTCGGCGACTGTATTTGCGATCAACGGGGAGGAGGGGCTGAAAATCTCTTCAGGGGAGTGAGCGCGCAGGACGGCGAGCGCGGCGTCATAGTCGCCGTAGAACACCTGGGTGAGGACCGGAAAGCCGCTCTCTTCCAGGTCCGCTGAAAGCCGGTCGGCATGCAGATTGATCAGGGCCGCGTTCCAGATCACATCCTGGTTTTGAGGCTCCAGTGCCAGCGCCTGCCTGATCTTCTCCTGCGCCTGCATCCACAACCCGCCTTGCGCCAGGTCCACTGCGCGGTCATTGAGCTCGATCAGCTCGCTCGGGGCCGGTCTGGAGATATGCGTCAGGTGCGTCTCGACCAGTTTCCCCGCTTCCCAGCGCCAGACGCTGTAATCCACGTGCCTGACCGCGCAGGCATAACAGAAAACATAATAATCCGAGCGGTCGAGCAGGACTTCCGGATCGCCGTCACCGTCAAGATCGAGCAGCTCCCCTCCCAGCGGCGAACTGCCGCAGTGGCTGAGCGCGGTCTGCAGCTCCTGACCGTCGAAGCTCATCAAATTTAAGCAGCCGCTGTGCGCTCCGGCGAATCCTGCCGCTGAGATCCAGACAAGCGGCCCGCTGCCGGATTGGAGCGCTACCGGCGCCACCATCCCGGGCTGGATCATCTCTCCGGCCTCGATTGTCAGGCGGCTCACCTCCTGCCAGCCTGACGAAGCGTGCCGGTAAACGGCGACAAAATGCGGTGCAGGTGGGTCGAAGCTCATCCACCCGACCGAATAAGCCACCCAGAGCGGCCCATCCCCGGTCCTCTCCGGCAGGGCAAAAACCTGCACGTCTTCAAAACCCTGGAAGAAGCCTGATCCATCCGCGTTTGGGGTGGCGGTCGGCGGGAGCTCCAGCAGCAAGCGCGTCCGGAGCTCTGCCGAGAGCGTCTCCAGCGCTTCTGCCGGAACCGGCGTGGCCGTGCCGTCCTGAGCGGAAGGAGCAGTGCCGGTTGCTTCCACCGGCCCGTCTTTCCCGGTAAAGGGGAGCAGGACACTCTCCGTTTGAGCGCCCTCCGCGTCCGGTGTCTCTGCAGCACCGGGCGCAGTCGCAGTTAATTCCGGTTGAAAGCCCGGCAGCCGGCAGGCGGCCAGGACCCCGATACAGCAAAGTAAAGCCAGCAGGCGAACAGCCTTCATCTACACCCCTCCGGTGACCATCCAAAAGATCGTCAAGCAGATCTGAATCAGCAGAATGGAAATCTACCCCCATTATAGGGGAGAAGCGGAAAGTTTACCAGCAGATACGCGGATAGCCTTCATGCCGCCTGAGCGTCCAGCGAGCGCTGAGGCTGTCCAAAACATACACTATGGGGCCGAGCGATGCTCGGCCCCATACTCTAATAGTTATACTTCTTGCAGCTGTATTGGGCCAGCCTCAGCAGAGGCCAGAACCGGCAAAGTGAGGTTCAGGTTCGCAGAGGCTTGTCTACTCGACCATCGCTTCACCGTTCGATGACCAGCGAATTGACCAATCCGTCGAGCTGGCCCAGCGCAGGTTGGAACATATCCCCCGCCCGGGCATTCAGCGCACTGAGCTGCTCGGCAGTCATCGCCTGCGGCGGCAGGTCATCCTCGCCATAGATGATAGGCGGGGCTTCGAGCGGGAATATCCCTGAACCCACCGGGAAGACCGCTGAGATATAAATATCGCCCTCCGCGCTGAGCCCCTGGAAGGTGTAAATGAGGTTCGAATCCAGGAGCGGTGAAACCCCTTGCGAAAAGGCCGTCAGGTAGCGAATGCCTTTTCCACCTTTGAACTCAACGTACTGCGGCTGGGCGCAAAAAACCTCCGCAGAATTCAACCAGGGCAAGAAAGGCAAGACCGTCTCTCCGCTTACCGGCGCGGAGCGGGTGCAGAGCCCGGCAAGATCGGGCTGTGCATCCAGCAGGCTGCGCAGAGCTTCTAGCTGCTGAGGGAAGCCGGTGGGTTGGTCCTGGTCGTACTCGCCGAAGTCCTGCGTCTGAAAGATCATCAAAACCGGCGTCTGGAACGGGTAGGGGAGCAGCGCAGCGCGGCCTCCGTTGTAGCCCAGGAAGCGGAACTGGACCAAGGACGGGTGCGCTTCAGCGAACATCACCTCAGGGGAGAGCAGGACGGCCGGCACGGTCTCCGGTTCTAGCAGTAACGTCAGCGCCGGATCGTACATGAACTTGAAGAACCGCTCAAATTCGAAAAATACCGCCTGCTCCGGCTGGTACGCAGGATGCTCTTCTACTGTGAAGAAGGTAAAAGTATCCAGCACTTGCTGAAACAGTCCTTCCAGGTCAGCCGCTGCCGTCTCAACACCCGTTGGGTGGAAATAAAGCTGGTAGAGCATAGGGCCGTGCAAGGCCATGACCACGCGCGCGCTCAGCAGGCCGGGGACGCCATCCAGCACCTCGGCCGGCTCACCCCCCAGGGAACCCGGGGTACGCTGGACGGGTGTGGGAAGCTGGGAAATGTTATTCTGGCCCAGGAAACCGCTCACCAGGCCTTCCAGGTCGGCCCCTTCTGGTACCGGCCGGGTGGAGACTGCCAGAGAAACGAAGAGCGGGTCGGGGCTCTCCTCCAGCGCCGGGCCAACAATCACCGGCGCCAGGGGGTTATCCACCTTCACGGTAAAACCTTCGGAATAAAGAAAGCAGTAGCCGAACTGGCGGTTCACATAGCGGGGCTCGCCGGCCAGCGGGCAGCCGGATTGATCATCTTCTACTGCGGCTGTCGGGGAAGCCTCCGCCGGCAGCGCTGGTTCAGCAGGGGGTGATGTGGGCGCGAGGGGGGTTGCGGAGGAAGCCAGGGAATCTTCAACCGGATCGGCCTGCGGAGTGCAGGCTGAGAGAACCAGGCTGGCGATCAGCAGGATTAAAGAGAGAAAACGTAAATACAGTTTAGGTGTCATGGAGGATTTTTCCTTCTACGTTCCTTCGATTGATAAAATTCGACCTCATCATAATGATAAGGTCGCCGAATGGGGAACGCCCCCCTCCCGGGTATAAACAATTTCCACCAGATGGCTAAGGTTTACCCTGGTCAGGTGGACAGGTCCTGCCGATCGGGGAACGGTCACCCGGCGGCAAGGGAGCCCTGCAACCACCAACGGGAGCACTCAATAGTTAATAAAAGGATGTGATTTATGCGTGGCAGCCTGGCACAGGCATCGCCACGCATAAATCACATCCTTCATAAATTGGAATCGTTTTCTGACGCGGATGAGAATCAGAACAGTCTCTACGGAAAAACCAACAAGAGCTGAACTGCTTACAGGCCTCCAGCCGGTACGCGCGCCTGCGCGCTGCCATACCCTGTTGCTGCAGGGGCCGCCTCTCCCCCTCGATCCGCCAGCAGCCGCAGCCAGGCCCCGGTAGAGCCAGCCCTGGCCGGCTTACGCTGCTATGCTTCGATCACCACAAGCTCAGGTGCCGGTAAACCGGCTTTTGCGTGGGGCGAGGAAGGCTAATACAGCGGCAACCAAGAACAGCGCCAGGACGTCTCCATAGAGATGTCCCAGATTATGCCTCCCGTCAAAGGATTGCACAGCCATAATGCCGCCGTGCACCACACTGGACCACACCGTGAACCAGATGAGGCTGCGGTTATTGAGCGGGTCGCGAGCGGCAAGGATCAGGAATATCCCAAGCGTGGCGTATAATCCCATGATCATTTCCAGATAGTATGAGCGCCCTTCAGTATGCCACACCCATCCAGAAGGCCAGATCTGGGTCAAGGGCCAAAAACCAAAAATAAAGATCAGTCCGAAAACCCACAGCGCAATACGTAAATACTTCAGGCGATTTGCTTCGTTCATTTTCTTCACCTTTGAAAAGGCAGCAGAGCTGCTGCCCGCGAAGGAGGCGGATCATGCCTGGAAAACCTTGCGCCGGTGGATCATAGCCGGCGGGCTGTTCTCAGAGGGATTGTCCTAGAATAAGCTCAGCTGCTGATTTGCCTCCGGCTGATACGGTCGCATGCGCGTTGCCAATCCCAGCTGAGCGCAAAGGTCGTTAAGCCGCTCCGCTAAGCGCTTCGCCCTTGGGGAGATGCACATATATCGCTCGCCATAGGCCTGCTCATAACGCTGCCGCATCCCGGGGAATTGCTTCTGCAGCTGTTGATAGAAAAATTCTCTCTGCCGGTCGCGCAGCGTGACCCCAAAAGAACAAATGATGTAGCTCGCTCCATGCGCATGCGCCAGCCGAACGATAGCAGAGAGGTTCTCTTCGCTGTCTTCCAACCAGGGCAGCAGCGGCATCAGCGTCACCCCGGTATAGATTCCTGCCCGGGCGAGTGCGCTCATCGCCTGGAGCCTCGCCGATGTGACTGGCGCGCCCGGTTCCACCTTCCTTGCCAGGCTGTCATCCGCGGCAGTGATGGTAAAGGATACCGCCGCATACGTCCGGCTGATGCGTTCCAACAGGTCCAGATCGCGCACGACCAGGTCGCTCTTCGTGATCACGTGTACCGGGAAGCGAAAGGCTGAGATCACCTCCAGCGCCCGCCGGGTAAGCTGCACCTCTCGCTCGAGGGGCATGTAGGGGTCGTTCATCGATCCGGTACCGATGGTGCCCTTCAACCGCTTGCGTGCCAGCTCTTTTTGGAGGAGCTCGATTGCATTGGCTTTGACCAGCACCTCACGGTCAAAGTGCTCGATTTGATAGCACTGGCTGCGCGAATCGCAGTAGATACACCGGTGCTGGCAGCCCCGGTACAGGTTCATCGTGTACGTGAGACCGAACCACGGGTCGGCGCCCTTCATACGCGCTAACAGCACCTTTGCTTTGATTTCTTTGATCATTGCCGGTGCAGCCTCTCCACGGATATCCAGCCCGATCGCGCACACCTGTCCGCACACAGGATCACACCATCGCTCTCAGCCGGGAACTGGATACAGAACTCCTGCGCCAATTTTTGATTTAGACCGGTTTATTAATAATTATAGCTTGTAATGCTCGCAGACCAGCTAAACCGGACTTTATCGTATGGCACATACCCATTGACCGTGCCTTTGAGTATGAAATAAGGAGCGCAGCCGGCGGCGTGGATTCGACCCCGCTTGCTGGATGAATACACCGGCCAGGAGGAGACTGCCGGGCCGGGAAAACAGCGCAAAAGAACCCCAGCTCGTAAAGCGCTGGAATCGGATAGAATCAACCGGTATACCGTCCTTTCACAGGTAGGAACCGGGGATTCTCCTTTCCAGAGAGGAGCGTGGATCTTGTCCTGTATGTGCGGCGGATATGAGTCAGGAGTCTCGCTCGATTTATACTTCGAGGGTAGGATGATCGAAATACAAGCTGTCGAGGAGGGTCAATACCACCCCATCATCCGGGAGATGACCTGGGAATATTTGCAGTGGGCAAACAATAAGGTCCAGCTTAATTATGGTGTATCCTTCGATATTGCTGAAATGCTGGATCGAGACCTGCAGGAATTGAGCAAATTTATGCCTCCATCAGGACGCCTGCTGCTTGGGACCATCGATGGCCAACCGGCGGGCATCGTCTATCTGAAACCTGCTGGGGACGGCTGCGCGGAAATCAAGCGGATGTATGTTCGACCTGCCTCGCGCAATTTGGGCCTGGGGCGTGCCCTGCTGGCAAGGCTCCTGGTTGAAGCGGCCCGCCTTGGCTATCATTGTGTCCGCCTGGATAGTGCCAGATTTATGGTGGAAGCACACCGTCTCTACCGGGCGCTTGGTTTTCATGAGATCGGGCCGTACGCTGGAAGTGAAGTCCCGCCAGAGTATCAGAGCAATTGGGTGTTTATGGAAAAAGAGCTCGACCCAGCAGAATAGGCTGGGTCGAGCCGGCTTAACCAGCAAGGTAAGAAGCCGTCTTAAAATTGGTCAACGAGGCAGCATCGAACCTCAATGGTGGCTGTGGCCGGCGTGTGAAGAAGAATAGATCAGGAAAACCGCCCACACGACCAGCGCCAGACCTACCAGCCAGGACAGACGGCGTCCACCCGGGGCCAGGCGCTCAGCCGCCATGATCCCTCCCAACGCAAGCATCCATCCCAGGTGTTGATGTCCTATAGCTGACATCAGCAGCATTAACGACCAGCAGGTTCCCACACAGGCACTCCCGAACCGGAGCCCCTGTTGAAGCGCTCCTGCACCGTTCAGACCCCTCTCACTGCCAGGGATAAGCAGGATATCAGCCTCCTTACAGCGCTCCAGGTAGCCGCGCTTGGCCGGTGTGAACTGGTAGGCGCCGGCAACCAGCACAACCGCCGGGGTAATCCACGTCGAGAATGCTGACAGAGGCGCCGGAGGCGTAAAGAACTGGTGCAGCAGAAGATCTCCGAAATAAACCAGGAGGCCAAACAGGACCCAGGCAAGCAGGTATCCCAGAATGATCAAGCCCGCCAGCCCGCTGCGTGCTCGTTGCATCGTGCTGTTCAGCATGGGCAGGCTGCCCGGCAGCATCATGGCGATCGTCATCAACAGCCAACCCAACAGAAAAACCGCCAGCTGCAGAAATGGCGAGCTGTTTACACTGCCAATCGCCTCATGCCCGAGGGTCTCCACGTACTCGGACCTCTGCCAGACAGCCAGGATGATCCAGGCGGCCAGGATCAGGCCGCTTAATACCAGGTAAGTCCTTGCGGTGTGTGTAGAAACTTGCCATCGGTAAGTTAACATCGTTCATTCTCCTACCAGCTCGAATCGATCCGTGATCAGGGCGCCCAGTGAAGAAGGTGATTACACCCAGATATCCGAGGTGCAGTCTCCGCCAGGGAAGTGGATTTCATGGGCACGGGCCGGACCGGCGGGTTCGAGACCGAAATCGACGAAAAAGTCCGGGGCGATCCGCATCCCGCCGTTCTCGATATCACAATCGATCTTCAGCAAGTAAGAACCTTTCCTGGCAATGTCGGGATAGAACTGGTTATCCCAGGAGCTGAGCAGCGAGCTGGTCACATACAGTCTTTTTCCATCCAGGCTGAGCTGCAGCATGTTCGGCCCCCCGTTCAGCTTCCTGGTGCCGTTTGTCATATCTTTACCCAAAACACCGCCGCACCACACCTGTCCCTTGAGCTGCGGTCGAGCCGGGTCGCTGATGTCATACTGGCGGACATCGCCGTGCAGCCAGTTGGCGAGGTAGAGGTACCGGTCATCCATCGAAAGCACCAGGTCGACAAGCAGAGACGGCACCGGGAAAGGCCAGCCTTCCAGCTCGATGGAGGGGATATCCACGACTTTCTGCGTCTCCCAAGCGCCATTCTTCTTATCCAGATAGAACAGGTTGCTGCTGAGCGCTGCGCCGATATAGGCCCTGGTTTGCGAAGGGGAATGCAGGAAGCGGACCTCCAGGGGTACCAGGCCGTCTTCACCCAGGTCGAGGGTCTGGACGAGTTTTCGCTCCTGCCAGTCCCACAGGTTTATCTCCCGGCTGTAGAGCCCCGCGGCGACATCATCCAGGTTGAAACCGGGATAGTAGGTATTTGGCGCAGCCAGCCCGCTGCTCACCATTACATTGTGCTGCGGCTGGTACCAGTAGTCATAATTAAAGCGCATCCCCGCCGGCTCCTGCTCCCAGCGCCCAAGAATGTCAAAATTCTCATCCAGTTGGAGGAAACCACCGGGGGCATTCCCTTCTCCGTCTCCCAGCATTGAGATCATCACCGTCCCATCCGCCAGGCAGTGCACGGTATGCGGGGCAGACAGGTTGGTTTTGCGTTTCACTTCTTCTGGTTCAATCACTTTAACCAGCGCAGGCGCGCGCGGGTCCACGGTATCGAGAATGTGGATCCGGCTGGACCGGAAACCGGGGATAATCAGAAAGCGGCGCGATTTGGACGAATCCAGATGGCAGGAGCTGCACGCATTCCAACCGAAGTGATGCAGTTCGTCTCCAACATTGGGCATTGGCGTCCGGCAGATTACCTGTGAATAGGTCGGAGAAGCAGGATCAACGTCAACCGTAGCCAGATAATCGGGGGCTTCAACCTCTGTTCCTGTGTAAAGCGCATTGACATATAGGATCTTTTCGCGCTCCGCCTGCATCGCCTCCAGAGGCGATGCATAACCCGGCCCGCAGTGATGCTCCGCATGGTGAGAATGATTCTCAGACGAAACGGCTTTTTCAGAACACATAACACACCTCCAGGGAATTAGATTTATTCGGCACATCCTTTATAGCCTGCTGGAGGAGCTGTGTCATGAGACCGGTGTCTCATTTATGAGGTTTTATTGAGTGGGAGTCAGATAGAATATGGGACTACTGTCCCAGCCCTGCTTGCCTGGCGAGAACGATCGCCTGCGCTCGATTCTTTACCATGAGTTTCTCGAAAATATGCGAAATATGATTGCGCACCGTTTTATGGCTGACCACCAGGCGTTCAGCAATTTGAGTGTTATCCAGACCGCTGGCGATTAACCCCAGAACTTCACGCTCTCGCGGGGTAAGTTCGGGAAAAACCGGTTGTTCAGGTGTCGAAGGGGCGCTTGTTTCCGCTTCCACTCCAAGGAAGGACCTTACTTCTGCCAGGAAGCGGCCCCAGGCAGGCTCATCTGCCAGCAGGACATGATTCTGGCTATCCAGGGGCACAAACCGGGCCCCGGGGATGACTGCAGCAGCCAACCGGCCCTCAGAAAAAGGTACGATAGCATCCTGATAGCCATGGAGTACGAGCGTTGGCACTCTCAATTGGCTCGCCAGGTGGTACACGTCCGTAGAAAAAGAGATCGCCTGCAGCTGAGCGGCAATTTCCGGCGAGGTCGAGAGGCGCTGCAAATCGTTGAACCAGCGTGCTTGCTCTGCTGTGCCTCCCGGGATGAACATGGTGGTGTAGACCTGCCGGAAGGCATGGTTCTCCTGCCCCCAACCATGGCGGATCAATCCAAGCAGCACCCTGGCGCTTTCGATCTGCTGTGGACTGTCCGAACGCTTTTCCCTGCCCCGTACATATCCACCATATAAAACCAGTTGGCTGACTCTTTCGGGATGGCGGACAGCGTAAGCAATGGCAATCGCAGTTCCATGCGAGATACCCAGAAGGGGAAACCGTTCCAGGTTCAGCGCATCCACAACCGTTTCCAGGTCCAGGATTTGGGTTTCAAAAGATAGATTATTTACATCCCAATCCGACAGGCCGCAGCCGCGCTGATCATACCGGACGAGGGTATGATAGCGGGAAAGTTCGCTGAGCCAGTGGCTCCAGACCGGGCTGTTCGCATCAAACTCCAGATGGCTGAGCCACTGGGCGACTTTAACCAGGGGAGGCCCCTGGCCTGTTACGGCATTCGCAATTCTCACGCCGTCGGGAGTTTCACAAAATCGGATCTGCTGCTGCATGTTTCTCGCTGGAAATGTTTTCAAGCCGCCTCTGCTTTGCAAAGGTTTTATGCGAACCCAAGGCCGTTCGAGATAAAGAATTCAGGGAAGAAATTTTATTTTAGATGGCTGCGCCGCCCAAAACAGCAAATTATCGCCCTTAACCCGTACTCACTCTAACTGACCCGAAGACAAGGAATTTTCATGGTGCTTATCCCCGGTTTCGCCGGGCACAACCCTGTGAATACCCTGTTCCGACCACATTTCAATTATAACTATTTTGCTCTATCTGGACTGTTCCCAGCTCAGTTGCTTGTGCGGTGCGCCAAATTAATCCATACCTACTAATGTTCCGATATTGTTTTCTGACCCTAACAACCCGCAAGATCAAGCCACAGGTGAATCAGAAGCGCCAGGGGAGGCGCGCAGGCAGGACGAGCACATCATTATGAGCCAATAATCCGGCCTTTGCGGGGGCGAGGAAGGCTAAAACAGCGGCAACCACGGACAGCGCCAGGACGTCTCCATAGAGATGTCCCAGATTATGCCTCCCATCAAGGGATTGCACAGCCATGATACCGCCGTGCACCACACTGGACCACACCGTGAACCAGATGAGGCTGCGGTTATTGAGCGGGTCGCGAGCGGCAAGGATCAGGAATATCCCAAGCGTGGCGTATAACCCCATGATCATTTCCAGATAGAATGAGCGCCCTTCAGTATGCCACACCCTTCCAGAAGGCCAGATCTGAGTCAAGGGCCAAAAACCAAAAATAAAGATCAGTCCGAAAACCCACAGCGCAATACTTAAATACTTCAGGCGATTTGCTTCGTTCAAAATTCCCTCCTTTGATTAAATGGGAAAACAACTTCCTCTTTTTTCCTTTGAAAATGTAGAGCGAGTGGAATTGTTGTTTCCAACCAACCGGAGCTCTGCTGACCGCATTGTTTGCGGTCAGCAGAGGTTCTAGTTAGAAGCAGCTTATGCTTCAACGCCGATGATTTGTCCAATATTCTCCGGCGAGAAATATTCTGAAATTGAGACTGTTCCTACGAGCGTGCCGAAGAAGCGGTTGGTCTGCTCCTGATTGTTGCGGAGTGCGGCGAAGAGGTGCTGCATTTCCGGTGTTGGCGGCTCGAGGCTGGCAAACTGGCGTATGTAATCGTACATTGGCATGACTGCCTCGTTGCGTCGTCTTTCGTAGCCGGCCAGCGCCTCTTCGAGCGGCCGCGCTCCGCTGAACCCGGCATCAATCGCCTCGGCAAGCAGCCCGGCATCGCGGAAAGCATCGGTGATCCCCTGGGCTGTGATCGGGTCTTTGTGATAGCCGGCATCGCCCACCAGCGCCCAGCCGGGGCCATAGGGCCTGCGAAAGAAGAACGGTAGATCCGCCGTACCGGTAAAGCGCTCTTCCCGCTTTCCCTGGCGCACCCGCTCTAAAAACGTGGGCGCAAGCTCCAGGGCCTTCAGGAAGTTCCCTTCGACGTCGGCGCGGATGGTGTGGAACTCAGCCTGCGGCCAACTGACGACAATTACGGCAAGTCCATGATGGGTGGGGATGAGTCCGATAGCGCAATGTTCGCGGGGATAATACTCGATCCCATCCTGCAGGATGCCGCTCCAGTAACTGTAGTAGGCGCAGGTGAGGGCAGGTCTGCTGTTGTATTCCTCCGCTCCAACCTGCCGGGCGACGAGCGAATGGATGCCGTCGGCGCCGATCACTATGCGGGCCTGTTCCGTCACTGTGGCGCCGGCCGCCGATTGGCCGGTGATACCCCTGACGCGATCGCCGTCGAAGACGAGCTCTTTTACCGGGAAGCGCTCGCGCAGTTCTACGCCTGCCTCGACGGCGGCATCAATCAGGAGCTTGTCGAGCACTGTCCGCCGGGGGCTGTAGGCCTCTGCGACGTATCCGGCCGGGGGTGGGGATCCCCGCAGGGCGAAAGGGCCAAGGTCCATCGTGATCGAGGTAATCGGCGGGCATCCAGTGGCAGCCAGTCGCTCTCTCAACCCCCAATGCTCCAGTTGAGCGACACCCGGCTGATGGATCCAGTGGGTAGACATGTGATCGCTGGGAAAACTGCCGCGATCAACGAGAAGGACGCGGTATCCCTTACGGGCAAGCAGCATCGCCGTCGGTGAACCGGCGCAGCGAGCGCCAACCACAATTGCATCATACATTGAAAACTCCTCTCTAAAGCCTGTAGTTTTCACTTTCCTGAGAGCCATTCTGTTTCGATGGTGAAGTACTCTGTGCGCCCCGACTCGATGAGTTCAACGAGGCCGGCCTCCGCCTCCTGAACCGCAGGATCCGAGAAAATTACACCTCTGAGCCGTTCCCACTCGGCCAGGCTTTCGAATTCAACCTCCTGGACGACGGTGTCGAACGGGCCGCTCAGATCGGTCAGGATGCGGGTGCGCACCTTCGGGCCGGCGGCTGCAAGGATAAATTTGCTCGAGTGTTTAAAGCCCTCCAGAACTTTACCGGCCTGGTTAAACCTGGCCTGGCAAACAAAACGAATGAGTATCATGTCCACCTCCTTTGAGCGGTTAAATCGGCTCACTGCCTCTGCTGCCAGTATAGAGCACAGGAAAAAACCCTACATTCCCCATTTGGGGAATATATGAGGGGTATCTTTGGATGTTGTAGGGGGAAGGTGGAATCAGCCGCTAGCCGAGCAGGCCCAGCTCTCTGGCCCGGGCCGCGGCCTGGGTGCGGCTGCGGACGTGCAGCTTGCTGTAGATGCTGGCAGCATGCTTTTTTATGGTCTCTGGAGAAACGACCAGACGCCCGGCAATTTCCTGGTTGGTCAGTCCGGCTGCGACGAGCTCCAGAATTTCCTGTTCGCGAGGCGTCAGGGGTTCTAACAGCCTTTCACCGGCAGGAGGGGGGATAGAAAGCCCAGAACCGGTGGCTGCCAGCAGTCTATCTACGTATTCCGGCCTCAGGGCACGCGAGCGGGCCTCTTGCAGCAATCGAATCATGGGATTTCCTAAATCGACGAAAAGGCGCAGGTAGCCTTCAGGCTCGGCCAGTCGCAGGGCTCGCTCCAGTGAGATCAAAGCGCCGGGTTGGTCGCCGCCTCGCCAGTGGACGAGAGCCCGGAGCGCCAACGCTTCGATCTGAATGCCCATCCGGCCCTCTCGCTCTTCCGTTTCGATTAATGGCTGTAGTAGCAGCCCGGCTCGTTGAAGATCGAGCGCATCCCCCCTGGCGACCAGCACGCGCGCCAGGGCCAGATGGCCGGACTCGCTCTCCGGCTGGTTCTTCCACGCCTCGCTCTGTTCCAGTCTATCGGCCCAGTCCACGGCTGTTTTGAGCCTGCCCTGCGCCAGCCAGAGATCGAGCTGCAGGCGTTCGAAGCGACCGGTCCAGGCAGGGAAGCGCGCCTGCTCAACCAGCGGGCGGACTTGCTGCATACTTACATCTGCGGCGGGGAGATCGCCGGCCGCCAGTTCCAGGCGTGCCTTTAGGAGAGCACCGGCAATCATAGCCTGCACATCGCCGCCCAGTTCAGAGCGTTCCAATCCCGCGGAGAGATGGGCCCAGGCCTCGCTCAAATCGTTCCACGCGTACAGGATCTCACCCAGACGGATGTGCACCCAGCCGATTAATGGCAGCGGGAAGCTGCCGCGTACCTGTCGCTGCTCCAGCCCGGCCAGGGCTTTCCTCCAGTAAGCCGCCGAATCGCGCAGCCGGCCCTGCTGCAAGGTGAGATCGGCCAGGGCGCAGAATGCGTGGGCCGCTCGAATCGGGTAGGAAGGGGATTTCACGAGATCGAGCAATTTAAGGTAGCAGGCGCGCGCCGCCTCCCAGTGGCCGTTGCGGCGGTAGGTATCGCCCAGGGCATGGTAGATGGCCGCACGAAAGGTGTGGTCATTGGCTGGAAGTTCCTTGAGCGCTCGATCGGCGTAGGCTCGGGCCAGTTCCAGATCATTTTCGAAACAGGCGAGCGCACAGCGCACAGCTTTTACTCTCGCCAGCGGCCAGCGCCTGTCCTCGCCCTCTTCCGACGCAAGCTTTTGTTCGACCGCGTTGATCCAGCGGGCGCCGTCTTCGAGCGAACCGGTGAAAAGGAAAAGGCCAGCTCGATACAGACCGACCAGAGAGTAAGCGGACTGCCATTCCTCTGGCAGCGAATCGAGCCAGCGCTTGAGAACACTGAACTCCCCGCTCAAGAGCTTGACATCAAAGTATCGTTCGCCCAGCTGCATTACCAGGCCGGCGTCCTGTCCGGCTACCGCGTGCGGCAGGGCCGCCTCTGGCCATCCTTGATCCAGATACCACCGGGCGGCCCGGACGTGGAGCTGGGCCACCTCGTCGGGGAAGCGCCTTCTCAACTCTTCACGCAGGTATCCGGCAAAGACGTGATGATAACGGTACCACTCACGTTCAGCGTCAAGAGGCAGGATGAATAAATTCCCACGCTCGAGTGCTTCCAGCATCGCCTGCCCGCCTCCCGCCCCGGTGACCTGTTCGCACAACGTGCCACACAGGCGCTCCAGGATGCTGGTTTGGAGCAGGAAGCGCTGCTGGTCTTCCGGCAGGCGGGACAGGACGTCTTCGCTCAGATAGTCGGCGATGAAACGGTGCCTGCCGCTGATGACCAGTTTCTCCACCGCCTCACCCTGGCGCTGCAGGCTGAGCGCCGACAACTGCAGACCGGCGATCCATCCTTCTAATTGGTCGTGCAGGGCAAAAGCCGAATCGTCTGAAATATTCAGCTGCATTTGGCGCTGCAAGAAATCAACGGTTTCTTCGCGGTAGAACTGCAGCTCCCCGGCGCGAAACTCCAGCAGCTCGCCGCTGCCCCGGTAGTGAGCCAGTGGAAGGGGCGGATCGGAGCGTCCTGCCAGCACAAAGTGCAGAGCCTGCGGCAGGTGGTCGAGTAAAAAAGTCAGCGCCTTGTGAATGGAGGGTTCTTCAATCTGGTGGATATCATCGATGACAAACACCAGCGGGTCAGGCGCCTGGTTGGCGGTGTTAATAAAGGCCGCCAGGATCCCCTCGCTGTCCGGCGTCATTCCCTCCAGGAGCAGGCCTAATTGGCTTTCTTTGATTCCCGGCTGGACTTTCTCCCAGGCAGCCAGCAGGTATCTGAAGAAACGCCCCAGGTCGTTATCCTCTTGGCTGACCGACAACCAGGCGACCCTGTAACGGCTGGAAATTGCCCATTGGACGAGGAGAGTCGTTTTCCCGTATCCGGCGGGGGTGGACAGCAGAATGAGTTTGTGATGCGGTATGGCGTTTTCGAGTGCTTCAACGAGCCGCGGCCGGTGAGTGATATGATGAGGCTTCGGGGGGATTTGTATTTTGGTTTCCAGGATCGGAACGTCCAATCATTTCCTCCACTTCCCCCAACGAGCACAATTCTGATCCCTGCGCCGTGATTATATCATCACGAAAATCCGAGGTTCCCGTCACTCATCGCCGCCGGGGACGGTCAAGACCGCCCTGGCAGAGGGCAATCGATCTCCTTGCTCCGTCTCCGCCAACCAGACCTGGCGGCCGCTTTTTGGCCGCCTGCACCTTCGTGACCCTATCGGCGCCGCCCGGTAGCAGCGCCGGCTTTTGCGGGCAGCCACGAACCAGTGCGTCAGGATGCCGCCCGGCCTCCAGAGAGGGTCCACCTGGTTTTTTTGGCAGCAAGAGGAGCGGTAACTGCGTCCTCATTCGTGGGCAAAGCCGCACCGGATCCTGGTAAGGCCAAAAACCGGGTTCGCAGACACAGCCTAAACCCTCAACAGGCGCATCCCGTTCAGGATCACGAACAGCACCGAGGCTTCATGGATGAGCATGCCTCCGGCCATATTGACCTCGCCGAGGAGGACGCCCAGGAGAAGGCCGGCGACCGTGATCAGGGCGATGGCCACGTTCTGGCGGATGTTGCCCAGAGTCGCTTTGGAGATACGGATGGCTTCCGGGATCTTCAGCAGATCGTCCGCCATAAGGGCGATGTCGGCTGTCTCGATAGCCACGCCCGAGCCTGCCGCGCCCATGGCGATGCCGGTATCGGCGGCTGCCAGGGCTGGGGCGTCGTTAATCCCGTCGCCCGCCATCGCAGTGATATATCCTTCCCGCTGAAGCTCGCGGATCGCTTCGAGCTTGTGTTCGGGCAGCAGTCCGGCCCGTACCTCATCGATCCCGGCCTCGGCCGCGATCGCCCGGGCGGTGCGCCGGTCGTCGCCCGTGAGCATGAGCACCCGCTTCAGCCCGGCCGCGTATAGCCGGCGGACGGCCTCTGCGCTGCTCTCACGGATCGGATCAGATATACCCAACACACCGGTCACTGTGCCATCAACGGCCACCAGAACGGCCGTTTTTCCGTCCGCTTTCAAGCGATCCATGCCTTCTAAAGCCTCATCCGGTACCACAACACCCAATTCGTCCATGAGCGCCCAAGTGCCAACGAGGATGGTCCGGCCCCTGGTTAGCGCGCGCACGCCTTTACCGGTGAAGTTCTGAAAACCGCCGTCCGGCAGAGTGTGAATCTCAGCTTCAGAGCCAAGGCGCGCTGCCGCTTCGGCCAGGATCGCGCGGGCCAGCGGGTGTTCAGAGCCGGCCTCGGCCCGGGCAGCCAGGCGCAGCACCTCCATCTCGGATGGTTCTTGCTGCCAGCCAGCCATACCGGCCGGGAGCGACCCTGCCCCTGCCAGGAGCGGCTGCAGGGCGATGATATCCGTCACACGCGGCCTGCCCTCCGTCAGAGTGCCGGTCTTATCCAACGCCAGTGCGGAAATTTTCCCGGCATTCTCCAGGTGCTCGCCGCCCTTGATGAGAATCCCGCGCTGCGCCGCCCGCCCGATACCGGCGATAACGGAGACCGGGGTCGAGATCACCAGCGCGCCGGGGCAGCCGATCACCAGCAGCGTCAGGGCCAGTTCTAGATTTCGGGTGAGCAGGAAGGCAAGCCCGCTCAATCCGATGATCAGGGGGGTGTACCAGGCAGCGAAACGCTCGATGAAGCGCTGGGCAGGGGCTTTGGCCTCCTGGGCTTCCTCTACACGGCGGATGATGCGCGCCAAGGTGGTGTCCGCACCGACCCCGGTGGCGCGCACCTGCAGCAGACCGTCCATATTGACCGTCCCGGCGAAGACCCGGGCGCCGGGGGCCTTGTCCTCCGGCATCGGCTCTCCGGTAATGGCGCTCTCATCCACTGCCGAATGGCCCTCCAGCACCTCTCCGTCGACCGGCACCTTACTGCCCGGTTTGAGCAGCACGATCTCTCCCGGCTGGACCTCATGGGGCAGGACTTCCACCTGCCGGGCAGAACGGAGCACAACTGCCATGGTGGGAGCCAGGTCGAAGAGGTCCTCCAGCACCTTGCGAGTGCGGCCGAGGGTGCGGGCCTCCAGGTAGGCGCCGAAGAGAAACAGGAAAGTGACCGCGGCGGCCTCCCAGTATTCGCCGATCACGAGGGCGCCGCCGGCCGCAATCGTCACCAGCAACTCGATGCTCACGTGCCGGCTGCGCAGGCTGTTCATCGCCCGCACGGCAATGTCTGCGCCGGCGATCAGGGCAGCCGCTAGCATCAGAACGCTGCGGACGGTGGCGGCATCCCACAGGGCGCCTGCGATGAAGGCCGCGACGATCAATCCTCCACTGAGCGCTGTCATCACTTCACGGCGCTGTTTTGGGTTGTTCCAATGCTGCTGGATTCTGTTCATCTTCATCTTTACTCTCCAATCAAGATTACCGTCCGAGGGGAGCCGGCGGCGAGAAAGCATCCTTTCCGCTCTCCCCCCAGTTCCCCTGTTTATAGATAACCTAAAAAGCGGCGGGCCTGGCTTCGTAACCAACCGCCCGGACGGTTTTCACCAGTTTATCTACCATTACCTGGGCCGGGTCGTGATCAATTTCGATGCGCCCCGTATTGAAAAATACCTTCGCCTCCTGAACGCCGTCCACCGACTTCAACGCCTTCTCGATCTTGGCGACACAGGAGGGGCAGGAAAGTTCTTTACTCCGTAATATGGTCTTCATGTTTTTTCTCCTTCTTCTCAGATCCCTTTTGTCTCGACGATGCGCTTAATATACAGCGATAGGGCCAAAAGTTCCTTGATCCACTTCAATTAACCGCGCCAGTTTTTAAAACAGGAAAAGGGGCAGAGCAATTCAAGCTCTGCCCCCCTCTTCAAAAAACGATAGGGCTTCTATATGACTTCCAGTGATTCCCCGTTAACCGGTGATCGCCTGCAGGCCCTCCGGGTCTTTGATGGCCACCCACTGCCTGCCGCTCTCGATCAGGCCATCCTTCTGAAACTGGCTGAGCACGCGGCTGGCTGTCTCGGTGGTGGTGCCCGTCATCTGGGCAAGGTCATCACGGGAGAGCGGAGTCTGGATGAGTAATCCCACTTCATCCGGCCGGCCGAGCTTTTTGCTCAGCATCAGCAGCGCATAAGCCACGCGCTGCTCGGCGGAATATGCGCTCAACTGGCGCACCATCTCGTGAGCGGCTTCCAAGCGGCTCGACACAATATCGAGCACCTTTAAGGTAATACCCGGGTTCTCCTCCAGGATGGCTCGAAAATCTTCCGCCTCTACACTCAGGACGCAAGCCGCCGTATGCGCCTGGGCGGTACCGGCGTAGAGATTCTCGCCCAGGGAAGACAGGCTGCCGAAGAAATCACCGGGGGAGAGCATGTCCAGGAGCACATCTTTCCCGGCCGGGGTATGGCGCAGCAGCTTCACCCGACCGTCTGCCACCACATACAGGCGCTCAGCAGGGTCCCCGGCGAAATAGATGATCTCGCCGGGCAGGTAGCCGCGCTCGACGAAGCGCTGGTTGACCGCTTCGAGCGCTCGCGCTTCCAGACCGGCGAAGAACGGCACCTGCCCCAGGATCTCCAGGCGGACCTCGAGCGAGCACATATGAGGTTCTACACGACTGGTATCGATGGGTGATTTTCTACGCTCTGACTTCACGAATGGTGCTCCAATGAATATAGATCGCAAATAACTTCGAATTTTCCATGTCCAGGTATCTTACCACGCCCGCCAAACCCAATTACCAACCTGTCGAAGGCGCTCACATGACGCATGTCTACCGGGAGCTTTTCTCCCAAGATATTGCCAGCGGCAAATACGGCGGCAGTCCGCTGGCACACGGACCCTCCACGTTCATTCCCCTTCGTAAACACATTCGAACCTGCTTCGGGATCTCTCTACGTCTGTGAGTCTTGTATCGTTGCTAATAGCTCACGAAGTGGTCAGACACCCTGGACGCTCCGGTGGAAGTTACGTAAA
>JAEWYL010000157.1 GCA_023395675.1 Chloroflexota bacterium | reverse complement strand
ACCACCAACCCTGCAATTCCTGATTATTCGGCGCCGCCCCCCCTGCAGCCTCTCGCGTGACACATTTTTGCGTTCAGCGTCTTCGCTGAACGTAAAACGACGCCTGACCCTTCTAAACCACATTACTCTTATGCAGCGCCCTCCAATCCTGCACCAGCACCGCCAGGAAATGCCGCACCTTGATGCGGTGCTCGTCGTTGGTGAACACGGCCGGGCTGAGCTCGCCGCCGGCGATGAAGATTTCGGGGCGCAGGCCGAAGCGCTCGCCCACGATGACGCCCGGGGCCAGGCGCGGGTCCACGGCCGCGGCCCAGTCTTTGGCGTCGGTCCACTCGGGCACCACCACCACGTCGCCCTTCTCGCCGCGCTGCAGGTTTTCGCTGTGGATATTGGCCGCGTTCTCCCAATAGGGGTAGAGGATCTTGCGGGCGGTGAGCTCGAGGGCGCGCGGCACGAGCAGGTAGCGCGGGTTGATCGCCATGCGCGGCCCGGTCCCGTAGAGGCCGTCGGCGTTCTTGATGAGCATGGGCTGGTCGTAGACGGCCTGGCTCACCACCTCCCACTCCGCCGCAGAGAGGGCGGTCGTGAGCAGGTTCTTGTGCCCGCCGGCGGTGGTCTGGGCGGTGGTGTTGAACAGCGGCTGCCCGTCCGCCATGTCCGGCCCCACGCCCGCGCCGGCAGTGAAGATCCCCGCCACCAGGCTGGAGATCTTGCGCAGGCCGGCGTTGGCCAGCTCGCGCGGGTACTGGCGCAGCTTGCGGGTCTCGTCCCGGTCAATTAGCTCCAGCGTCAGCGGCACGTAGCCCCCGTACTTGGTGAAGGAGGCGGTCTCCGGGCTGTCGCCGATGACCAGCTCGGTGTACTCGGCGCCCTCGCTCACCGCCGGCAGCGCGCCGACGGTGCCGACCAGGGTGCCGGTGACGTCCTGCAGGCTGGTGAAATGCTCCTGCAGGGTGACGCGCTCCCACCAGTTGTAGCCGGCGCGCCCGAGCTGGTCCCACTGGTGGGCGACGATCTTGTTGAGGGCGTTCTTGACCAGCCCGGCGAAGTCGGCGCTGGTGGCCAGGCGCACGCGCTCCGGGTGGAAGCCGCCGTGCAGGTCGTCGTCGCCGGTGAGCATCAGGTAGAGCTCGCGGATGCCGGTCAGGCGGTGCGCGCTCAGGGCGGCGTGGGCGGCCTCGCGCGGCGCGCCGAGCAGGTCGTCCACCGCCGCCTGGAGCTGGTCTTCGCTGGAGTACACGGCGTGCACGCGCCCGGGCCCCTGCACCACCAGGCCTCCGGTGAGCTCGCTCACCAGGCTGCGGGCATCGTCAATGGCCTCCAGCAGGGCCCCGGGCTCGAAGACCTGGCCCTCGAACTGCTTGCGCAGGCGGGTTTCGACCGCGGCGGGCAGCCGGGCGGCGGCCAGCCCGCTGTCGAGCAGATAGGCGCACATCTGCACCCGCACCTGGCGCGCTTTTTCGGCCTCCGCCGCCAGGCGCGCCTGCTCGCGCCCGGCGTCCAGCAGGCGGTGCAGCTCTCCGCCTGCGTCGAGGCGGGTCTGCCCGGCTTCCGGGCTCTGGTTGGGGACGGGTTCCTGGTTTTCCATGATATTTTCTCCCTTGGCATCGGAACGGATATTGGAATGGACGTTGGAAAGGACGGTTGGATATGCGGCTGAAAGCTGGTTCAGGGCGCGCACGAACGCGCCGCCGCGGGCGGGGTTGTAGACCAGGTCGCAGGAGAGCACGCGCAGGATTTTGACCACCTCGCGCCCCTGCGCCGTGAAGACGATATCGGCCGAGAAGCCGACGCGCGGCCTGGGGCCCTGCTCCTGCAGGAGCTGGCGCCCGAGCGCCTCCACCAGGGGCCCGGCCGGGCCGAGGGCGGTGAGCTGCAGGCGGACGCCCTGGGTCTCCTCGCACCAGGCGGGCTGGTGGAAAGACCCGCCCAGATCGCGCACCGAGTGCCCCCAGACGCTGTGGTCCACGAAGCAGGCGGCCCCCTCCCACAGGGGCAGGCTGTCCTTGAGCACCGCGGCGCTGAACCGCCAGCCGTTGCCCTCGCCGGCGGTGATGGCGTCCACCTCGAAGCGCCCGGCGGGGTTCACCCCGCCCGAAGCGGAGAGTTTGAGGCAAAATTCTTCTTCCATAAAAACTCCTTAATTACGTGTCAGGTGTTTAAGTGTCAGGTTCTGACCAGGTGCCAGGCACTTTTTCGGCAGACAGCTACCGTTTCAGGCGAAGAACCTTTGCCCGTACAGACCCTATAAGGGCGAAAAAGTGCCTGGCACCTTGCAGCCAGTGTCCTTCGCCCGTTTCGGCAGCTGTCTGCCCAAAAAGCGCGCGGCAGAATCTGCCCGGCACCTTGCAGTCTTCACGAAAGCCCCGACTCCCGACACTTAACTTCCTCCCCTGCCTCGCGCCAGCATCCCCTCCACATCCACCACCTCGCCCGCGAAGCGGTACGCCAGGCGCAGCAGCTCGGCGTCGTCAATCAGGCCGCGGTCGCGCAGGGCCGCGAAGGCCTGCACCACCTGCCCGGCGGACTGGGCCAGGGCCAGGTTGTCGCGGGCGGAGATGTCCGCGCCCGAGGGGCGGATGGGCGCATCCGGGCGGACGCGCCGGTCGGCGGCGTGCCGCCGCTGCAGCACCGCCCGGCACAGGTCTTCCACCATCCACAGGAAATAGAGCTGGCGCTGCTGGTAGTGGCGGAAGGTGGGCCCGCCGGCGCTCTCGGCGGTGGTGCGGGTGGAGGATTCGGGCTCGGCCAGGAAGTGCAGCGGGTTGCCCGAGCCGGCGCAGATCATCTTTTTGAGCGCCAGCCCGTCCTCCGCGCTCTCGAAGCTGCTGAGCTTGGGGCTGAGCACCTCCCAGGTCTCGCTCTCGTCGCAGACCAGGATGGAGCCGGGGTTGGGCGGGTTGAGGTTGAGCTCGGCCTGGCGGGCGAGGCGCTCCTCCTTGCCGGTGAACCTGGCCTTCACCACGTACATAAAGGCGTTGCGGAAGCGGTTCAGGCGGGCGCGGTCCTCCAGCCAGGCGCTGTAGCGCGCCAGCCAGCGCAGCAGGGGGGCCAGGTCGCTCTCGCCGTGCTTTGCGCCCACCGGGCGGTTGACGGCGTAGTGCAGCACCACCGGGGGAAAGAGGCCGTCCTCGCCGCGGCAGTCCTCCCCCGGGCGGTAGGCGGGCCAGCGCCGCCCGCTCAGGATCCCGTCCGGCCCGGGCTGGTCGCTCCCGTCGCCGCAGGGTTTCTCCCAGACGGCGGTCTCCTGCTCCACGTCGTGCGCCTCGGTCTCGACCGCCAGGATGGCCGCGGCCGGCAGGGCGCGCACGTAGCTCATGCCGGAGGCGTCGGTGGAGAGCACCACGAACAGCTCCCCGGACCGGCTGAGCTCGTCGCACCATTCGAACAGGCGCGTGGGCATATGGTTGAGGCGGTGGGTCCAGAAGGCCTGCAGGAACTGGTTCGTGGGGCCGTGCCTGCACTCCACCCCCAGCCCCGAGCCGACCACGTACTGGGTGCAGAGCTCGACGATGCGGCGCGCCAGGGGGTTGGCGCGCCAGGCCTCCAGGGCGTCGCGCAGCACCTCCTCCCGGTCGTGGTCGCGCCGGTCGCGCGGGTAAGTCTCCCGGCTCAGCAGCCGGTCGTTGAGGTCGTCCAGGGCCCGCGCCGCCCGCGCCGACGCCAGCGCCTCCCGCCGCGCAATCTCCCGCTCAAACAGCCTCCCAAACACTCGCGCAAACAAATTCTCCGCCATACCCCTCCTCCCTTGACACTCGACCTTTGACACTTGAAACTGAAGATTCAGATTGCCAGAAACCGCCCCAGGCTGAAGCTGCCCTCCACCACCCGAAACTCGGCCCGGTGCTCCCCCCTCTCCCCGGTCCACAGGCAGTGATAGTTGACCCCGGCGGCGGCGTAGTCGCAGCGGGACCACTCCCCGCCGTCCACCCGGTATTCGACCAGCGCCGCCCCCTCCCCGTAATTGCAGTCCAGCCCGAAGCTCTGGCAGACGGCCTCGAAGGCGATCGCCGCCCCGGGCTGGCTGCTGGTGAGGCCGCTCCCCGCGGGCGTCCAGCTCCCGCTGAGCCCGGCGTTCTGATCCGCGTCCAGGAGCAGGGGCGCGTGCTCGTACTCCCCGTTATCGAAGCAGCGCTCGGCAGGGAGGGGTCTCATGCCCGCCCGCAGAAAGCCGCCCCCCAGCACGGCCCCCAGCAGCTGCGCCGCCAGGGTGTGCCCCGCATCGTTCGGGTGCGTGGGGTCGGCAAAGAGCTCGCCCAGGCTGCGCTCGCCGGCCGCCGCCGCCCGCTGCACCTCCGCCGCGTAGTCGGCGTAGGGGACGCCGTAATGCGCGCACAGGGCCAGCCAGGCCTGCCGCACCGGCTCTTTCAGGTTCGCCGGGTCCTGGCCCTCCGGGTCCGCCACCTGCAGGAAGAGGACCGCCGCCAGCCGCGCCCCGGGCAGCTCCGCCCGCAGGCGGCGGATCAGGGCTTCGGCCTGGCGGCGGTGGTGAGGGTGGTCGTAGTCGTTCACCGTGAAGTCCAGCACCACCACCTCCGGGCGCAGGTCCACCGCGTCGCCCTGTAGGCGCAGCAAGGCCCACCAGCTCCCCGTACCCCCCACACCCCGGTTGTGCAGCGTCCAGCGGTACTGGGGGTAGGCGTCCTGCAGCGCCTCCCCCGCCTGGGACGCAAATTTGAGCCCGGCATCGCTCACCACCGAGCCGGCGGTGATGGAGCCGCCCAGGAAGAGCGCAGACCGTCCCAGGGGCGACCCTGCGCTCAGCCGGTCACAAAAAAAGAGTTCAACTGTGACCCTCCCCCGGTGGAGAATACGCCGTGCAGCCGGTTTTCGAGCAGCGCGGTTTCGCTGAGGGCCTGCTCCTCCCCGATCTGCCGGTGGTCGTAAAAGAGGCGGCAGGCGGCGCCCTCTTTCTCCACCTTGATCACCGCCCCCTCCACGTAGGGCGTGCTCTCGGCGATCAGCTCGCTGTAGACCCCGTTCACGCATTGGGCGAGCTTCGCCTGGTTCAGGGCCCGGTCGTAGTACCCCAGCAGGTAGTTCTGGGGGTCGGACCGGCTGTCCAGGTTGAGCACCACCCCGGCCTGGAAGCCGCCGGCGATGACCCACTCGCCGCCCGCCGTCACGTCGGGCTCGCTGGCGGGGAGCACGGCCAGCAGGCTGCCGGGCTGGAGGGCGTGCAGGCGCACCTCGTCGAAGAGGGCCGTGTTCCCCGCGTCCCAGGCGAAGAGCTTGATGCGCACGGTCTCGTCTCCGGCGCACAGCGCGCCCAGGAAGTGCTGGTAGTCGCTCTGGGTGACGACGGGGGTGCGCCAGTGGTAGACGCCGGAGGCGTTCTGGTAGCAGGCGGCCCGGGCGGCGTGACCCGGGCGGGCCTTGAGCCGCAGGGAGACGGCGTGCCAGGCGTGCACCTGGACCGGCACGTCGCGGTTGGCGCTGCCGAAGCCCGCGCCGAGGTCGGTGACCTGCAGCGCCTTCTCCCCGCTGTGCGCCTCGGCGCTCGCCTCCAGGCTGGCGCCCTCGGCCCCCCAGCCGGTGGGGGCGTTCTCCATGCCGCCGTACAGCACCAGGTCCGGGCCCTGCACCGGGGTGTTCACCGCCGCCCCGCCCGCCGCCGACCAGGCGGGCCCCAGCAGGCGGCCCATGCTCCGGGCGGCGGAGAAGCGGATCTCGTAGGGCAGGAGGCTGCGCCGGGCGTGCAGCACCGGCGCCAGCAGGGCGGGGCTCAGGCGTCCAGGCGCAGCCATGCCACACCTTCGCCGTCCGCGGCGCAGTCCACCAGGATCGAGGCCAGGCTGCCCACGAAGCCGAACACGGCGCACTCGCCGGCCGCCAGGCGCAGCCCGCTG
>JAEWYL010000148.1 GCA_023395675.1 Chloroflexota bacterium | reverse complement strand
CCCCCCCAACCCCCCCCCCCACTCCTGTGCGCATACCACCCGGCCCCAAAACCCGGAGCGCGCCCGGCGGCGGCTGTGCCGGTGCAGCGCGCGGCTACGGGATGGGGGTGGCGTCCATGTTGGCAATCAGGGTGAGCTGCACGTGAAATTCCTGCGCGGCGGCGGTGGAGGTGGCGTACGCAGCGGGAGAGTTGGAGGCGTTCGCCTCCTGCGCGCTGCCGCCCGCGGCGTCGTCCACACCCCCGCAGGCCAGGCTGGCGGCCAGCAGCAAAACCAGGACCAGTAAAAGTTTGAATTGATTCTTCATCCCACAATCCTCGACCCGACCCGGAGAACCCTCTGGCACAGGCTGTGGTTCCCCACCGCTCGCCCGTGGCTGAGAGAGGCCCTTCGCTGAAAAAGTTTCCTTTGCTGATGGGAGATATGCAGGAAATATGCCAGACGCCGGTCTTTTCCTGCCGGGGCGGGGAAATTCCCCGCCGGGCCGCCTCAATAGACGCGGCGCTGAATCTTGCTGATGGCAAAGAACAGGGCGCCCAGGACGGGCAGCATGGAGAGGGGCACGAGCAGCACGCCGGAGAGGTCCACCTGGAGGTCCTGCTCAGGGGGCGCGGCCGCGGAGACCGGGGGCGCGCTCTGCTGCCCGGTATCCGGCGGCAGGGCGGGGTCGAGCGCCAGGGCCTGCACCTCATCCGGGGGGGCGGGCTCGCCGGGCAGCGCCCGCTCGGCGTGCACCAGGGGCAGGTACTGCAGCCCGTTGGCGGAGCGCAGGCGGTTGAGCACCGCGTTGCGGTCCAGGCTGATAAAGCCCCCGGCGCGGCCCAGCCACAGGGAGGCCGGCGTGGGCTCGAGCAGGGGCTCGATGATCGCGGCCAGTTGGGTGGGGGCCGGGGTGGGCTGCGGGGGCGGGTTGGCCGCGGCGGGGTCCTGGGTGGGGGCCGGCGCGGGCGGCTCGGTGGGGGGCAGCGCGGCCAGCTCGGTGGGGGCGGGGTCCTGGGCAGGCTCGGGGTTTTCGGGCGCCGGGGCCGGTTCCACCGCCGCCATGATGGGCGTGGGCTGCACGGGTGCGCCGCCCTCCGGCGCGGCGATCACCGCCACCGCCTGGGGGATCAGACGTTCGGATTCGATATAGGTCTTTTTCCCGCACATGAGCTGGGTGGAGCCGCCGCCGTCCAGCATCATCACCTTGGCGGCGCCGAAGTCTCGCAGCACTTTGGCCGCGTCCGACTGGCGGGCGGAGGTGGTGGTGAAGAGCAGCACGGATTCGAACGCGCCGTCGCCGTTAAAGTCCGCCACGCCCATAAAGGTGCGGCCCACCCGGTATTTGGCGCGCTTGTTGGCCTCCTCGGTCAGCCCGCCGATGATGTCCGGGGCGCTGGAGGCGTGCAGGGCCTCGCCCGAGAGCGGCTGGATATCGGCCCGGTCGCCCCACAGCTCCAGCATCAGGCGCTCGCCCAGGTGGTGCTTCTCGTCGTAACCGTCGGCGACAATCTCGCCGTCTTTTTTCAGGGGATAGGGCAGGCGGGTGGGATATTCCACCATGTAGAAGAACTGCCCGTTGGTGACGCAGAAGGCCGAGCGGAACTGGCTCTTGATCTCCTCCCAGTAATCGGCCAGGGAGCGGCTCCGGAGGCGCGGGTCAGGCCCGCCGAACATCCCCCGGTCCGGGCGCCGGGCGGTGATCTCGCCGTGCAGCACCTCCACCGCCGCGCCCTGGCTCAGGTCCGCCACCTGGACGAAATCGGGGGCGCCGTCTTTGTAATCTTTGCGGTAGAGCTGCACTCCGGGGGCCGAATCGATGGCGCGGAAGCCGGGGGGGACGGGGGCTGAGGCCTGGGCGCGCGCCGCCGCCGGGGAGAACGGCCCGGCGAGCAGGCAGAGGAGCAGGAAGGTGAGAACCAGAGGTCTGAATCTGGGCATGAGAATCTGAGACGAGCATTTCCCGGAGCGGGCACGAACCGGCCCGCCTCGCGGCGCTGCTCGGCTGGCCTGGCATTATACAACAATTTATATTATAGCCAGAGCAGCTATCAGATTCAATAGCCAATTCGAACAATTGTTCTATCTATTTCATTGCAGATTGTAAGCCACGAGGGTGACCCCCAGCTCCTGCTCCAGGCTGCGCAGGCGCGCGAGCTGGGCTTCGTCCAGCCGGGCGGGCGGGAGGAGGCGTTCCATGACCACCACCACCTCGCCCAATTGCTCCTCGAGGAGCTGCACTTTGCGCAGCTCCGCCTCGTTCAGTTCTGCGTATTTCATTCTGGATGCGGGCATCGCGACCTCCTGAGTTTGAGGTGGGATTATACCCGAGGGTGGTGGGGAGATAAAGCGCCTCACACCTGGGTGATGGCGGGACCCCCTGCCGGTCCGTGATAAAATGGGCTTCATTCGCGTGGGAGGGAAGGCATGGCACACCAGCTAGATTATCCACACCGCCGCTACAATCCGCTGACCGGAGATTGGGTCCTCGTCTCTCCGCACCGCGCCCGCCGCCCCTGGCTGGGGCAGGTGGAAAAGGTCCCCCCCGAAGATTTACCCGCTTACGATCCGGGCTGCTACCTGTGCCCGGGCAACGAGCGCGCCGGAGGGCGCCGCAACCCGCCTTACACGGGCACTTTCGTCTTCGACAACGATTTCGCCGCCCTGCTCACGCCGGAGCAGGCCGCCGGGCTGGAGGCAGGCCCCCAGGCGGGGACCCCGGGGAGCGAGACCGCCCCGCGCGACGCGCGCCACGCCGCCGGGCACTCCCTGTTCCGCACCGAGAACGCCAGCGGCCTGTGCCGGGTGGTGTGCTTCTCGCCGCGGCACGACCAGTCGCTGCCCGAGCTCTCGCAGGCGGAGGTGGAGGCGGTGGTCGAGACCTGGAGCCAGCAGTGGGCCGAGTTGGGGGCGCGGGACTGGATCCGCTACGTACAGGTGTTCGAGAACAAGGGCGCCATGATGGGGGCCTCGAACCCGCACCCCCACAGCCAGATCTGGGCCAGCAGCTTCCTGCCGAACGAGGCTGAGAAAGAGCTGCGGGCCGCGGGCGAGTACCGCCGCCAGCACGACAGCTGCCTGCTCTGCGACTACCTGGAGGCCGAGCGGGAGAGCGGCGAGCGGGTGGTGTGCGCCAACGAGCATTTCACCGCCCTGGTCCCCTTCTGGGCGGTGTGGCCTTTCGAGCTTCTGCTGGTCTCCCACCGCCACCTGGCGGCCATGCCGGAGCTGACCCCGGCCGAGGTCTCCGGGCTGGCGGACATCCTGCGGCGCATCACGGCGCGCTATGACAACCTGTTCGAGGTGTCCTTCCCCTACTCGATGGGCTTCCACCAGGCGCCCGCCGGCCGGGGGACGGGCTATACAGAGGCTTACCCGGACGTGCATTTTCACGCCCATTACTACCCGCCCCTGCTGCGCTCGGCCACGGTGCGCAAGTTCATGGTCGGCTACGAGATGCTGGCCATGCCCCAGCGCGACCTGACCGCGGAGACGGCGGCGGAGAGGCTGCGCCTCCTGAGCGAGGTGCATTACCGGCAGCGCTGAACGGCCCGCGCCCGGATGTTTTCCACGCTTATCCCACAATATCCCACATTTATCCCACAGGTATCCCACAACGCGGTGGGATAGAGAGCAGGGGAGAGAAATGCCAGATCCGATTGAAGTCTTAGTAACGGTGCCCTTCCCAGACCCGGTCGCAGCCAGACTGCGCAGTCTCTCGCCGCGCTTCAACTTCACCTTCCGGCGGGCGCGCAAGGTGGAGGAGATCCCGGCGGAGGTCTGGGCGCGGACGGAGGTGCTCTACACCGACCGGCTTCTGCCGGAGCCGGAGCAGGCGCCGAAGCTGCGCTGGGTGCAGCTGCACTATGCCGGGGTGGAGCACGCCGCCGGCGCGCCCATCCTGCAGCAGGAGGGGGTGACCGCCACCTCGCTGAGCGGGGCGGCGGCCTCGCAGATCGCCGAGTATATCCTGATGATGATGCTGGCGCTGGGCCGGCATATGCCCGAGCTGCTGGCGCTGCAGCGCAAGGGCGAATGGCCGCGGGAGCGCGAGCGCTTCCTGCCCCAGGAGCTGCGTGACAGCGTGGTGGGCATTGTGGGCTACGGCTCGATCGGACGGCAGGTGGCCCACCTGCTGCAGCCCTTCGGGGCCCGGGTGCTGGCGGCGAAGCGCAACGCCATGCAGCCGGAGGACACCGGCTACACCCCGGAAGACATGGGCGACCCGCACGGCGACCTGGCGCTGCGCATTTACCCCACCGAAGCGCTGAAGTCCATGCTGCGGGAGTGCGATTTCGTGGTGGTGACCGCGCCCAAGACGCCGCAGACCATCGGGCTGATCGGGGCGGAGGAGCTGGCGGCGATGAAGCCGACCGCCTTTCTGGTGGACGTTTCGCGGGGGGAGGTGGTGGACCACAGCGCCCTGCTGCCGGCCCTGCGCGAGCGCAAGATCGCCGGCGCGGCCCTGGACGTCTACCCGGAGGAGCCGCTGCCGGGGGACAGCCCGCTGTGGAAGCTGCCCAACGTGCTGCTTACCCCGCATATCGCTGGCGCCACCCGCCATTACGAGGAGCGGGCCGCGGCGCTGTTCGCCGAGAACCTGGAGCGCTACGCGGGCGGGCTGAACCTGCTGAACGAGGTGGACACCGGGCGGGGATACTGACGAGGCCAACATGAACACAGACAGCAGAGCGGCGCAAGGCAGGATCCGCGGCCTGATTTTCGACCTGGGCGGCACCCTGATGTACTTCGATGGGGACTGGCCCGAGATTTTCGCCCGCTCGCACGGCGAGCTGCTGCGCGAGCTGCGGGCGGCGGGCATGGACCTGGAGGAGCAGGCCTTCCTGGGGGAGTTCCGCAGGCGGCTGGAGGCCTATTACCTGGAGCGGGAGACCGAGTTTATCGAGACCACCACCCTCTACCTGCTGAAGGAGCTGCTGGGGCAGTTCGGCTACCCCCAGGCGCCGGAGGCGGCGCTGCGGGCCGCGCTGCGGAAGATGTACGCGGTCACCGAGCAGCACTGGAAGCTGGAGGAGGACGCCCTGCCCACCCTGGACGCCCTGCGGGAGGCGGGCTACCGCCTGGCGCTGATCTCGAACGCGGGGGATGACGACGACGTCCAGGCCCTGATTGACGGGGCGGCGATCCGGCCCTATTTCGAGGTGATCGTCACCTCGGCCGCGCAGGGGATCCGCAAGCCCAACCCGCGCATTTTCGAGCTGGTGCTGGAGGTGTGGGGCTTCGAGCCGCAGGAGACGGCGATGGTGGGGGATACGCTGGGGGCGGATATCCTGGGGGCGCGCAACGCGGGCATCCACGCGGTGTGGATCACCCGCCGGGCCGCCACCCCGGCAAACCGGGCTCACGAAGACACGATCCAGCCGGACGTCGCCAT
>JAEWYL010000132.1 GCA_023395675.1 Chloroflexota bacterium | reverse complement strand
CCCTTGAACTCCTCGAGAAATTTAACCAGGAATCTGCGGGTTTCAGCGGCGTCATTTTCCATGCTGCCTCGACGAGTGGGAAGGCTCTAATAGAATAATTATATCAATTGATATGGTTAATGTCAATAGCTTATCAATTGATAGGTTGTTGCTTTCGCCGCGGTAAGGTGCCAGGCACTTTCTTGGCAGATAGCCGTGGAAGCAGGCGAAGATTCTTTACCCGCATTGGCTCGATACGGGCGAAGAAGTGCCTGGCACCTGGTTACCGTGTTAACAGCCGTTTATTTCATCCACAAAAGGCGCGAATGGGCACAGATCAGCGTTTAATGATCTGTGCCCATTCGCGTGCATCTGTGGATCAGCTTCTTTATTCCCCCGCCCTGGCGGCGGGGTTAACCCTCTCCCGCCTCCCAGCGGAAGGGCGGGCGGAGGACGCCCTCCACCGGGCCCGGGGCGCGTACCCGGAGCGGGTAGACGTGCCAGTGATAGTCGTAGGCGTAGAGGTAGTCGCGGGTGAAGAGGCCCAGGTCCAGGTAGTAGGTGTTCTCGCCCAGGTCGAGGCGCTCGAAGACCAGGGAGACCCGGTACGCGCCCTGCAGCACCGGCGGCAGCAAATCGTCCAGGGCGCCGCTGGTGACGAAGCAGGTGAAGTCGTCCTCCCGGCTGATCTGGAGCTCGAACACCGGCGCCGGGAGGGGTTTCGGGCTGTGCAGCTCGATCTCCACCCGCAGCGGGGCGCCGCTTTCGATCTCGCTCAGCGGCCCGCCCTCCGGACCGGTGAAGCGTACGGAGGTGAGCTCCATCTCCATCGAGCCGACCCGGTTCTGGTTGATCACCAGCTCGGTGCCCATGGCGGTCAGCCGGGAGGGCCAGGAGCGGGGGGTGCGGCGCTCGCTCTCGTTCTTGCGCTCGCCCAGGTACTGGTCCATCACCAGCTCCGCCGGGCCCTGCGCCGCCAGCCTCCCGGCCCGCAGCCAGAGGGCCTCGTCGCACTGCTCCCGGATGATCTCCGGGTCGTGAGAGACGAGCAGGATGGTGCAGCCGCGCTCCTTGAACTGCCGGATGCGGCGGATGCACTTCTCCTGAAAGGCCACGTCTCCCACCGCCAGCACCTCGTCAATCAGCAGCACCTCCGGCTCGATATGGGCGGCGATGGCGAAGGCCAGCCGCATCTGCATCCCGGTGCTGTAGGTGCGCAGGGGGCTGTCGATAAAGGCCTCCAGCTCGGCAAAGTCCACAATGGAGTCGAAGCGGGAGCGCACCTCCGGGCGCGACAGGCCCGAGATCACCCCGTTGATGAAGACGTTCTCCCGCCCCGTCAGGTCGGGGTGGAAGCCGGCCCCCAGCTCCAGCAGCGCCCCCACTCGCCCGCAGACGCGCACGGAGCCTTCGTCCGGCCTGCCGACCCCTCCGACCAGCCGCAGCAGGGTGGATTTCCCGCTGCCGTTAGGCCCGGTGATGCCCACCATCTTCCCCTGCCCCACGCTGAAGCTGATCTCCCGCAGGGCCCAGAACTGCTCCACCGGCCTCAGGCCGCGCAGGCCGCGCAGCACCGCTTCCTGCAGGGTGGCGGGGCGGTCCGGAGGGTAGCGGCGGAAATATTTGCCCAGCCGCTGGACCTGGACGGCGCCGGTCATCAGAGCTCCTCCACGAAGCGGTCGCTGGCGCGGGTGAAATAGCGGTAGCCCGCCAGCAGCAGGGCGGCGGAGATCACCCCCACCAGGGCCAGCGCGGCCAGGTCGGGCAGCCGCCCCTCCAGCAGCACGGCGCGGTAGGCCCCGATCAGGTGGCTCATGGGGTTGAGCTGGAAAATCAGGTGGAAGCGCCCGGGGATGGCCCCAGGGTCGTAGAAGACCGGCGTCAGGTAGAAGCCGAGCATGAGGGCGATGTTGAGCAGGTACTGGGTGTCGCGGAAGGTGACGTGCACCGCCGCCAGCAGGTAGCCCAGGCTGAGGGTCAGGACGAACTGCAGCAGCAGGATGGCGGGCAGGGCCAGCACGGCCCAGGTGAGCCGGACGCCCCCCGCCCACAGGAAGACGAACAGCACCGGCAGCGCCAGCGCGAAGTGGACCAGGTGGCTGGTCACCGTCACCACCGGCAGCACCGCGGGCGGGAAGCCGGGCCTGCGCACCAGCTCCCGGCTGCCGGTCATGGCCTCCGCCGCCCCGTAGAGCGCCCCGCTGAACCAGTTCCAGGGCAGCAGCCCGCTGAAGAGGAAGACGGTGTAGTTGGGGATGTCCAGCGGCAGGATGAAGCGGAACACGAAGCCGAACACCAGCAGCTGGGCCAGCGGGTTGAGCAGCGACCAGGCAAAACCGAGCAGCGAGCGCCGGTAGCGCAGCTTGAGCTCGCGCCCGACCAGGGTGTAGAGCAGGTCGCGGGCGTAGGCCCAGCGGTGGTTGAGCGGCCCTAGCGGCCCGAAGGTCTTAACCATTGTTCCAGCCGCCTTTCGAAGGTTGGCCCGTCCCAATCCAGCACGGTAAAGCGCGGCAGGCGGAAGGGATCGTCGCCGCCGCGGGCGAGGCGGGCGCTGACCACGCAGGCCCAGCGGTAGCCCGCCAGGCGCGCCTGGGAGACCGTCTCCTCCGAGCAGTCCACCGGGTTGCCGTAGGGGTAGGCCAGCCCGTGCACGGGCCGGCCCAGGGCCCGCTCCAGCTCCGCCCGGCTTTCGTTCAGCTCCTGCGCCTGGGCCCCGGCGGGCAGCGCCGCCAGCGAGCTGTGGCTCACGCCGTGCGAGCCGAACTCCACCCAGGGGCCGGCGGCGTGGGCCTGCAGCTCGTCCCAGGTCAGGGGCAGGTAGGCGGGGCGCGGCGGGGCGGGCTGCCCGGCCCAGTCCAGGATCTGCGCCAGGGCCGCCTCCCGGGCCCCCGCCTCCAGGGGGTGCAGCCGCTCCCACAGGTCAATATAGAGCTGCTGCCGCGGCCCGGGCGGGCTCTCCCAGGCGCGCCAGCGGCGGGCCTGCACGAAGGCCTCCGGCGGGTAGAAAGCCGCCTCGCCCAGCTCCCGGCGGAAGACCTGCCCCCCGAGCTCCAGCTCCAGCGCCGGGGGCAGCCGCCCGGGTTCGAGCAGCACCCGCGCCAGGGCGTCCCACCAGAACTCGCCCCCCCGGCGCAGCGCGCCGGAGGGCATAAAGACCGTGGCCGGGATTTCGCAGCGCTCCAGCAGCGGGCGGGCCAGGCGCAGGGTGTGGGCGTAGCCGTCGTCGAAGGTCAGGGCCGCCGCGCCCGGGGGCAGCTCGCCCGCGGCCAGCGCCTCCACCAGCGCCTCCATGCGCAGCACCCGGTAGCCTTTCTGCAGGACCTGCAGGTGCGCCTCGAAGTGCTCCAGGGAGACAGAGAGCGCCCAGGGGTCGGTCTGCGCCTCGCCGATGCGGTGGTACATCAGGATGGCCGCCCCCGGGCCCCCCTCCGGCTCCCGGCCGGCGGCCGCGGGCGGCTCCGGCCGCAGCGCAGGCGGCGGCGCAGTTTCGGTGCTGGCCGCAGGTTCGGCGGCAGCCGCAAGCTCGGCGCTCGCCGCAAGCTCGGGCTCCGCCGCCGGTTTCAGCGCCCGCACCGCCACCAGCAGGTCGAACTCCGGGTCGCGGTGCTCCAGGTCTTCGGGGCGCAGCTCCCCGGCGGCGAACCCGTACAGGAAGGCGCTGGCGGCCAGCACGTTTCCGAAGGCCTCCACCTGGAGGCAGCCGGGGGGGAAGACCTCCGCGAACAGGCGGGCGGCGGAGTGGCGCGTCAGGCCCCAGTGCCAGGAGCCGGGCCATTCCGAGACGCTCAGGCGCGAAATGCCGGGGAAGGTGGCCAGCAGCACCCCGCCCGGCTTCAGGCTGCGGTAGAGGTTCTGCAGCGCGAGGCGCAGGTCGTAGATCAGGTGCAGGGTCTGGGTCAGGATGGCGCAGTCGAACCGCTCCGGGGGCAGGCTGCCGGGCGCGGCCAGGTCGCCCACCAGGGTGGCCTGCGGGTTGCCCTCCACCACGTGCAGCACGTCGCTGACCGCCACCCGCTCCCCGCCGAAGCGGGTGGTGTAGGCCCGGTCGCCGATCTCCAGCACCTGCCCGCGGATATCGGGGGCGCGGGACTGCAGGAATTTTTCGATGTAGTAGCGGTCCACCGGCAGGCCCCGGTCGAAGCCCCAGGCCCGGCTGACCGGCTGGAGGGGCCAGCCCCGGGGGGACCAGCCCGCCGCCTCCCGCTCCGGCAGCGCCGGCTCCGGCGGGGGCTGCCCTTCCGGCGTCTGTTCGCCCCCTTCCGGCTGTACCGGTGCGGCGGGGGCGTTTGCGGCGGGCTCCCCGCCCGGTGCGGGCCGGCTCTCGTCCGGGGCGGGCCGGAAAAGCCCACCCAGCCGCCGGGCGCGCCCCAGAAGCCCCTGCCCGGGCTGTTCCCGCCGGTCCAGCTCGGCCGCCAGCCAGGCTTTGCCGCGCTCCAGCTCCTCGATCCAGTCCTTCAGCTCCCGGATCGAGCGCTCCCGCTCCTCGGCGACCCCCTTCCAGGCCCGCCACTGCTCCTCCAGCCAGGCCTTACCCCCTTCCAGCTCGGCGAGGCGGCTTGCATAGGCCTCCTCCAGGCGGCGGTGGTCGCCCTCCGCGCCGCGCGCGGCCTCCAGGTCCTGCGGGGGGATCCCCTGGGCCTGCAAATAGGCCTGCCGCCAGTGCCGGAAGTCCCGGCGCGCCGCCTCCACCTGCCCCTCCCGGGCCGCCGCGGCGCAGATCGAGGCCGGGTGCTGGCGGTAGCGCGACCAGCATTCCCCGGTCACGTAAACCACCGACCGGGCGCAGACTTTGACGTAGAAGGCCTGGTCCTCGAACAGACCGGTGAAGCGCTCCTCGAACCCCCCGATCTCCTCGAACAGCCGCCGGCGCACCAGCAGGCTGCACACGCAGGGCACGGCGTAGGGCTCCCGGTCGAACAGGCGCAGCAGCTCGGGCGGGTAGGCCAGGGAGCCGGGGCGGCCGAAGATCTGGGCCACGTGGTCCTGAGAGTCCTGCTCCTGGCCGGCGGGCTGCCCGGTCCAACTGCGCCAGCGCTCGGTGTTGCCGTAGAGCATCCCGGCGGCGGGGTGGGCCTCCAGCAGGCGCACCGCCGTCCCTAAGGCCGAGGGGAGCCAGACGTCGTCGGCGTCCAGGAAGGCCAGGTACTGGCCGCGGGCGTGGCGCGCCCCCAGATTGCGGGAGGGGCCCGTCCCCCGGTTCTCCCGCCCGGGGTGTTCCAGATAGCGCGCCTTTGGCCCCAGGCGCTCCGCGGCGGCGCGGGCGATCGCGGCGCTGCGGTCGCCGGAGCCGTCGTCCACCAGCAGCAGCTCCCAATGGGGATAGTCCTGAGCCAGGACGCTCTCGATCGCCTCCTGGATGAACGGCTCCTCGTCCAGGAAGATCATCACCACCGATACCAGCGGGTTTTGTGTGCCGGGTTCCATAAGCCTTTCCGTAAATCCTGTTTTTTTTCATCCGTGGTTAAAAAACCACAGATACACACGGATGGACACAGATCGAAGATAAACACGGATATTTCATCCTGGTTATTCATCGGTGTTCATCGGTGTCCATCCGTGGTTAAAAAACCACAGATTCACACGGATGGACACAGATAACAGGCGCTCAGCCTGATTTTAGCAGGATTTTTTTGATGCCGGACCGCAGCGGGTCCAGCCAGGTCCAGCCGAGGCGCGAATACCAGCGGTAGTAAGGCTCGTGCCAGCGGTAGAGGGCGCGGTAGAGGCGCAGCTGCAGGCCCGGGCGGTCGGGCCGGGCCGCGCC
>JAEWYL010000089.1 GCA_023395675.1 Chloroflexota bacterium | reverse complement strand
GAAGGACAAAGGCTGGCACGATCACCAAACCCTTTGTGCTGCTGTGATTATGCCAGAAGCCGCCTCCTTTTGCAATACCTCAATATCCTATCAGCTTTGTAGCTTTCTAAGGAGATCACATCATGTTACGGAAACTCGGCTTCTTCGCAGTGCTCGTTATGCTTATCGCCGCCACCTACGCTGCTGCGGCTGGACTCACGGTTGATGGCGCCACCATTCAGGCCGGCCAGGATTTCACCCTCTACTGCGATAATGACGGTATCCAGGTTGGCGGTTGGGGCCTCGAGACTCAGGACAACTCGGTTCGTTCCGTCAGATTAACCGGCATTGATGCAAAATGTAATGGTAACGAAATCAATGTCTTCATTGAAGGCCCCGATAAGTTTTATCGGAAGACCCTCACCGCCGAAGCTCAGCAAAGCGTTCCTTTCAGCCCTTACTTGACTCCTGAGGAGATCAATGGCATCAAGATCTGGATCGAGGGCGAATCGGATTATTAGACGCTGAGTCAGCTACTCTGATAAACAATCTCCCTCGAGCCACTAATCTCGAGGGAGATTGTCTCCCTCCCAGACACTGAACGATCTTTTATTCAGCAATCCCAGGCAGACACTCGCCCAACGCTCATGCTCAAAAAAAGCCTCAGCCTGCTGAGCATCCTCATCTTCCTCGCCTGGTTCGCCCTGCTCCGTCCCCGCATCCTGGGCGGGCCTGCTTCTTATGTCCTGGTCAGCGGGAAGAGCATGCAGCCCACCTACTATACGGGCGATCTGGTCCTGATGCTGCGCCAGGCTGAGTATGCCGAGGGCGAGGTGATCGCCTACCAGGTGGAAGGGAAGAACGTAATCCACCGCATTATCGGTGGATCGGCTGAGGAGGGTTATCGCACCCAGGGCGATAACAATGACTTTGTAGACCCCTGGCGCCCCAAGCCGGACGAAGTGCTGGGGCGTTACTGGTTCCATATCCCTGGGGCGGGCAGGTATCTGAATATGCTGCGCCAGCCGCGCGGCCTGATGGCCCTGAGCGGGCTGGCTGTTTTTTTACTGCTGGACGAACCGGAGAAGAAATTCGCACGGAAGCGAGGTAAGCGTATGCCAGTTGGAAAAACCACTCAAATCGGTGGTCTCACTTTACCGGTCCTGCCGGTCAGCCTGTTCACCGCCGCAGCCCTTCTGGGGCTGCTCTCCCTAGCGCTGGGAATTTACGCCTACCTGCAGCCTCTGGAGCGGTCTGAAAAAGTCCAGCGACTGCACTACGAGCACTCTGCCGCCTTCACCTACCGCGTCTTCACCACCCCTTCTGAGCTCTACCCCCTGGGCATGATTACCCCGGACGAGCTGACAGCCCCGCAGCCGGTCTCCACAGCCGAGGATGGGATGGAGCCGGCCGCCGGTCCCACCGTCTTCACCCAACTGGCACAGTCGCTTGAAGTGGAGTTCGCCTATCTGCTCACCGGCAGCCAGGAGGCCCAGGTGCAGGGCGAAGTAAGGCCCACTCTGCAGATCAAAGCCGGCGAGGCCTGGACACGCACCACCCCGCTGGGTTCAAACGTCCCTTTCAACGGTCCCCAGGTGTCCTACAAAGCCTCGATTCACGTTTCAGAACTCCAGGCCCTGTTGGAGGAAATTGAAGTTCAGACCGGCTACAATCCTGGGAACTACGAAATTTCGATTATTCCTGAGGTTCACGTTACCGGCGGCTTCGATGCGAAGCAGATTGACGAAACCTACGCCCCAGCTTTCACTTTTCGCTACAACGCGACCCAGATGACCTTTCCAGCGCAGCTGCTAACGGTTGAGCCCAAATCGGTGGAAGAGGTCATTACCCACGCGAATTTACTCTCCCTGTACGGTCTGGAACTGCCCTTCTCGCTCTTGCGCTGGATCGGCGCAGCCGGAGCGATCCTTGGACTGGGGGCCGCCGCTGTTCTCGCCCTGCGCATTTACCGGGGTCTCAGCGCCTCGGACCTGCTTCAACTCCGTTTTGGAGGTCTGATCGTCAACGTGGCCTCCGCCGACCTGCAGGCCGGTCAGAGCGTCGAGGTGGAGTCGATAAACGATCTGGCTCGCCTGGCGCAGCGCCTGGGCAGTATGATCCTGCACCAGAAGCTGGAACAGGCGCATATTTATTACGTTACCGACGGGCAGGTGATTTACACCTATCCGGTAGAAGCCTGAACTGGAGCCATATATGAACCGGTTGTTGCTGGTTGGCATCCTGCTTCTCATCTGCCTGAGCCTCGTTGTCGCTTCCGCGGGGTCTCTGGAGGTAGATGGCGGTACGATCCAGGTTTTCCAGTACACCGCATCGGTCCCGGGCTTCAAGACACCAGAGAACGAAGTTACGAAGACCGCCACCCCCACCCTTGGAGGTGAAATTCCGACTGAAGTTTCCACTCCGGGTAAGGCGACTCTCACACCTGCTACGGTTAAACCTTCGCAAACGCTGACCGAGGATCCGCCTGCATCCCCGACGCCTTCCCCCACTTCAAAAAGCACCAGGCCCGCTCCCACTGTGACCCCGGATACCCCTCCCACCCCTACCTGGGACGGGAGCAAACTGGTCTTTACCTCGAAAAGAGGCAGCGGTTGTGAAAACGGCGGTATGGTCTGGATTGTGGTTGAGAACCGCGGCGCGGCGTTGGGCGGGCCAGTTGAATGGGAGCTTCATCTATCAAATGAAAGGATTGACGACGGCACAATCCAAAACCTGGGGTCAGGGGAAAGCATATTGATCACCGCGCCAGCTTCAGGAGCAGGCGCGTACCGCTTCCGGCTCTGGCAGCGTCCCGGTTTCCCAGTTAATCCTGAAGTCTGGTCCGCCGAAATACGCTTCGACCCGGCTGCCTGCGCCCCGGCCCCGGAACCACCCCCCACCGCGACCCCCAAGCTGCCACAGGCGGAACCATCTCCTTCTGACACCCCGCCCGCCGGACCGCCTCCCACCGATATACCGCCGCCCACGGAGCCGCCGCCTCCGGGGGAGGCCCCCACGGACACCCCCGCCCCCACCGCGGAGCCGCCGGAGGAGGCTTCCACCGAAGCCCCCACGGACGCCGGCCCGCCTGCGGACGAGGGCACAGAGAGCGGCCAGGCGGAGCCGGACTCAACCGGGGCCGCCCCCTGACCCGTTTCCCCGGCCATTTCCTGACCCTTTCCCGGCCTCCAGCCCCGAGGAGGGGAGGCCGAAATTCACGCCCGGCCCTGAAGTTCAGGCCGGGCGTGCTCTTTTCCACCGCGTGCGCGCCGCGCGGCGCCCGCCTCAGGTTGGAGCGTGTTGTTTTGGGTGAAGTGCGCGGCTGCGTCGCACGCTGCACCCAAGGCAACTAGTAGCGGGCTCAGGCCCCGCCCTGCAGCCAGCTCTGCGGCGGGCGCAGGCCCGGGCTGCGCTCGTACTCCTCCCGCAGGGCCTCGAAGCCCTCGTCTCCCGCCAGCGTCAGGGCCGCCAGGCGGTTGAGCTCCTCCAGCTCTTCGGCGGGGGGCAGGGGGTCCTCCAGCCGGTGCGACCAGCAGGGCGATTCCCACCAGTCCCAGGGCAGAATCTCCACTTTATTCAAAGAGAGCAGCTCGCGCAGCACGTTGCCCCAGATAAACCAGGGGCCGTTCATATCGAAGATGCCGAAGCAGCGCGGGTCCGCTTCGCCGTGCAGCATCATCTCCCAGGCCCTACCGCCGGTGATGAACGCATCCCGCGGCACGTCCAGGGTGTCGAAGGGAATCTTGAGCGTCTCGCGCTGGAGCCCGTCCAACTGGGCGTCCACCAGCACCCAGCGCCCCTGAGCGGCGTCCCAGACCTCCGCCACCCAGTGGTCGTCGTAACGCCCGGGGTTGAAATACGCGCCGAAACCGCAGCGGGCGCGGGCCGGCGTGCCCTGGCGGCGCAGCAGGCTGACCAGCAGCAGGGAGAAATCGCGGCAGTTTCCCACCTGGCGCCCTTCCAGCTCCCTGCCCTCCGCCAGCGGGCGCGGGTCGGCGGCGGCGATGCGCCTCAGCTTGTCCGCCGCCCGGCGCAGGTTGAGCGTTTCCTTCTGCGCCTCGCTCAGGGTCAGCCCGTAGCGCTCGGCCCAGAAGGCGTGCACCAGGTTGTTCTGCACCACCTGGACCAGGGAGGGGAGGTCCTCCGGCAGGCCAACGAGGAGCGCTTCGTGCTCCTCGATGGCGGTCATCGGCCCGGGGGCGGCGTAAAAGGACAGTGGATCCGTTTGATCGCGGTTCATAGGGGGGTCTCCTTCCGCTCGAATTGTAATCCTGCAGCGCAGGCGCCGCCAGGGGGTAATCCGCGGGGAGGCCGCAGCGGGGACGCCGCTGCAGCCTCCCCTGGCAGGAGCTAAATGCTCGCTTCCGGCTCTCTGTGACAGCCGGGAGGCTTCGAGCAGACCGGGTCAGGCATGCGGCACGTGCCTGCGCCAGAGATCGTCCGCCAGGCGGCGGGGATTCGCCCGCACCCCGTAGCGGGCGAAATACTGGCACACCCGCTCCACGTCTCGCTGGAACAGCGCCTGCGCCTCGGGGTTGTTCAGCGGGTCCACCACCTGGGGGAAATCAATGAGGCGGATCTCCCCCTCCCAGTAGAGGATATTATAGGCGGACAGGTCGGCGTGGATGATCCCGAGTTCCAGCATACGCTCGATATTGCCGAGCACGCGCTCGAACAGGGGTCCCGCCTCCTGCGCCGGCAGGTGGGCCTCGTTCAAGGCCGGTGCGGTGAGTTCCTCGTCGCCCACGAACCCCATCAGGATGGCGTTCTCCGAGCGGGCGACCGGGGCGGGCACGTCCAGCCCGGCGGCGTGCAAGCGCTGCAGGGTCTGGTACTCGTGCTCGATCCAGGAAGTGATGATCATCTCGCTCCCCACCCGGGTTTTCTTGCGGATGGCGCGCAGGCTGCGCCCGTCCCGCCGGGCCTTGCCGTCGTCCGCCAGGAAATCACGGCCCTGGCGGTAGCGGGCGTCATTCTTGAGCTGGCGCAGCATGCGCGGCCGGTAGACCTTCGCCGCCAGCAGCTCGGGCCCCATGTAGGGGGCTTCCTCTGCCGCTTCAGGGGCGCTCCCGCCGAGACAGCAGTACACATTGGCCTCCTTGCCCCCCTTGGCGATGCGCAGCACATCCTGGATCAGGCTGTCCTCGTAAAAGCCGTTCAGCGCCCCGACCAGCCAGACCTTCTCGTGCCGGGCAGCCCGGTAGGTGAACTCGTAATCGCGTTCCGCCGGGAGCAGCTCCTCGGCCAGCTCGAAGCGGGCCTGGGTCGCGGCGCTGCGCTTCTGATTTACCTTCTTCGAGCGGGGTGCGCCCCAGCGCTCCGGCCCCGGCTCCTGGTCGGCGGCCTCCAGCCACCAGTTCATTTCTTCTCGTCCTGCAGCTCTCATACGCTTTCCTCTCCGTTTACAAAACCCTGCCACAGCTTCTGCATCTCTTCACAGGTCTCCAACAGGTCCTCCAGTTTCCCTCCGGCTTCCACTTTTCCCTCCTTCAGCACGATCACCCGGTCCGCCCGCTGCAGGGCGGCCCGGCGGTGAGAGACCGCCAGCACGGCCGCGGGCCGGCCGCCGGCCGCGCCGCCCTCCCCGGGCCAGATCCGCTCCCACAGGGCCCGCTCCGTCTCCACGTCCAGCGCGCTGGACAGGTCGTCAATGACCAGCAGCTCCGCCTGGCGCGCCAGCATGCGCGCCGCCGCGGCCCGCTGCACCTGCCCGCCCGACAGCCGCACCCCCCGCGGCCCCACCAAGGTATCCAGCCCCTGCGGCAGCGCGGCCGCGTCCGCCTCGAACACGCTGGTCCAGAGGGCGCGCTGCAGCCCGGTCTCCTCCGGGAGGCCCAGGAGGATATTGGCGCGCAGGCTCTCGCTGAACAGGCGCGGCACCTGTGAGGTGTAGGCCAGGCGCGGCGGCCGCAAGAACCGGGCCGGGTCTTCCACCCGGCGCCCGTTCCAGCGGATCTCACCCGCCTGCAGCGGGAGCAGGCCCAGCAGCACGCGCAGCAGGGTGGTCTTGCCCGCCCCGACGCGCCCGGTGATCACGGTGAAAGAGCCTCTTTCGATGCGCAGGTCCACCTCTTCGATGCCGCCTCCGCCGTCTGGGTAGCGGTAGGTGAGCCCGGCGGCATCCAGCCGCTCCAGGCCCCCCGTCTCTCCGGCCGCCTCTGCCGGCGGGGCCGCATCCTCCGCATCAACCTGCGCTCGGGGCGCCAGCAGCGCCTGCGCGGCCTCCGGGCGGACCAGTTCGAGCATGCGCTCGATGGCGACCTCCTGCTGTTTGTAGTCCCCGTAGAAAGTGCCCAGCTCCGAGGGAATCTGGCTGGTGAACCACAGGTAGCTGGTGAACAGGGCGAAATCGCCCACGCTGAAATCGCCGGCGGCCAGGGCGCTCCCGGCGAAGAGCAGGATCATGCCGATGCCGAAGGTCACCGCGCTGTCGTTGACGGTCTGGAGCAGGCCCTGGAAGACCTGCTCGCGCATGGCCATGCGGCGGCGGGTATCGCTGAGCGCACCGTAGCGCGCGGCAAAGTGAGCCCCGGCGTTTGCCACCTTCACCGCCTGCACCGCGTCGAAAGCCTCGCCCAGGAAGCCGGTGGAGGCGTCTGCGGCCCGGTTGGCCGCGTAGCGGTAGGCCAGCATCCGCCCCCAGGCCAGCCGGGTCAGGCCGATGATGGCGAAGAGGGGCAGGAAGATGAGCAGGGTGAGCGTCAGGTGGATGCGCGCCATGATGGCGATTGCGATGGCAGCCGCGATCCACTTGCCGAGCTGGTCGGGCAGCCAGAGCGGAAAATCGGCCACCTCGTTCACGTCGGTCCGGAAGCGGTGCACCGCCTCGCCCGAGGTGACCGGCAGCGCCCGGTCGCCCGGGCGGCGCAGGATGCTCGCCAGCAGGTTGCGCCGCAGGAGGGCGGCCACCAGCATGCGGAATGTCCAGCCGTACCATTCCGCGCCCAGCCCGGCGCCCAGGCGGGCCACCGCCACGCCCACGAAGAGGGCGATCAGCCACCACAGGCTGAAGGGCGCCAGGAAAGCCGGGCCGGCCTCGCCGGCGATGCGGTCGAACACCGCTTTTTCGATCAACCCGGGCAGCACCTCCACGCCGAACACCACCAGCGTGAAAAGGGAATGCACCAGGAAGGCCCCGGGGGCAAAACCCACCACCGCACGGTTGAAGGCCAGGGTTGAGAGCCCCGGCCCGGCGCGTTTTTTCTCAGATGTGTTCATGGACACCTTCGCTTTCGGCTGGATCTTCCAGCCACTCCTCCAACCCGGTCTGCAGCAGGTGAGCGAAGCGCGAGGCAGGATCCGCCGCCAGGGCGCGGCGCTCCCCCCACTCGATCACCCGCCCGCCTTCCAGGATCAGGAGCTGATCCGCCCGCTGCACGGTCGGCAGCCGGTGGGCGATGATGATGCCGGTGCGCCCCTGGAACAGCCGGGTGACCGCCCGCTCCACCAGGGCCTCGGTGATCGGGTCCAGGCGCGAGGAGGCTTCATCCAGGATCACCAGCCCGGGCTGCTTCAGGAAGACGCGCGTGAACGCCAGGAGCTGGGCTTCGCCCGCCGAGAGGCCCTGGCCCCCCGCCTGCAGGCGAGTGTCGAGGCCGTGCGGGAGGCGGGCAAGCCAGTCTTCCAGGCGCAGCTCGCGCAGGGCGCGCAGCAGGTCCTCGTCGCCCAGCGCGGGGTCGAACAGGGTCAGGTTTTCCCGCAGGGTGGCCCCAAAAAGCTGCACCTCCTGGGTCACCAGGCCGATCCTGCCGCGCAGCTCGCTCAGCGGCAGCCGGCGCAGGTCGGTCCCGTTCAGGCAGATCCTCCCGCTGCCCGGGTCGTACAGGCGGAAGAGCAGGCGGGTGAGGGTGGTCTTCCCGCTGCCCGAACGCCCGAGCACGCCGAGAATCTTCCCCGGCTCGAGGCTGAAAGAGACCTCCTCCAGCACGCGGCCCCCGCCCTCAGGCTGTTCTTCGTAGTGGAAGCTCACCTCCTGAAACTCCACCCGCAGCGCCTGGCCGCTCTCCGGGCTCCCCTGCGCGTGCGCCCGGGGCTCTGGCGGATCTTTCACCGCCGGCTCCAGCGCAAACAGCTCCCGGATGCGCCCCAGGCCCGCGCTGGCCTGCTGGAAATCCTGCAGCTGCTCCTGGAGGTCTACCAGCGGCTCCGAGAGCATGCCGATGTAGTACACGATCAGGTAAGCGGCGCCCAGACTGGCCTCGCCCCGGCTGAACAGGAACGCGCCCACCGCGAGGCCCACGGCGTGCCCTCCGGCAAACAGCAGGCGCGTCAGGTTGATCATCAGGCTGTCCAGCAGAAACGCCCTGCGCACCCGTTCCATAAAGGCTTTCGTCAGCCGGTCGAGCCGGTCCAGCACGTAGGGCCCGGCGCCCAGGGCGCGGATCTCCTCCGCCCCCGAGATGCGCTCTTCGATAAAGCCGTACTGCTCGGCCTGGGTCTGCAGCACGGCCGACCAGCGGGCCACGGCCCGGCTGTGAAGCCGGCTCAGGATCAGCCCCGCCAGCAGGGTGTAGCCGCTCAGGACCAGGCCCAGGCGCAGGTCCTCCCGGAAAAGCAGGGCCAGGATGCCCGCCACCAGCAGCCCGTTCCCCAGCACCTGCAGGACAAAGCGCGAGAAGTAGTTCGCCAGGGTGGAAACATCCCCATCCACGCGCTCGATCAGCTCCCCGGGGGTGTGCGCTTTGTGAAACGACATGTCCAGGCCCAGGCAGTGGGCGGCCAGGTCCTTTCTCAGGGCATTGGTGGCGCTCCAGCCCAGGTCCGCAGAGAGCAGGTTGGTGCCCAGAGCCAGGCCGCGCTGCAGGACGGCGAAACCGATATACAGGCCCGCGGCCTGCAGCAGCAGCCGGGTCTCGCCCCCGGCCTGGGCCGCGTCCAGGTAGAAACGGATCACCTGGGGGTTGAGCAGCTGCAGGCCGGTGCCGCCGAACATCAGGGCGGCGAGCAGCAGGAACCGTCCCCGGTGAGGGGCCAGATATGCCGCCAGCACGCTCCCCGGATGCCGGCCCAACGGTTCTGATGGACATTTTCTCAGATTCATTACGAAAACCGTTCTTTCCCGATCTGTGGGATCCCGCCCGGCCGGCCTTGCCCGCCGGGTTAAAGCAAAACAGCCGCGTGATCCCGCGGCGCATACACGATAACCGGCCAGGTGAACTCCCTCAGGCGGCATCGTTAAAAAGATGCCAGAGGCGGAAGAAACCCGGCTGGATTCGGTTTAAATCAAAACAGCCACGGGGCAGGCGCACCCATGACCGGATCGGTTGGTGTTGAAAATGGGGAAAGAGACTGGCTCAGGAAAAGGAAACGGTCAGCAGGCGCACTCGTATCGATTGAAGGAAAAAGCAGAAGTTTTCGCGGATCTCATAGAACCTCCTCCGTCGCAAGAATTATGCCCTATGAGTGTATCATACTGCAAAGGCCTGTCAAGCATGAATTTAGAGAATAAGAGTAATATTTTATCAAAGGGGAGAGCCTGGGCGGCTCTCCCCTTTGTATTCAACCTGTGAGCGCCTCCCATCGCAACAACATAAAAATATATTATTAGGGTAGGTTCTAAGTGGTTCTCTCGCAAAGTTCCTGAGCAAACCCATATATCAAGCATTGAGCGAGAAGTCCACTAAGGCTTCAGCGTCAGGAACGGGATCAGCATCTCATCCGCGCTCAAACCGCCGTGGCGGCCGAGAAGCCTGTTCTCCCCGCTCGACCACCACCAGTAGGCGCGGCCCTTTGCCGCCGCGATCAAATCCCCCAGGCGGTCTTGCAGCGCCGGGTGCGGGCTGCCCGGACCGAACAGACCCGCTTCCAGCGCGTAGAGCGGGTCGAGCAGGACGAACTGGTTCGGCCAGGTGCGTTCGATGTATTCGCGCACGGCCTCCGTCTGCCCTGGACGGATGTGGAGGTAGGCCAGGCGCTGCTCGCCGGTGGGCAGGAGGTGCAGGCGGCGCAGCAGCCCGGGGTGCTCGCGCAGGTCGTAGTAAGGGTCCGGGTCCGTGGCCGCGGCGCCGTGATCGGCGGTGAAGACCAGCAGGGTGTCCTGGCGCGCCTGGGGCGCCAGCTTCTCCAGAAAAAGCCGCTCGCAGGCCCGGCTGAAAGCCTCGAACTCGGCGATCGTGCGCTCATCGTCGGGCCCGTAGCGGTGGGAAAGGGTGTCGATCGCGCTCCAGTAGATATAAATATAGGCCCTTCCGTCCGGCGAGCGTTCCACCGGGGTGGGATCCGGGGAGAGCGAAAAGGGATCTTCCACCAGCTTGCGGGCGTTCACCCACAGGTCGGAGAGGCTGGTATACCCGAACTGGCGCACGCCCTGCATCACCATGCGCGACAGCCCGGAGTTCAGGATGCCAAGCGGCATCAGGGCCACGCTGGCGATTCCGCTTCGGGCCAGGTGGGCCCCCAGGGTGGGAAAGGGCAGGTAGCTCTCGGCCGAAAAGCCGGCCCGCGCCAGGCCCCCGGTATCGCCCCGGAACGAACTGGGGGTGTGCAGGATGGTGTTGACCACCACCCCGTACTCCTTCATCCACAGCTCATACCCGGCGATGCCGTGTTCTGCCGGGCTGCGCCCGGTCCACAGGCTGCACATGGCCGCCGCGGTGGTGCTGGGGGTGATCGAGGTCAGCGGCACGAGCTGCCCGCCCTCCGCCAGGTCCTGCCAGAGCGGGGCCGCGCCGCCCGCCATCCAGCGCCGGAGCCGGTTCAGAGACAGGGCGTCCATCAAGACCAGCACCACGCGCCGGGCCCCGCCCGCCTCCATCCCGGCGCCGTTCAGGATCAGCGGGTCCAGGGCGCCCGCCCCGAGCTCAGGAGCGCCCAGCAGGCGGCAGAGGCTGTCCGGCACATTCAGGAGCGAGCGGCCCTCGTAAGCGGGGTAGACAAAACCGTCTCCAGCCGGGAGACCGGGGAGACGGTGGTCGAGCAGGTGAGGGAGCAGTTCTTCTGAACGGTCGGGCATTTCTCAGGCCAGGCTCTTGCGGATCTCGGAACTCAGAAAGTCCAGCACCCAGACCACAAGAATAATCGCCAGCAGGGCAGTCCCGGCTTTGTGGTACTCGAAAGAATTGATGCGCTGGGAGAGGTAATAACCAATCCCGCCGCCACCCACAAAACCGATGATGGTGGAGATACGCACATTGATATCCCAGTGATAGATTATAAACGATAGGAAGTCCGGGATGATCTGGGGCACCACCGAGAACAGCACCACCTGAGCCCGGTTCGCGCCGGTCGCGGTGACCGCCTCGATCGGACCGGGGTCAATGCTCTCCACCGCCTCGGAGAACATCTTCCCCAGAGAAGCGGTGGTCACGAACACCAGCGCCAGCACGCCCGCAAAAGGACTGCCAAAACCGACGATCAGGGCGAAGATGGTCGCCATCACCAGCGGCTCGTAGGAGCGCACGATGTTGAGGATCGAACGGCTGGCGTAGTAGACTGCCGTGCCGAGCGGGCCGCGGCGTGTGATGTTCGCCGCCGCCAGGAAGCTGAGCGGGGCGGCGATGAGCGTGCCAAACGTGGTCGCCAGGAGGGCCATGAAGATGGTGACGAAGATGGCGTTCACCACGTCTTTCAGGGCCTGGGAAGGGTGCAGGGCGCCGCCGGGCACGCTGACCTCGGCTTCGATCTGCGCCGGGACTCCGTCAGCGGTGGCGGCGATCGGCCGGGCCAGAATCTCCTCCTCGAAAGCCCCGTTCGCGTCGGTGGTGGTGCGCTCGATGGTCAGGCTCTCCCCCCCGGGAAGGCGCCAGATCACGCGCACGGCGCTGTCCGGCGCCAGGCCCTCCCCGCGCAGGCTGAAGGTCTCTCGGGCTTCGGCGCAGGGCGGGTCGGCTACCAGGCGGGCGCTCCCTGCCGTTTCCGCGGCTTCCTCCGCGGCGCTGCCGCAGGGGATGGGAAAGGTGAGCGCAACCGAACTGGTGACCGCCTCGCGGGCAAACAGGTCGGGGGTCATGAGCTGGCTCAAGATCTGCCTTGCCTTGGGAGCTGCCGTCACCAGCTTGACGAAATCGGGTTGGGTCACCTGGAAGCTGAGGATATAGGCCAGGACCAGGAGGATACCCAGCACCGTCCAGGCGATCAGGCGGAATAGACGCGTTTTGAAGAGGGCCATAGACAGGTCAATGCAGCCGCTCGCGCAGGCGAGCGCTGAAAAAGTCCAGCAGGATCACGACCACCGCGATGGCGATAAAAGAGGCGCTCACGGCGCGGTAATCCCCCAGCAGGATCCACTGGTACAGGAAGAAGCCGATGCCTCCGCCGCCCACAAAACCGATGATGGTGGAGGAACGCACGTTGATATCCCAGCGGTAGATGGTGAGGGCGGTGAAGGGGGGGATGATCTGGGGGACGACACCGTAGCGCACCACCTGGGCCCAGTTGGCGCCCGTCGCCCGGATGGCCTCGATGGGGCCGGGATCAATGCCTTCGATCACCTCGGAATACAGCTTTCCCAGCGCGGCGATGGTGTGCAGGGTGATCGCCAGCATCCCCGGAAACGGCCCCAGCCCGACGATGATCACGAAAATGATAGCCAGGATGAGGGCCTCGATGGAGCGCAGGAAATTCAGCGCCGTGCGGACCACCAGGTAGATGGCGGCGGTGATCGGGTTGCCGGACATGAGATTGCGGGCCGCCAGGAAGCTGATGGGCAGCGCCAGGACGGCGCCCAGGGTGGTGGCCAGCAGCGCCAGGGCCAGGGTTTCGTACACCCCCTGCAGAATATAGCGCCCGTTGGTGGAGATGGTGTAGCCCTGCAGGGTTTCGGTCTGGGTCAGGGTGATGCGGTGGCTGAGCGGGTTTTCCGGATCCGAGGTAGCCTGCGCCGGAACCCGGATGGCGGTCGCCAGCGAGCCGTCGGGTCCGGTCTCCAGGGTGAGCATGCGGCTGTTGTTCTCGCCCAGGAACAGGACGCCCCCGGTGGGGGTGAGCCAGGTTACCTCGGTGGGAAAGTTGGGCCGCAGCCCCTCGGCGTGCAGCAAAATGGTTTCCCCAATAGCGGCGCAGTCGGGGCTGGCGACGAGGCGCGCCCCATCCTGCTCCCGTTCGGCCTTCGGCGGCTGGCCCACACAGGGGACCTGCACCTGCACCCAAAACGACTGGCTGGTGGAACGGCGGGCGAGAAAATCTGGACTCAGCATTGGCCGCAGGATGGAGGCCGAGCGCTGGCTGTTCTCGATCAGGGTGCGCGGGTTGATGTCGGTCACCTGCCAGCCGATGCCGAAAGCGACCACCAGCCACAGCAGGACCGCGGGCAGCAGGGGGGCGCCTCTGGGCTGGCGGGCGGCGTCCCACACGTTCCACAGCCAGAGAGCCGCCGGAAAGATGTACCACAGCGGGTGGGCGAACCAGATGGTGGTGACCAGAGCAGAGAGCAGGGTGAAGAAGACTGCCAGCCCTCTTTTGATCTGCCCGGAGACGACCTGCCCCAATCCGGGCAGGAGCAGGGAAAGCGCGCCGGTCAGGAGCGGGGAGAGCCGGGATGAGGCAGCGGGTTGGGCGTGGTTCATATGGGGTCCCGGTCAGCCGCCGCTGCCGCCCGTACGGCGCCCGGAAGCTGCCCCGCCATCCGCCCCGGAAGTCCCCGGAGCATCCTCCGCCGGGGCCGCGCCGGACAGCGTTTCGTCAATCATGGCCGCGCCCTCCGGACCCGCGGTTTCGAGCGCGGCGGCGCGCACCTCCTGGGCCTCCTCGCCGTAGATCTCTTTGAAACGCGCCCGGTTGATCTCTGCGGGCTGGCCCTCGAACACCTTCACCCCGTCCTTCAGAGCGATGACATGGGTGGCATAACGCTGCACCAGGTCGAGGAAGTGCAGGCTGCAGATCACCGTCACTCCGTCCGTCTTGTTCAGCGCTTCCAGGTACTGCAGGATGGTGTGCGCCAGGACGGGGTCCAGGCTGGCGACCGGCTCGTCCGCCAGCAGCAGGCGCGGCTCCTGCATCAGCGTGCGGGCGATGCCCACCCGCTGCTGCTGCCCGCCCGAGAGCGCGTCGGCGCGCGCGCCGGCCTTCTCGGCGATCCCCACCCGTTCGAGGGCGCGCAGGGCCCGCTCCCGTTCGGCGCGAGGCCAGATCCCCAAGAGCGAGGCCCACGGGCTGACATAGCCCAGGCGCCCGCTGAGGACGTTGGTCATTACCGTAGAGCGCTTGACCAGGTTAAACTGCTGGAACACCATGCCGATATGGCGGCGGATGGCGCGCAGCTGGCGCGGGTTGGCGGCGGTGATGTCCTCCCCATCCCACAGGATGCGCCCCTCGGTGGGATCCACCAGACGGTTGATGCAGCGCAGCAGGGTTGACTTGCCCGAACCGGACAGGCCGATGACGACCAGGAACTGCCCGTCGGGGACTTCGAAGCTCACGTCCTTTAACGCCACAGTTCCGTTCGGATATACCTTGGTCAGATGTTCAACTTTGAGCATGAAGGCTTTACTGTGTGAAAAACAAAGAGGGAGAGAGCGATGAACCGCTCTCTCCCTTCACATTTAACTCGGCTTTATGGGACCAGGGTGGTCAGGTCTACCCCGGAGGCCTCCAGGAAGACACGGAACTCATCGTAGAAGGTGTCGTCCACTTCCACCAGGCCTTCGATCTGGTAGACGGCGTTGAGCGCTTCCTTGCCCTCATCGGTCTCGGAGATCTGGAGCAGGGCATCCACCACCTTCTGGCGCACCTCGTCCGGGACCCCGGTGGCGAAGGAAACGGTGTCGTTCGGGATGACCGGGTCGGAGCGCCAGATCACCACCACCTTTTCGGTCAGGTCAGGCAGGGCTTCCAGCAGGTTGGAGTCGGTCAGAATGCCGTCGTGGGTGGCGCCGAAATCACAGATGCCGCCCGAGTACAGGGCCCGCGCCACGGTCGGGTGTCCCTGGACGAAGGCCGCCGCCCGGGTCTCGATGCCGTTCTCCGCCAGGATACCGCTCGGGATCACATAGCCGGAGGAGGACAGGGGATCGGTCCAGCAGGGTTTCTTGTCGGCGAACTGGGCGAGAGCGGTGGCGGCGTCAGCCGTGCTCTCACCGGTGTCCGGGTCGAAGTAAGCGGTGAAACCGCTGTCCACATTGGCAATATACTGGGTCGGGTAGTGATCGCGGCCAAAGCGAATGGTGGAGAGGGCGACATCGGCGAAGCCTCTTTCGCTCGCCACGACGTAGGAGAAGGGAGCCAGCCAGCCGATATGAGCATTGCCGGCGCCCATGGCCTCAACCAGCGCGCCGTAAGAGGTCGGCACGGTGGTCTCGATGGTGTAGCCGGTAATCTCCGAGAGCATCTGGGCGATTTCCTCGCCGCTTGCCAGCAGCTCCTGCGAGGTGGCCGAGGGGGCCAGGGCCATGATAATGGGGTTTTCAGGGGTTCCCAGGTTCTCCGAGCCGCCGGCGGGTTCTTCAGCCGCAGGTTCTTCCTCGGTGGGCTCTTCGACCACTTCGGCCGGCTCTTCAGTCGCCACTTCGGCCGGCGCCTCGGTCTCGACCTCGGCCGGCTCTTCGGGCATCACTTCAGTCTCCACAGGGGCCTCGGTCGCAACCGGCGCCTGTGTAGCCCCGCCGCCGCAGGCAGCCAGGACCAGAGAAAAAACGACAAGCAGCGTGAACAGGTAGACGAATTTCGGTTGTTTCATCTTTTCTCCTCCAGAATGAATGGGAACAAACCTTCGTTGCTTTGTGCCTACCATCTATTCACTTGTATTTTGGAGTTTGATCACCGGCGCGATCGATTGCGCTTTAGCACTCCTTCGTCACGCTTTCCCCCCTGTTTCTCGCGATGCAGGCCAAAGCTCTGCCAATTATATATCAAAAATGTGGTCCGGGCGAAAATTTGAATAATATGGAGCAAATCCTAAGAATTTCTTGCAGGCAGGCGCCGCTTGAATGATCAGGGCGCTACTATCACTACTTATCCCATCCAGGAGTGAACTTGCGAGCCTGGCGGTCCTCTAAACAATCCCCTTCGAGATCAGATAGGGCACATATTTTTGATCCGCGCCCAGGATATGCTCGCTGAGCCAGTTTTCCAGGCTGGCGACCACCTGGTCGTTCATTGACGCTCTCCCTGTGAGGTAGCGTCCCTGAAATTCCAGCAGCTTTTGAATAAACGCCTCGTGCTCTCCTTTGTGCTTCGAGTAGCCGGGATAACCGCAGCAGACCATCAGGCGTTCTTCGCTGGCGAAATGGGCGCGCTTGTGCTCGATCAGTTCGCCCAGCGCCCCGATAATCACCTCTTTCCCCTGGTCCTGGTTCAGCGCGGCATACAAATTATCCACCAGGGCGAGCAGTTCCTGGTGCTGCTCATCCAGCTCTTTCACTCCGACGGAATAGGATGTGTCCCAGGTGATCAGGGTCATAAGTTTCTCTCCATGAAAAACCAGGCCGCAGACCCAGGGTTGTTGTCCCTGGCGCGCTCGCCGCTTTTCCCGGCGGCCGGGCGGGTTTTTCCAGACTGAGGGGATGGGATGGCGATCCGGCGCAGAGCTCTCTATAGCGGTTCCTTAAGCCGGAAAACCTGGTTATCTTACCCCAGAGGCGGGGAAAACACATGACAGTTTCGTTGTAAGCGGAGACCTCTCCAATGCCGGGCAGACTGTGCCTCTGGCCCACTCGATTATAATAGTGGCTGTCGGGGGCATGAGCAGCCTTTTCTGCCGGTTTAGCCTGGATTGTGAACCTGAGTGCAATTACTGAAGTATTAGAGGTGAATATTCCCGTTCAAGCTCGCAATTTACCCGTGGCAGGCGCCGGAGAGGAGGGTGTATCCCATCCGGCAGCTTTTCACGAATGAGGTCATGGATGAATCCGCAAACAAAAAGACTCCTCACCCTGGGTGGCTTGCTGTTCGCTTTCGGAGCCGTCGTGGGCATCGCCCTTGCCACGGTATCCGTTTGGGCCGATCTGGAGGCCAATTTCTACGGTTTCGACAAGATGACGGATCGCCAGTACACCGGTCTGCGCTGCCCGGTGCTGATGAGCAGCACCGAAGAAGGCGTTGTCACGGCCACTTTCACCAATCCGGCCGAGACGCCCATCGAGCCGCTGATCCGGGCGGATTTCAGCAGCCGGCTTATGCTGGGCGAAGAACGAGAACACCTGCGGATGGAGCCGGGTGAGACAAAGTCCATCAGCTGGACGGTGACCTCGGAGAACGTTGACCTGCGCAACTTTATTTTCGTCAAGGTCTTCCAGTACCCCGCCTCGGTCCTATCCCCGCATGAGGGCGTGTGCGGGATTGTGGTGCTGGATTTCCTGGGCTTGAAGGGGAACCAGACCCTGATCCTGGGGATCAGCGCCAGCATAATCGGCATGCTGGCCGGGCTGTTCCTGCTGGAGCGGGTCAGCTGGCAGCATCGCGGCCAGCTCCCCGATTTCCGCCGGCTGCGCTTCTTTCTCGTCCTGGTAGTGCTCGCCCTGGTCACCGGTCTCTCGGGCCGCTGGTTGATCGGCGGTTTCCTGCTGGCCGCGGTGATCCTGGCTACCATCGCGATTCTCGGATCCTTGCTGCTGCACGAGCGCTGACAGCTCTGGTGATGATCAGGACCACGGATGAGGACAGCAGACTGCGGGCCGCCGGAAAACTCCTGCGCGCCGCAGCGGCCCTCCTGATCCTCCTGATCGCCCTTTCTCCCGGCGCTGCCCTGGCTCAGAGCGCTACCGGAGACTGCGAGGCCCTGCTGGAAAGACTGGCGCAGGAGCCGCGATGGCGGGAAACGCTGCAGGACCCGGCATTCGAAAGCCAGGAGGAGGAGCAGGCCTTTCTCGAGCGCTACCGTCCCCTGCATACCTGCCTGGAAGAGGCAGGGGAAGATTTGAATGCGGAACAGGCCCAGCTCCGGCGCCTGGGAGAATATTTCCTGATTTTTTCAAGCGGATATGGGGAGCCGGAACAGCCCTCCGGGAACGGGTCCACCTTCTGGCGCATCGATCCGGCCGAATCCCAGGACCCGGCCCTGGTGGGGCTGCGTGAGGAGGCCGGAGTGCCGCCCCCGCCCGGCTTTTTTTACGTGCGCCTGTACCCCTCGACGCTCGCCATGCCCTCCCTGCTGCAGAAGACCTTCTCGAACGAGGAAGTGGCCGGAGTGACCCTGCAGGCTCGCTATATCGCCGTCCTGGTGGTGGACGATCTGAGGTTTCAGAACCGCGGGCGGCTGGACAACGAGACCCTCGACGTGCTCTCGCACGAACTGGTGCACGCCTATGTCAGCGCCAGCATCGGCGCCGGGCGGGTGATGGAGCTGCCGGCCTGGTTTCGCGAGGGGCTGGCGATCTTCTTCAGCGGCGGCGGCAAGAGCTACACCTACTTTGCGCCCGGCTCTGTTTTCCGGCGGGGCCCCACCGAGGCCTACCGCGCCTATGACCAGGTCTTCCGCTACCTGGAGTCCCGGACCGGCAGAGAGGAGCTTCTGCGGCGTTCCCGGCAGGCGATCCTCGCTGCCGACCCGTCCCTGCTCTACCAGGACCTGGGGATGGAGGACGACGAAAGCTTCCTGCTGGCGGTCGCAGACTGGACCCAGGCGCGCCGGCGCAGGGATACTGCCCTGGCCTGCCTGGCCCTACCGCTGAGTATGGGCGCCATCCTGTTTTTCCTGGCACTGCGGGAGCCTGAATACGTCTGCCAGTGGTGCCAGCGAGGGGGAAAACGAAGCCGTTTCAGATCGGGCTTCTGCCCGTACTGCGGTTCACCGGTGGTGCTTGAGTGAGCCGCCTTTCCGGGTAACACTTGATCAGCCCTCGTCGCGAGAGGCTTCTCAACCGGTTTTACGTAGATAAAGTCAGTGTGGGATCGTGCTGGTCTTCTCGCCTGTTCGGCCAGCGGACCGCTGAGGGAGGGAGAAAGACGATGAAAAATATGACTCCGGATGAGGCCCGGGAGTTCTTACTGTCCAGCCCGCGCACGGCCATGCTGGCCACCGTCAGAGAGGATGGGCGCCCGCATGCGGCCCCGGTCTGGTTCGTCCTGGACGGGGAGGATTGGATTTTCACCACCTGGCATACGACGGTAAAAGCCGCCAACCTGCGCCGCGATCCCCGGGTGTGCCTGTGTGTGGATGACGAGGAACCGCCCTATGCCTTCGTGCAGGTTGAGGGGCTGGCTGCGGTTCAAGAGCAGGCGCCCGATCTGCTGCAGTGGACCACCCGCATCGCCCGCCGCTATCTGGGCGATGAACTGGCGGAGACCTACGGGCGCAGAAATGCGGTGGAAGGGGAGTGGCTGGTGCGGGTGACCCCGACCAAAATCCTGGCTCAACAAGGAATCGCTGCATGAAAACCTTGATCCTGCTGCTGGTACTGGTCCTGCTTTCCGCCTGTGGAGGGTTTTCCGGCTCCGGAGCGGAGACAACGCGCCCGGAGGACTTCCAGGTACGCTATGAGTTTGCCGAAGGCTCTCTCCCACCCCCTTACTACTATCAATACAGCCTACAGATCGGCCCGGGGGAGGAGGCGGAAATCAGCATGACCCCCGATTATCCGGGCGAGGGCGTCCCAACCTGGACGGAGACCTTCACCCTGACCGCCGCTGAAGTGGACGCTCTTTACCAGCAGCTGGTCTCCCTGGGGCTGCTGAGCACCCGTTGGGCGGCGGAGGACGATCCCCCGGTCGGAGGGAGCCGCACATGGCTGGAAGCGCTGGTGAACGGCAGGGAGATCCGCGTCCCGCCTTACCCGGTTTCAAGCCAGCGGGACCGGGCCGGGGAGCTGCTGGAGGCCGTGCAGGCGGTTGTGCCGCAGGACATTCTGGACGGCCTGCTCGCCCGGCGTGAGTCTTATATGGAGGCGCATCCTGACCGGTAGCCGCCCGGATCTTTCAGATGGGCGCCGGCGGCCCAAGGAGTGAATTTTGGATATTAACGCAGACACTCTCATCTTCGGCCTGACGCAGCTCTTTATGCTGGTGGGCCTGTTGGGCCTGATCGTGCCCGTCTTCCCCGGCCTGGTGGTGATGTGGCTGGCCGCCCTGGTCTACGGCCTGCTGGCAGGCTTCGGGGGGCTGGGGACATTCCTGTTCATCATTATCACGCTGCTGATGCTGGTGGGATCGGTGGTGGATAACCTGCTGATGGGGGCCGGCGCGCGCAAAGGCGGGGCTTCCTGGACGACGATCGTCCTCGGCTACGCCGCGGGGCTGCTGGGGACCATTTTTATCCCCCCCTTCGGCGGGCTGATCGCCGCCCCGCTGGTGGTGCTCCTGCTCCAGTACCGGCAGACGGAGGACTGGAAGAAGGCCTGGGGAACGGTCAAAGACCTCGTGCTCGGCTGGGGCTTATCTTTCTTCGCCCGCCTGGGGATCGGTCTGCTGCTGATGCTGTTGTGGTGGGTCTGGGTGTGGAGAGGGTAAAAAAGGCCGGGAGACCTACGGCTTAAAGAACGTCATCCCGACCCCCAGGCGCTCCAGGCCTTCGTTCGCCCAGTACTGGATCCAGACCGAGTCATCGTCCAGGGCAGCAAACAGGGCGGGGATGGCGGAGGTGTCGCCGAGCAGGGCCAGGGCGCGGGCCGCTTCCATGCGCGCAGTCTGGGCATAGCTGCGGTCTTCCAGGACTTCGATCAGCGCTCTGGCAGCCGCCGGTCCGGCAGAAGCCAGGGCGTCGCCTGCCAGGCGGGTCAGCAGCCTGTCGTTCTTCCCCAAGGCTGAGATCAGGGTCGGCACTGCCTCCGGCGCGGGCTGCCTGCGCAGGGCCAGGGCCGCGCACTGCTGCACGGCAGGGTCGCTGTCCTCCAGGGCGGCAGCCAGGAGGGGCGGCACCCGGCTGTCGGAGATCTCCGCCAGGGCTCGCAGCGCCCACCAGCGAGCATCCGGCTGCGGGTCGGAAACCCGCGGGATGAGCGCATCCACCGCCCGGCTGCCAAACCGGCTCAGGCCCTCCACCGCCCTCTCGGCCCGCCCGTCATCCCCCGACGCCAGTTCAGCCAGCCAGTGCTCCAGGTTTTCCGCACCCATCTGTGATTTTGAACCTTTCCTGAAAAAAGGAGCGAGACAGTTCAGAGAAGAAAGCGAGAGTTCTGTGCGGGCTGCACCTGCACAAAACTCTCACATCCCCATCCAACTGCATAAGTCCTGATCGGACCGGCGCTTACTCTTCCCCGGGCGGCGGCACCGGCAGCGCCTCGCGCGGCGTCTCCATCCACTTGCTGCCCTCGTCGATCAGCATGACAGGGATATCGTCCCGGATAGGGTATTTCCGCCCGCAGTCCTGGCAGATCAGCCAGGATTCTTTATAGTACTCCAGCAATCCTTCTCTTTCCCGCACACAATGAGGGCAGCGTAAAATCTCGAGCAGATCCTGGCCGACCATAGCCTGTTATTCTCCTATTCTTCTTCCTGATTGTCAGTATTCTTGAGCTTCGTCCCCGGCCCATATTCGTACACAGCTCGCCAGGGCAGGTAGTGCGTGCTGAAGGAGTCGTCGAAATAAACCTGGCCGTCGCGGTAGACGGTGCGCGTTACAGTCACATCCGCGCCTTCCACTTCCCAATCCACCTGGCGGATCTCACCCCGGGCCAGTTCCGGGTTCTCCTGATAGACCGGTTCCTCCGGCTCGACCATATTGCGCAGCCCGGTGCTGTCCCAATCCACCGTGCGGCCGTCGCCGGTGGAATAGAATTTCCAGGTCAGGCTGCGCGCTTCGCTGTTCACGTAGGTCTCCATCAGCAGCCAGTAAGGGGTGTCGTTGGTGAATTTAAAATCCACCACCGGCACGAACACGGTCGCATCCAGGCCCGCCCAGCTGCTGTCCAGGTTGCCGCCCCGGTCGTATTCGTAATAGACCACGCGGTAGGCGTGGGGGTGCCGCTCCGCGATGGGGAAACCGCCGAAGAAAACCGTCCGGAACAGCGTGGTGCTCACCTGGCAGACGCCCCCGCCCACACCCTGAATCGTGCGGTTGCCGTAGATAATCAGTGCTTCGGCGTAGCCGTTGTCCAGGCTGATATCGCCCAGCGTATCCGCCATGGAGAAGGTGGCGCCCGGGGCGACCATCACCCCGTGGAAGCGGGAGGCGGCGGTCTCGATGTTCTGGATGCGCGACCCGCTCGAGCCGTAAAAATAGGTGGTGTGCTCGGATACCAGTTCGGTGATGCCCAACTGGGCAGCCTGCGCGTCATTGGCCAGCTGCGGCTGTTGGGTATCCACCACCAGCGCGACGCTGTGCGCCCCCTGGGCTGCCTGTTCGTTAATGGCCTGGATGGAGGCCTCGATATTCAGCGCCCGCCCGACGATCGCGTTCTGAATCACCTCGAGCTGGCGGGTATCATCATCGAATATGTAGCGGGCATTTTCCGGGGTGCGGGCCAGCTCGGGGGCTATACCCTCCAGGTACTTTCGCAGCTTCCCGGTGGACAGCCCCACCTGGTAGGCGGCGACCCCGCCGTTCTCCAGCCTCTCGATGGTCAGCATCTCCGCCAGGCTCTCCCGGTCCAGAGTCCAGGGGCCGGGGTCGCCCTCTCCCGCCTCCGGAAGAGTGAACGTCAGCGGCTCGCTCAGGATCCGCTCGGCGATCTCAGCCTGTGCGCTGGCGTCCAGGATGGCAGGCGGGGTCTCCCACACGGTGAGGGCGATCAGGCCGTCGCTCAGGCTGTACATCTGCTGCTCCAGCGGCTCGAGAGCCGCCTCAATGTCCACCCTGCGGCCCACCTGGCCCGGCTGGACCACCACCTCCATGCCGTCAATCTGCAGGGAGGCCTCGATGGTCGGTTTATCCACTTCCGCCGCAATCCGGTTCAGGTAATCCAGCGCGGCGCGCTCGTCATAGACCAGCAAGGGGGAGAGGCTCTCTCCAAAGTACCAGGCGCGGAACTTGGAGATAATGCGGTGGATGATCCCGCCCTGGCGCCCGTACTGGAAAGCCTGGCGCGCACTGGAGAGGGGGTCGAGATACAGCCCAATCTCGGCTGGGTTGGCGACCCACACCCGGCTGCCCTCCTGGAAGACAATTTTCCCGGTCACCGGATAAGTCATGCGCTCCGAGATCTGCTGTGAGGCCTCTTCGATCGTCAGGCCGGTCAGGTCCGCCCCTGCCACCATCACGCCCGGGTAGATCTTACCGGCGTACATCCTGTCATAGCCGATCAGGACGCCCACCGCCAGGATGATAAAAAGCGCCAGCCCGCCCAGCAAGGCCAGGAGAAACTGCGGAAGAGGGTGCGGGGCCGGGAGGGCGCCGCTGCTGGCCGTACCAGACGGCCCGGAAGTGGTTGGGTAACTGCTGCGATAACTCATAGGCACCTGTTAAAAAGCTGCATTTATTGTACCAAAAACGTCAGAAAGAAGGCCTTTGTTCCAGGGGAGCGGCAGACCGCGCCAGCCCCCCTTTTTTACCCTTAAGCGCTTCCCAGGGCATGGTCTGGCTTTCCCCAGGTCGAAAGCCAGGCTCGAAGATTAGGATATGGGCGGTTGCCCTAATCCCAATCTTTTTTTCTCGAGAAAGCCGTCCAGGGCATGGGCAGCGATGTCCCCGGAATGGATGCAGTATAATCCAGTTAACAGACAGGTTCCATCGCAAGCGACGATCAGAAACAAGACCGTTCCGGCTCTTTTCCGCCCCTTAAGACCATGCGCCCGGGCAGCGCGCCCTGCTTCGTCTCTTTCAGACAGGAGACTCTGTATGACGACCCGGTTCCCCCGCAAGTCCCGGCAGCGCAGGTTCTCCCTGCTGCTGATCTGCAACCTGCTGCTGATCCTCTCCCTGGCCTGTTCGCTGCCGGGGTTGTTCGAACGAGAGAAACAGACCCCCCAGGGGACCCCGGCGCCCACCTCCGGGCCCACCGCCCCGCCCGCGCTGCCGACGCCAACCCCTCAGCCGCTCCCTCCCGCCCTGGTGGAGAGCAGCCCGCCCCCGGGCGCGGAGCTGCCCCTGGACGGGGAAGTCACCCTGTTCTTCAACCAGCCCATGCAGCGCGAGAGCGTAGAAGAGGCCCTTTCCGTCCAGCCCGGGGGCGCGGGGACGTTCGAATGGGCGGACGACGCCACGCTCAGCTTCCGCCCGGGCTCCCCCCTGCAGCCTGAAAGCCAGGTGGGCATCAGCCTGGCGGAAACCGCCCGCTCGCAGGGCGGGCTCAGCCTGACCCAGCCCCTGAGCCTCACCTACCAGACCACCGGCTATCTGCGCCTGGCCCAGGCGCTGCCCGAACCCGGCGGGCATGGGATCGACCCGACCTCCGCCGTGGTTGCCGCGTTCAACCGCCCGGTGGTGGCCCTCGGCGCGGACCCTGCCGGCCTGCCGGCCGCCTTTACCCTGCAGGTGGAAGGCCAGCCGGAGGCGGGCGGGCAGGGCGAATGGCTGAATACCAGCACCTACATCTACTATCCCGACCCGGCCCTGCAGGGAGGGAAAACCTACACCGTGAGCCTCAATCCGGAGCTGAAGGGGGCCGGCGGCAGCCCGCTGCTGGTGGAGACGGAGAGCTGGTCGTTCAACACGGCGAACCCGCGCGTGCTCAGCGTGGCGCCCGACAGCGCCCAGTCCTCCGTGCGCCTGGATACGGACTTCACCCTCACCTTCAACCAGCCGATGGACCCCACCAGCGTGGAGGCGCATTTCTCGCTGGTAGACGCGGCGGGCAGTTCCACCCCGGGACAGTTCTCCTGGAATGAGGACTTCACCGTCCTGACTTTTAACCCAAACGAGCTGCTCTCCCGGGACAGCCTCTACCGGCTGCTGCTCAACGGTTCCGCCCGCGCTTCCGGTGGGACGGAGCTCGGCAGCTCGGTGGACGCCGGTTTCCATACCTACCCCTCGCTGCGGGTGACCGGCTCCAACCCTGCCGAAGGCGGGATCAAAGCCCAGCACGGGGGGCTGCAGATCCATTTCAACGCGCCTCTGCCTCTCGAGGGGCACGAGCAGTATCTCACCCTCACGCCCGAGGTGCCGAATCTCAGCACCTATTGGAACGAGTACATTTCCGCCCTGGTGGTGACAGGCGATTTCGACCCCTCCACCGGCTATAGCCTGCGTATCTCTCCCGACCTGGCAGATGTGTGGGGGGCGCCGCTGGGGAGCGAGTTTATCCTGAACTTTACGACCTCGCCGCTGGAGCCGAGCCTGTTTTTCAGCAGTTTTTCGGACCTGTTTTACCTGACCGGCAGAGACACCGCCCTGCCTGTGCAGGCCTCGAACCTGGAAGAGGTGGGCCTGTCCATCGGGAGCGTGCCCCTGGGCGACTTTCTGCGCCTGTTCGGGCCGGACAGCTACGAGCTGCGCAGCGTCTATATGCCCGACAGCCCCACCCGCTGGATCCAGCCTCTCTCCCTCGCCGCCGACCGCATCCAGACGGTGGAGCTCCCCCTAGACCCGGGCGGGGGTCCGCTGGCGCCCGGGCTGTACCTGCTGCGCTTCGAAACCCCCTTCCAGAACATCCAGCCCGGTCCATACCTGCTGGTAGTGAGCGACCTGCACCTGACCTTTAAGATCGGCGCCGCCGATGCGCTGGTCTGGGCGGTGGATCTGCAGACCGGGCAGCCGGCAGCGGGCGTCCCCGTTGCCCTCTACACCGAGGACGGCAGCAGCCTGGCCAGCGGGCAGACCGACGACCAGGGGGTGTTCCAGGCCTCCATCCCTGCGCAGACCGATCCTTACCAGACCTTTTTCGCCGTGACCGGCCAGCCCGGCGAGCCCGGCTTCAGCCTGGCCCTTTCGACCTGGAGCAATGGGATCACAAGCTGGGATTTTGGCATCCCGGCCGGCGACGCCGGACCCGGGATCAAGGCCTACCTGTACAGCGACCGCCCGATCTACCGCCCGGGGCAGACGATCTATTTCCGGGCGGCGGTGCGCCAGGCATTTAACGGGCGCTACACCCTGCCGGACCTGAGCAGCTATCCCCTGATCCTGTACGACGGGAACGGCCAGGAGGTGGCTCGCTTCGACCTGCCCCTGTCCGCGTTTGGAACCGGCCACGGGGAATACACGCTTTCAGCCGAAGCGCAGCCGGGCGAATACCGCCTCGCCCCCCTGGATGGCGATTTCTCAGATAGCATCCAGCTCAAAGTGGCCGAATACCGCAAGCCCGAGATTGACCTGCAGGTGTCCTTCCCGGTAGAGCAGGCGCTCTCCGGGGAAAGCCTGACCGCCGGGGTGGAGGCGCGCTACTTCTTCGACGCTCCCGCCGGCAACCTGCCGCTGCGCTGGGCCCTGTACTCCGCCCCGGAACATTTCTTCCTGCCCGGCTTCCAGGTGAGCGTCGAGGACACGAGCTGGCTGGCCGCTTTCCGTTTCCCGCCGCTCGACCCCGGGCTGGGCCAGTTCATCCAGGAGGGCGAGGCAGAGACCGCCCCGGACGGATCCATCGCCATCGAACTGCCCCCGCTGCCGGAGCAGGATGCGCCGGCAGGAAGAAGACGCCTCACGCTGGAGGTCACCGCCGCCGACGAGAGCGGCCAGCCGGTCAGCGCCCGCGCCTCCGTCATTCTTAACCCGGGGGAATATCACGTCGGGCTGCACCCGGAGGCCTGGTCCGGGCGGGCCGGGGAGCCCAGCGGGCTGGACGTGCAGGTGGTGGACTGGCAGTCGCAGCCGGCGGGCGAGCGCGCCCTGAGGGCCGAGTTCAGCAAGGTCGAATGGGTGGAGGACGAATCCGGCCGGGCAGAGTTCGGGCCCAGTTTTGTCCCGCAGTATACGCCGGAGGGCAGCACCGATTTCAGCACGAACGCCGAAGGCCACGCCCGTATCAGCTTCGTCCCGTCCCAGCCCGGCGTGTACCAGGTGGCTGTGTACGGCCTGCAGGATGGAGCGCCGGCGGAGCCCGGGCCGCGCACCGAGGTCCTGCTCTGGATCGGCGGCCCGGGACAGGTTGTCTGGCCCGCCATCCCCAACCAGCGCCTGCGCCTGACTGCCGACCGGGAGGGGTACGCGCCTGGCGAGACAGCTGAGATCTTCATCCCGAACCCGCTGGGGGTCGCTGCCCAGGCGCTGGTCACGGTGGAGCGCGGCGCAGTGCTGCGCTACCGCACCGTCAGCATTGATGCAACCGGCAGCAGCCTCAGCCTGCCCATCGAGGAGGGAGACGCCCCGAACGTCTATCTCTCCGTGACCCTGCTCAAACCCTGGGAGGGCGGCAGGCCGGACTTCCGCCAGGGCTACCTGGAGCTCCCGGTGGAAACCACGGCCCTGAGTCTGAACCTGGACCTGCAGGCCAGCACCTTGCGGACCGGCCCGGGCGATGAAGTCACTTTCGACCTGCAGGTCACGGACGCAGCAGGGGAGCCCGTGGAGGGCGAGTTCTCCTTCTCGGTGGTGGACCGGGCCGTCCTGGCGCTGGCCGACCCCAACGCCCCCGATATCCTGCCAGCCTTCTACGGCCCACAGCCCCTGGGCGTGCGCACCGGGCTGAGCCTGGCCGCTTACGGCTACCGTGACCTTCACTCCCCGCCCGGCATGGGCGGCGGCGGTGGGGGCGAATTTTCCATCCCCGTCGTGCGCGAGGAGTTCCCCGATACCGCCTTCTGGGAGGCGAGACTGGTGACGGATGCGGACGGGAGGGCCCGCGTGACCGTCCCCATCCCCGACAGCCTCACCACCTGGCAGGTGGAGGTGCGCGGCCTGAGCGCCGATACGCGCGTCGGGCAGGCGCAGCTCGACCTCGTGACCACGAAAGACCTGCTGGTGCGCCCGGTGACGCCGCGCTTTTTCGTGCAGGGCGATCACGTCCTGGTGGCTGCGGTGGTGCAGAATAACACCGCGGAGGAACTGCAGGTGCAGGTCTCCCTGTCTGCAGGCGGCTTCACCCCCGACAACCCTGCCGGTCTGCAGGTGCCGGGCAGCATTCCCGCCGGCGGGCGGACGCGGGTCGAGTGGTGGGGCACCGTAGAAGCGGTGGACTACGTGGATCTCGTCTTCTCGGCGGTCTCCGGGGATCTCCAGGATGCGGCGCGCCCGGCCCTGGGACGCCTGCCCGTGCTCCAGTTTACCGCCCCCCAAACCTTCCGCACCTCCGGATTCCTGAGCGCGGAGCAGCTGCAGGTCCAGGAGCTGGTCAGCCTGCCGCGCCTCGCCCGGCAGGGCGCGGCCTCCGGCGAACTGCAGATCGAACTGGCCCCCTCGCTGGCAGCCTCCCTGCTCTCCTCTCTGGAGGCTCTCGAGCACTATCCCTACGAGTGCACCGAACAGACTCTCTCCCGCTTCCTGCCGAACCTGGAGGCCTACCGGGCCCTGCAGGGGCTGGGCATCGAGGCGGCGGACCTGCAGCGCAGGCTGGAGCGCACCCTGGACGAAGGTCTCGGGCGGCTGGCTGCGCGGCAGAATGAAGACGGCGGCTGGGGCTGGTGGGCCGGCGATGAGAGCGACCCTTACCTGAGCGCCTACGTGCTCTTCGGCCTCACCCGGGCCGCGGAGGCAGGCGTCAATTTCGAGGAGGAGCGGCTTTTACGCGCGGTGGAGTTCATCCGCGCCGCGCTTCCGGGGGTGGAAATGCTCCAGGAAGACTGGCAGTTGGACCGCCTGGCCTTCGAGCTGTTCGCGCTGGCGGAGGCCGGCGCCTCCCAGCCGCAGCTTGCCCTGGAGCTGTTCGAGGCCCGGGGCAGGCTCAGCCCCTGGGCCCAGGCCTTCCTGGCCCTGGCGCTGCGGTCCGCCGGCCCGGACTCCGGGGGAGCCACTGCGGCGGATACGCTGCTCTCGGACCTGCAGGCCGGCGCGCTGCGCTCCGCCACCGGCGCGCACTGGGAGTCCGGTTCTGCTATACAGAATATGGTTTCGCCGGTGACCGCCACCGCCATCGTGGTCTACGCCCTGGCGCGTGAAGACCCGGCCTCTACCCTGCTGGCAGACGCGGTGCGCTACCTGACCGCGCACCGCGGCGCGGGCGGGATGTGGGACTCCACCTACAGCACCGCCTGGTCCGTCCTGGCGCTGGTGCAGACCATGCAGGGAACCGGCGAGCTGGGCGGCGAGTACGCCTTCGCGGCCTCCTTGAACGAAGCCGGACTGGCGCAGGGCCAGGCGAGCGCCACCCTGCTCAACCCGGTGACCGCCTCTGCCCCGCTCTCGGGCCTGTATCCCGATTACCCCAATCTTCTCAGCATCGAGCGCGGGCCGGGCGCAGGCCGCCTGTATTACACGGCCGGCCTGCAGGTGGCCCTGCCCGTCCAGGCAGCCGCACCCATAAACCGCGGCCTGAGCCTGGAGCGCCGCTACACGCCGGAGGGCCAGCCTCGAAGCGAGGCCCTGAGCGAAGGCCGGGCCGGTGAGCGGGTGCAGGTACGCCTCACTCTCACCCTGCCGGAGGATATGTACCATCTGGTGGTGGAAGACTGGATCCCCGCCGGCGCCGAGATCCTGGACCTGAGCCTCAAGACCAGCCAGCAGGGCGACCCCACCCAGGGCCTGCCGGTAGATGAAGCCGCTCCGGAGGAGCCCGGGCTGTTCGAGCCCGCCAACCCGTTCGCGGAGGGCTGGGGCTGGTGGCTGTTCGACCGGCCCCAGATCTACGATGACCATATCGCCTGGGCGGCCGGTTTCGCGCCTGCCGGCGTTTACGAGCTGACTTACACCCTGGTCCTGCTCCAGCCCGGCGCGTACAACGTCATACCGGCCCGCGCCTGGCAGTTCTACTTCCCCGAAGTGCAGGGCAGCAGCGCCGGGTCCCTGTTCGCCATCAACCCATAAACCGGTTTCCCCCGATAGGCTCCAGAAAGAAAAGATCAGTCCAAAAAATGAGGTCGAGCTGCGCTCGACCTCATTTTTTGGACTGATCACCTATCGGGTGGCTGTTTTGGAACAGCCATCTACTTAGCTGGGGCGTGTGCAGGGAAGCTAACCCTCCCTGCACACGCCCCTGGTAGTTCTCAGAGACCTATTTCCCAAGCAGCGGGATGTAGTAGAGCTGGGCATCCGGCGGGATTTCGGTGGAGAGCACCCGGGCCGAAGCCAGCTTCAGGTCGCCGTTGGTGGCGTCGTAGTAGCTGATATGCGGGTTGCCGCTCGGGTCGAGGGTGATCGCCGCGTAGCGCCCGACGTCCCCGGCGCTGTCCACGGTGTAGATCTTCCAACCCGAGCCGTCGTGGAAGGCCACTTTCAGGTCCTGGTTGGTGGCGTCGTAGTAGCTGACGTACATCCGGCTGCCTTCAATCACGAAGGAGCTGTACAGGCCGACGTCCACCAGCCCCTGCGAATCGTCGCCGGTATCCACCGTCTCGCTCTCCCAGACGTACTGCGACCCGTTCCACACCCTCCAGGCGTGCTTCAGGTCGCCCTTATCGCAGCCGCTCTCGCGCACCACCCCACATTCGTAGTAACTGATGTGCGGAACGCCGCTGGAGTCGAGAGCCAGGGAGGAGTACTGCCCCATGACCGAGGGGTTCACGTCATCCGTATCGTCCTCCACCACCTGGTTGACCCAACGTCCAAGGGTAGTGTCCCAGGTGGAGTAGCGCAGCGCGCCGCGGGTGACGTCGAAGTAGCTGATGTGAGGGATATCCCGGCTGTCCACCTGCATGGAGGTGAACTGGCCGACGTTGTACGAAATCGTGTTCGTATCGCCGCCCGTGTCCACGGTCTCGGTCACCCAGCGCCCGGCGCTGAGGCTCCAGGAGGCCAGCATCAGGTCGCCGGCGGTGGCGTCATAGTAGCTGATACGGGGGACATCCACCGCATTCAGGGCCAGGGAGGGGTAGCGCCCGACATCGCCGACGCTGGTGATCGGATAGCTTCTCCACTGAGAGCCGTCGAAGAGGGTGTACATCAGGTTGCCCTTCGTGGCGTCGTAGTGGGCGATGCGCGCGTGATCCTGGCGGGTGATCTTCAACGAGGTGTCCCACCCCATCGTGCCGGCCGATGCCAGGGTCATCGGCTCCATCCACTGGCTGTTCTCCAGCTTGGTCAGCTTCAGGTCCTTGGTGGCGTTATCGAAGTAGCTGATGAGTGGGGCGCCGTTGGACTTATACTCGATCGAGGTGGAGTAGCCGACGTCCGCCATGCGGTCGATGTCACGGAAGAACCATTTCTCTTTTTTATCGTTGGGGTCAATCGCCCGGTAGGTCTCCACCAGCTTCCCGGCATCCAGATCCAGGTAGGTGATGTGAGGATAGATATCTTCCTCACTGTCTATGAAAGTGGAGATGGAGGTGTAGCGCCCGACGTCGCCGTTCGAGGCGAGGCGCGAGGTATTCCACTTGACCCCGCTGACCTGCCCGCCGGCCGAAACACCGCCTTCGGAGTAGGCGTACCACAGGTCCATTTCGGTGAAGCTGTAATAGCTGATATGGGCGTGGTTTTCTTCGTCAATCGCCAGCGAGGTCCAGCCGCCGATATTGTCCCGGCTGTGCACCACCGCAGTCGTCCACTGTCCTGCCTTGCGCCGGGCGAATTTAAGATCGCCCTTGCTGCAGGTGAAGTTGGTATCGCTGGTGCGCTCGCCGCAGGCGTAGTAGCTGATATAGATATTATTGTCGTTATCCAGAGCGATAGAGGTATAGCCGCCCTTGATGTCGCCGCCGTCTACGGTCTCGACTTCCTCCCAATCGCCGACCTTGCCGGTGATGAACTTGAGGTCATCCAGGGTCTCGTCCATGAAGCTGATTAACGGCACGGTCTGGTTGCCGACGTCCAGCGTGACGATGGAGGTCCAGGTGCCGTAATCGTTGCCCAGGAAGCCCCGGTTCACGGTGTCCACCACCCAGGTGGCCGGGTTCGTGCGGGTATCCAGGAAGGCGTACTTCAGGTTCCGGTTGACCGCGTCGTAGTAGCTGATATGCGGGCGGTTCTGGCTGTCAATGGTGATGGACGAGTACATCCCGACCCCGCCCTTATGGTCCTGGACGGACTGCTCGGTGCTCTCCAGGCCCTCGGGCTGGAAAGCCGGATCGAAGCCGGGGCGCCGGTCGGCCCGGACGTCAATCTCCGAAGGCAGCATGGCTTCCGCCTCGTTCACGACCGGGGCGGTGTCTACCACGGTGGTGAACCACTGGGTCCCGTTGAAATACGCGTATTTCAGGTTCCCGTTGTAGGCGTCATAATAGCTGATGTGCGGGCGGTTCTGCTGGTCCAGCGCCAGAGAGGCGAACTGGCCCACAGCCTGGTCTTCGTCCACGGTGGTGACCTGGTACCCGCCGCTGCCTAAGCGCGCGTAGTAGAGGTGATCCCCACCGTAAACCACGTGCCCGACCCTGTTTTCGTCCACCTGGAAGCTGTGGTTGCCCATGTTATAGAACATCTTGGGGGCATCCGCGCGCTGGGTGGCCCACTCCAGTTCCGCCTGAGGGGCGCGAGCCTGGACACCCGCCGGCGCGGCGAGCATGCTCACCAGCGCAGTCAGGGTGACCAGGGTGAGCAGCCACCCTGATCGGGCCGGCTTCCCCCTGGGCGTAGTTTTCAGTGCATTCGATTTCATGTACAGTCTCCTATCTTTCCCCTCACGGGGGCAGTAGATGCTCGGCTCCCCTCGGTCCTTGCAGCGAAAAAACCCCGGTCGCGCGGGGGCGTGCCGCGGGGTTTAATTTCTGGAGGGGCGGCCAAATGTCCATACAAAAGGAGTCTTGCCAGGTCTCTCAAACAACGGTGAAGTATAGCACGAACGGGCCGAAAATACGAATTTATACCGGGAAATCATGGCCT
>JAEWYL010000046.1 GCA_023395675.1 Chloroflexota bacterium | reverse complement strand
CGGGCGGGCGGGGGGTTTCGCGCGGCCACAACGACCGCATCGCCTGGGGCGTGACCAACGTCGGCCCGGACGTGATGGACCTCTATATCGAGAAGATCAACCCCGACAACCCGAACCAGTATGAGGTGAACGGCGAGTGGGTGGATATGCAGATCATCCACGAAACCCTCCAGGTGGGCGGGGGCGAGGCGGTGGATCTGCCCGTGCGCCTCACCCGCCACGGCCCGCTGATTACCGAGACCTACCTGCCCGAAAACTTCACCGCCCGGGCCGGCCTTGAATTCCCCGGGCCTTACGCCATCGCCCTGCGCTGGACTGCCCTGGAGCCCTCCTCGCTCTTCCACGCCGTTCTGGGCTTCGACCGGGCGCAGAACTGGGAGGAGTTTCGCGAGGCGGCCCGTTATTTCGCCGTCCCGGCTCAGAACCTGGTGTACGCCGACGTGGACGGCAATATCGGCTACCAGATGCCGGGCTGGATCCCCATACGGGCGAACGGCGACGGGCGGCTGCCCGTCCCCGGCTGGACCGACGAGCACGAGTGGACCGGCTATATCCCCTACGAAGAGCTCCCTTACATGCTCAACCCCGAGCGCGGCTACATCGCCACCGCCAACCAGGCGGTGGTGGGTCCGGACTACCCGTACCTGATCTCCACCGATTTCGACTACGGTTTCCGGGGCCGGCGCATTGCCGAACTGATCGAGAGCGCCCCCGGGCCGGTTGATATCCCCCGCCTGCAGCGCATGCAGGGCGACAATAAGAACCTGAACGCCGAGGTGCTGGTCCCGCTGCTGCTGCAGGTTCCTCTGGAGGAGGCGCGCCTGGAAGAGGCGCGCGCCTTGCTGCAGAACTGGGATTACCAGAACGATATGGATTCGGCCCCGGCCGCCCTCTTCGAGGTCTTCTGGACGCGCCTGCTCTCCGCCGCCTTCAACGACGAGTTGCCCGAGGATTACCCCATGGGGGGCGGGAGCCGGGCGGTCGAGGTCGTGCGCAGGCTGGTGGGCCAGCCCGATAGCCCCTGGTGGGATAACTCCTTCACCCCCGAACGCGAGGACCGGGATGCGATCTTCCAGAGGGCGCTGGGCGAGGCGGTCGCCGAGCTGGAGGAGCTGCAGGGCAGGGACCCCGCCCGCTGGACCTGGGGTGGCCTGCACACGGTCACCTTCCACCACGAGAGCCTGGGCAGCACCGGCATCGCCCCGATTGACGCCCTCTTCAACCGCGGCCCTTACCGCGCCGCGGGCGGGTCGAGCATCGTCAATGCCACCGGCTGGGACGCGGCCGAGGCGGACTACACCGTCCGTTCGCTCCCCTCCATGCGCCTGATTGTGGACCTGGGGAACCTTGAGAACAGCCTGGCGGTGCACACCACCGGGCAGTCGGGGCACGCCTTTCACCCCCATTACGTCGACCTGGCCGAGCAGTGGCGCACCATCCAGTATCACCCGCTGCCCTGGAGCCGGGAGCGGGTGGAGCTCGCCGCCGCCGAGCGCCTGATGCTGCTGCCTTAAAGGATAAGCGGCTGTCCAGGAACAGCCGCAAGATACAGCCCTTATCCCGTCCTCAGGGAGCGCTCAAGGGGGGATTTGGGCGTAGCGATGCCTGTGCCAGGCCGCCACGTCCAAATCCCCCCTTTTTATTACATCTTATGATTGCTCCCCGCCCTCGGGTTAAAAAAGAGATTCGTGGGGGTGTTTTTCGTCCAGCTTCGCCAGGGCATAGGAGCCGGCTGCGCCCAGGACGAACAGCACCGCGCAGGACAGGATCGCGGTCCAGCCGCTCACACCGCCCGGGATGATGGCGGCGGTCGAGCCGGCGACAATGCCCAGGATGAAATGGTACATAAAGGTATAGGCTTTATTGAACAGCCACGAGACGACCCGGGCGAAGACCAGCACGCACAGGATCACCCCCAGAGCGAGCGGGATGATCACGCCCAGGTCGAGCTGGCGGATGCCGCTCGCCATGGGCTGGTAGAGGCCGAAGTAGATCAGGAAATTGGAGGGGCTCATGCCCGGCACCACCAGGCCCAGGCCCACCAGCACCCCGCTCAGCAGCCAGATTCCCAGGCTGGGCCGCAGGGTGACCAGGTTCGCCGTCTCGATCCAGTGCAGGAAGAAATACGTGCCGATCCCCACGCCCAGCAGGACCAGCCAGTGCCAGGATTGGCGGCCTTCTTTGGCTGAAGTCTTGAGCAGCGAGGGCAGCGTGCCGCTGATAAACCCGATAAACAGCCAGATAAACTGCGCCGCGTAATTCTCGAAGGCGAATTCCACTACAGCAGAAAAGCCGATAATGCCAAGCCCCGCGCCGATGCCCACAGGGAGGAAAAAGAGCACATTCTGCATGAATTTGTGCCGCAGGTTCGCCAGGAAGCGCAGCAGGGGTTCGTAGAGGCCGAACACCACCGCCAGCACGCCCCCGGAAAGGCCGGGCAGGATGGCCCCGATGCCCACCAGGGCCCCTTTGATCAGCCGGATGAACCAGTCGACGGTCGCGCTGCCGGCGCGCTCGGGCTGCGCGCTTTCCTGCGGTGGTTCAGTCTGCGCAGGTGCGCTCTCGGTTTTCTTGTCCAGTACGCTCATAATCTATCCTCACTACGGTTTTGAATGCCTGACCAAAACAGCCAGGCTGTGGTGCAGGGTTTTGGCCCAGCACCCGTCCATACAAATAAGGTGATAACTGCTCAGGGATTCACGGTCAAACAGGGATGGCCCGGCTCAGAGCGGGCTTTCAGGGGTTGGGGCGCTCTCGGGGAGCGCGGCGGGCCGGCGCAGCAGGCGGTTGCCCAGCAGCAGCAGCACGAACCCGGTCAGGGCCAGATAGGCAATCGCAAACGGGAAAGCCGGGACCACGCGCTCCAGCAGGGGCAGGCTCTCCGCTCCGATCCCCTCCAGCAGGGAGCCGAAGCTGAACAGCACCGTCAGCCCGTTCCACAGGCCGTGCAGGGTGACGGAGAGCAGGTAGGCGATGCCCAGGCGGACATAGCGGTTCTCGCGCCAGGCGAGGGCCAGGGCGTAGCCGGTCAGCCCGGTGGTGACGATATGGATGATTCCGGTCCCGCTGCGGATGAAGGCCTGGAAGGCCCATTCCTCGCCCCCGCCGGTCGCCAGGGCCAGGCTTTCGAACAGGGCGTAGCCCGCGCCGCTCAGGGCCCCGGCGGCGAAACCGGCCGCCGGGCTGAGGTTGCGCCGCACCAGCAGCCACACCCCCAGCGGTTTCAGCGCCTCTTCGATCAGCGGGACGATGCCGGCCACGTAGACCAGCGCGCCGTAGATCACCAGGGGCCGGGAGAGGAAGGGGGCCAGCTCCTCCAGCAGCGCTTCCGGGTCCTGCCCGCCCGCCGGGAACCGGCGCGCCAGCTCCTGCAGCTCCTCAGCCAGCTCCGGCTGCAGGGTGATGAACACCACCGCGATCAGGATGACCGCCATCAGCGCGACCAGCTCCAGCACGATGATCAGCGCCGGAGAGAGCACCAGCCCTGCGGCGAAGACGCCCCAGGCGCGCTGCGGCGAGCCGAGCGGCAGGCGGCGCAGCGCCAGGTGCAGCAGCCAGAGCACCGGCAGGCCGATGGCCAGCAGGTGCAGGAGCGGCAGAAGGAAGGGGGCCGCGAAACGCAGGTCCACGACGCTGTTCCCCAGCCAGAGCACGAGAGGGAAGGCCAGGATGAGCAGCGCCCAGGGCAGGCGCAGGCGAAAGCCCCCGGCTGCCGGCCGCTCGCCGGGCTTCAGCAGGCGCAGCAGGGCGTAGAATGCCGAGGGGAGCACCAGCAGGGCGGGCAGCACCAGGCCTGCCGAGCGCAGCAGCAGGGACAGCCCCTCGGCCTCCTGCCCGGGCTCCGAAAAATACTGGATCAGCCCGGCGGCGGCCAATCCCAGGCCCGAGGTGATGAGCATGGTGAATGCCAGCAGGCTCAGGCCGAACTGGATGGCGGAGGGCCAGTGAACCGCACTACCTGTCGAACCGGTGGTGGTCTCCATTTTGTCCCTGCCCGAAGCCCCGGCTGAATGCCTGTGCCGGGGGCGCCGCCCCCAACCCGGGCATGAACCGGAGGGCCTCTTACTCCTCGGTGATGGTCACGCCGAGGATCTTATCCCCGGGCGGCAGGTTCGCGGCCTGCTCGGGGTTGCGTGGGGTGATCTGCTCCAGCACGTCCATACCCTGCAGCACCTCGCCGAAAATGGTATAGCCCCCGTCCAGGTGCGGAGCGGGCGCGTAGGTGATGAAGAACTGGCTCCCGTTGGTGTCCCTCCCCGCGTTCGCCATGCCCACCACACCGGGGCGGTCAAATTTCAGCTCGGACTGCTCGTTCGCAAAGGCATACCCCGGGCCGCCGAGCCCGGTCCCGGTGGGGTCCCCGGTCTGGGCCATAAAGCCGGGCAGCACCCGGTGGAAGGTGACCCCGTCGTACCAGCCCTGGCGCGCCAGGAAGACGAAATTGTTCACCGCAACCGGGGCCTGTTCGGGCAGGAGGGCAATCACGATCTCGCCCTTCTCGGTCTCGATCACGGCGGTGTAGGTTTTATCGGGGTCAATCTCCACCGGCGGGCAGGTGGTGAACTGGCGGCTCTCGAGCAGATTCAGGTGGATCAGCCCCTCCAGGGTGGCCTGGTCCAGCGGGATATTGGTGGGCCAGATCTGCCCGTTGATCAGCAGCAGGGGCGCGGCGAGCATCCCGTTCGAGGCGGCGTGCTCCCAGGCTTCCTGCACCTGCGCCTCATTCTCCTCCGCGGTCAGGTCCTCGGCAAACTGCCCGGTCTCCAGCGAGAGCCCGCCGGCATTGTCCACCAGCCAGTCCTCGAAGACGTCCGGCTCCAGCTCTGCCCATTCGCTCTGGCGTGAGAAGATCAGGTCGTGCATCTCCCAGAACTGCCCCTGCTCGCCGGCGGCCTCGGCGGCCTGGGCTGCCAGGGCGGCTTTATCGTGGAAGGGGTTCTCCGGCGTGCCGGTCAGGGGCAGGTGCCGGTGGACGATGCGCAGCTCCTCGGGGAACCGCTCCTGCAGGGAGGGGTACATCTCCGCCAGGCGGGCGCAGGATTCGCATTGGAAGTCGCTGTAAGCCAGGATGGTCACCGGCGCATTCTCGGGTCCCAGGGTCCAGTCCTCCCCGCTGACGGGCGGGAAAAGGGAGGTCTCCGTGGGGCCGGGGGTGGGCTGCGGCGATTCCACCGTGCAGCCCGGGGCGGTATTCCCGCTCTCAGCCGGGAGGGTGACCTCGCCCGCCGGCGCGGCAGGCGCGCCGGCCGGGATCGTCGGAGTTGCAGCGGGCGTGTTCCCCCGGCAGGCGGCGAGGACGAGCCCGAGAAGAATGAGCAGACAGGTTAGGCGAACGCGCATGAAGATTCCTTCAGAGGTTAAAGATCCCCCAATTGTACCAGCTTCCCCTTCCCCCATATTTCTCTCATTCCTCCCTGAAAAGTTTGTGAAGGAGCTGTCCGCAAAGCCCGCAGGCAGGGAAAATGATTACGCTGTGTGCGGCCAGGGCGAAGCTCCGCCCTCACACAGCGTAATATCGGTGTTTCTCAAGACTGTTTTTGGACAGCCTGGCGTCTGCTTCCAGGGCCCGCGTGACCTGCTCTACCAGCCCCGGCGCGCCCGGCGGGAAGGCGACCAGGTGGGCGCGGCAGCCGGCGCGGCAGTCGCTGGAGCCGAAGCCGGGAGCGGGGAGATACGCCCCCGGCAGGGCGGCCAGGGCCTGGCTCCAGCGGCACTCCGCCCGCAGCAGGGGCGCCCCAGCCGCGCCGTTTTGCTCCGCAGTGCAGTCTTGCTCCGCAGTGCAGTCTTGCTCCGCCGCGCAGCTATGCTCCGCCGCGCAGCTATGCTCCGCCGCGCAGCTATGCTCCGCCGCGCAGCTATGCTCCGCCGCGCAGCTATGCTCCGCCGCGCAGCTATGCTCCGCCGCCCACCAGGCGCCGCTGACCTGGGGGGGGGCCCGCAGCGCGTCGATATGCCAGCGCGGCCGGCCCTCCCCGCGCAGGTGCCGCCCCAGGCGGGCGCGCAGCCCGCCCGGCCCCCGGGCGCTGCCCAGGTAAATATACTCCCCCGCGGGGAAATGCGCCCACCCCAGCCGGCCCACCGCCAGGCTCGCCGCCGCCTCCAGGCGCAGGTGCAGCGCGTAGCTGCCAGGCAGGGCGGGCAGGCCGGCAATGGCTTGCTCCAGAGGCGCCTCCCTCACCAGCCCTCCTTCAGCCCACCCGCCCGGCGAAGTCGAGCTGGTGGGCGATATAGACCAGCTCGCCCCGCTCCACCTGGGCGCGGCGCTCGCCGGCCCAGCGGGAGAGCGCCCCGGCGTCCAGGGCAGGGCTGCCCTGCAGCGCCCCTTCGATGGTGTGCAGGATGAAGTGCAGGAAATAGGCTTCGTCGCCGGGGTAGCCCCCGGAGGTGGGGAAGACCACCCAATCGGAAGCCCCCGCCGCCAGCACCTGCGCCCCGCAGCGCTGCAGGGCCTGGAAGAGGCGCCTCC
>JAEWYL010000303.1 GCA_023395675.1 Chloroflexota bacterium | reverse complement strand
CGGAGAGCGGGCTGGCGGCGGGGACAGCCAGCCTCCCGCTGGAGAGCCCCAGGCGGGCCCGCGCCAGGCCCCAGAAACCCAGGTTCTTCCCGCCCAGCCGGCTGACGGCGGGCAGCGCCAGGGGCAGCGCCGGCCCCCACCAGGGGAACGGCCCGCCCAGGGAGGCCAGGCCTGTCTCACCCTGGCGCGCCTCCACCTGCAGCGCCTGCTCGCCAACCTGCCAGTGAAAGCGCGCCAGCTCCTTGGGCAGGCCCCAGATCTCCCGCCCTCCGGCCTGCGAGCCGGGATGGTCCACGTAGATATGGGAGACCCAGAACCCGCTGTTTAGGCCGCGCCGCACCAGGCAGGGCGCGACGATCAGTTCATTGTATTCCAGGTCGGAGCCGGGGCCGTAGGCGGCGAAGTACAGGATCCCGAGAGTCCTGCCGGGCAGCACGGGAAGCAGCCGCAGCCCCGGCGGGACGAAGGGGCGGGCGCGCTCCATCTTCACCAGGCGCAGGACGCACAGGGCGGCGCCGCGCAGGCGCCAGGGTGGGGGCGGGAAGTCCATCAGGCCAGAATCGACACCATTTCCAGCGCTTTCTCCGCCAGGGCTGTATCGCCCGAGAGCTTTGCCCGGCTGCGCGCCTCCTCCCGGGACAGGCCGCGGGTGAACAGCCGCCAGGCGCTCCCCTCGTCCAGCTCGACCTGCGCCGCGGGCTGCTCCGGGCTGCCGCGGTACAGCTCCCAGCGCTGCCCCTCTCGCACCGCCGCCCAGACGCCGCCCGCCTCCCCGCGCACCGCCAGCGAGACCGCCGTCCCCTCGGGGGCCTGCACCTCCCGGTAGGCCACGGGCAGGGCGTGCACAAAGGCCTCCAGCACCGGCGCCAGGAATTCGGGGCCGGCGGCGCCGGGCCGCCCGGTCGCCTCGCGGATATGCTGCTGGTGGTGCCAGCGCTCGGTGAACTCGCGGGCGATGTCCAGCCACACCGGCGCGGGCTCCGTCCCTGCCCAGTGAACAGGGACGCCCGCAGCGAAGGGGTCCAGGGTGAGGAAAAAGGCGTTCGCCGCCTCCCCGGTCGTGCGCAGCAGCTCGCAAATCAGGCGCGGGCTCATGCGGCGCGTGGCCTCCACCCACAGGGCGTTGCGCCGGTTGATCCAGCCTACCAACCCCTCCCAGACCGGCGGGGGCGCGGATTCCCCGGCGTAGCGGTCGCGCTTGCCGGAGAGGATGCCGATCTCGTCCCCCAGCAGGTGCTGGGCCAGGTCCTTCACCGTCCATTCCCCGCCGTGCACGGGCCGCCGCCAGTCCTCTTCCCCCAGGCTCTCCAGCAGTTCGAGCAGGGCCTCGAGCAGGGGTTGGAACCGGTCGGCGACCAGAATGGGTTCAGGTTTTCGCAGCATCTTCACCTCATCCTTTCTGCAGGAATTATGTCACAGCCGGGGGGAACGTGCAAGCTCCGGTATAAAGGGGGGCGGTCAAAGCCTACAAAGCGCAGGCGCGGATTTTCAGCGCAAAGTGCCGGAAAACCACGCCCCGGCAATTTAATCTCCTTTTTTCACGCAACGCGATCAGCTTGGGAAGCGCGGGCGAAAAAAAGCGATTATAATAATCCAATCATGACTGGGGAAAGTATCGCTCAAGCCACTTTGATTACACGGTATTCGGCATTAAAATCACTGGCAGCGACCTTAATGGAAGAGCCGCTGGTAGCGGTAGATACCGAATCGAACAGCCTGTATGCCTATCGAGAACAGGTCTGCCTGATCCAATTTTCCACGCCCGGCGCGGATTATCTGGTGGATCCGCTGGCGGTGGAAGATCTATCGCCTCTGGCGCCGCTATTCAGCAGCCGCGAGATCGAGAAGGTATTTCACGCGGCCGAGTACGACATCCTGTGCCTGCGCCGCGACTTCGGGTTCAAATTCAACCACCTGTTTGACACCATGGTTGCCGCCCGCATCCTGGGGATCGAGGCGGTCGGTCTGGGTTCCCTGCTGGAGGCGGAGTTCGGCGTGCAGCAGGATAAGCGTTTCCAGCGGGCCAATTGGGGACAGCGCCCGCTGCCCCCGCCGCTGATCGCTTACGCCCAGCTGGACACGCACTACCTGATCCCCCTGCGGCACCGGCTGCACCGCCAGTTGGAGGAGCAGGATCTGCTGCCCCTGGCGGAGGAAGATTTCGACCGCATGCGGAACGTCAACGGGCGCGACCCCGAGGAGCGCAACGGAGACTGCTGGCGCATCCCGGGCGTGTACGACCTCAGCCCGCAGCAGGTGGCTGTGCTGCGCGAGCTCTGCAGCTACCGGGATAAGGCCGCCCGGCACGTGAACCGCCCGCTCTTCAAGGTGATCAGCGACCAGACCCTGGTGGCGGTCGCCAGCCGCCTCCCGGCGGTGCCAAAGGACCTGCGCGGCCTGCCCGGGATGACCAGCGGGCAGATCTCGCGCCATGGAGCCGGGCTGGTGAGCGCAGTCGCCCGCGGTTTGCAGGCCGCGCCGGTCTACCCCCCGCCGCAAAAGAGGCCGGACGAAGCGGTTCTGAACCGCATTGACGCCCTGCGCAGCTGGCGCAAGACCACCGCTGCCAGCATGGGCGTGAAATCGGATATCATCCTCCCCCGCGATCTGCTCCATACCCTGGCGGAGAAAAACCCGCGCAACCTGGAAGAACTGGCCTCGATCCTGCGCGAGGTGCCCTGGCGCATGGAGAACTTCGGCGAGGAGATTCTCGCCCTGCTGCGGGACCTGTGAGCTCCACCGGCGCTGCCCGGTGCCGCAAGGCAGCCAGACCCAAGGAGGTCCAATGAAAATCCATTTTCACGGCGCAGCCCGCACTGTGACCGGTTCGCAGCACCTGCTGGAGATCAACGGGCGCCGCCTGCTGCTGGAATGCGGGCTGTACCAGGGCCCGCGGCAGGAATCGTACGAGCGCAACCTGAATTTCCCCTTCGACCCGGCAGGCCTGGACGCCGTGATCCTGTCTCACGCCCATATTGACCACTCGGGCAACCTGCCCAACCTGGTCAAGCAGGGCTACGACGGGCGCATTTACGCCACCCCTGCCACCGCCCACCTGGCGAATATCATGCTTCTGGATTCGGGGCATATCCAGGAATCGGACGCGCAGTACCTCAACCGGAAAAAGAACAAAAACAACCGCGGCACCAACAACCGGCAGGAGGTGGAGCCGCTGTACACGATGGAAGATGCGGCGCTGGTGGCGCAGCACTTCGAGGGCGTGAAGTACGACCAGCCTTTCGAACCGCTGCCCGGGGTCACCGCCCGTCTGGTGGATGCGGGCCATATCCTCGGGTCGGCCGCGGTGGTGCTCGATATCGAGGAGCGGGGCAGGCGCTTCCGGCTGTGGTTCTCGGGCGATATCGGGCGGCGGAATCTGCCCCTGATCCGGGACCCGGTGCTGCCCTCGGAGGCCGACTTTTTGCTCATGGAGGCCACCTATGGGGATAAAGCGCACCGCGATCCTGAGTCGGCTTATGATGAGCTGCGGGAGGTGGTCTGCCGCACGGTGGAGCGCGGCGGGAAGATTATCGTGCCGGCGTTCGCGGTGGGCCGCACCCAGGAGCTGGTCTACGACCTGCACCGCATGACCGTGGCGAATGAGATCCCCGAGATCCCGGTAATCGTGGACAGCCCGCTGGCGGTGAACGTCTCCGACGTTTTCGCCGCCCACCCGGAATGTTTTGACCAGGAGACGACGGAGTTTATCCGCAGCCACCAGCACAAGAAAGCGCTCGGCTTCGATAAGCTCAAATTGATCCGCTCGGTGGAAGAATCCAAGGCCCTGAACGATAAAAAAGGCCCGATGGTGATCCTCTCGGCTTCGGGGATGGCGGAGACCGGGCGCATCCTGCACCACTTGAAGAACAATATCGAGGATCCGAAAAACACGGTCCTGATCGTCTCCTGGCAGGCTCCCCACACCCTGGGCCGCAGGCTGGCGGACCGGGAGGAGCGGGTGAAGATCTTCGGCGAGGTCTACCAGCGGCGGGCGGAGGTGGCCACCATCGGCGGGCTGTCGGCGCACGCCGGGCAGGATATGCTGGTCGAGTACGCCCGGGCCGCGGGAGGGCGGCTGAAAGAGGTCTTCCTGGTGCACGCCGAGGAGAAGCCCGCCAGCATCCTGCGCGCAAAGTTGAAAGAGGTTGGCATCGAACCGGTGCGCTTCCCGGAGCGAAACTCGATGGCGGAACTATAAGCCAGAAGGTATTCAGTACAATCAACGGGACCGGGCTTCGCCCGGTCCGTTTGATTGTACGCTGTCGCCTTGCTCTGACTTTGAACAACCCCTCATAATCCTGAAAAAACGCCGGCAGAGCCTGGAACTCTGATCCAGGCTCGCTGTTTTGAAAAAACCAGTTAAAATAAAAGCCGGAGAACAGGGGGAATTTCAGACGGGACCCGAAGGATATCGGGGGCGAGGGGGTTTCGAGCCGCGGGCAGCCCGTATTCACACGAGAGGATATCCCTTCCATGCAAATATCTTTTCTGGGCGCGGCGCGCACGGTGACCGGCTCGCAGCACCTGTTAAAGATCAACAACCACACCCTGCTGCTGGACTGCGGGCTGTACCAGGGGCGCGGGCGCGAGGCCTTCGATTTCAATCGCAGTTTCGATCTTGACCCGCAGAAGCTGGATGCGGTGATCCTGTCCCACGCCCATATCGACCATGCCGGAAACCTGCCCGGTCTGGTAAAGCAGGGTTACGAGGGGCGCATCTTTGCCACCCCCGCCAGCGCCTATCTGGCGGATATCATGCTGCGCGATTCAGCCCAGATCCAGGAGGCGGACGCCAACGGCAAAAACGGGAAGAAGAAGTGGACCCCACCCGAGCCGCTCTACACCCAGGAGGACGCCGGGCGGGTGGCGGGACATTTCAGCCTGGCCCAGTACGGGCAGCCCTTCGAGCCCGTGCCGGGGGTGAAGGCGCGCCTGCTCGAGGCGGGCCATATCCTGGGCTCGGCTGCGGTGGAGCTGGAGATCGAGGAAAAAGGGAAGCTGCACCGGCTGTGGTTTTCGGGAGATATCGGGCGGCGCAACCTGCCCCTGATCAAAGACCCGGTGCTACCGGAGGGGGTGGACACCTTGATTATGGAGTGCACCTACGGCGGCTCAAGCCACGGCGACCCGCGCCAGGTGCAGGAGGCGCTGGCGCAGATCCTGGTGCGCACCCTCGAGCGGGGCGGCAAGGTGATCGTGCCCGCCTTTGCGGTGGGGCGCACCCAGGAACTGGTTTACCACCTGCACCAGCTCATCGAGCGCGGGGAGATCCCGGAGGTGCCCGTGTTCGTGGACAGCCCGCTGGCGGTGGAGGCCTCGAAGGTGTTCATTGATTTCGAGAACTATTTTGACGAGGAAACCCGGAACTTCATACAGGAGAGCGGGAACCGCCGGGCGCTGGGCTTTGACCTATTGCGCTACGTGCAGACGGTACAGGAATCGCGGGCTTTGAATGAACGGGATGAACCCATGATCATCATCTCGGCCTCGGGCATGCTCGAATCCGGGCGAGTGGTGCACCACCTGCGCCAGAACATCGAGGATGAGCGCAGTACCATCCTGATCGTCTCCTACCAGGCCCCGAACACCCTGGGGCGGGCCCTGCTGGACGGAGAGAAGCAGGTGGAGATCTGGGGGGATATGTTCGACTGCAAAGCGGAGGTGGCGCGCCTGGAAGGACTGTCGGCGCACGCGGGGAAGCGCTTCTTGCAGGAGTATGCCGGCGCAGTGAAGGACTGCGTGAAGCAGGTGTTCCTGGTGCATGGGGAAGAAAAGCCGGCAGAGATCCTCCAGAAATCTTTGAAGCGCGCAGGCTTCGAGCGAGTGTACTATCCCTATCTACGGCAGACGATCGAGGTTGAATAAAAATTCTTTGCAGGGGCAGGTTCCGGGGCTGTTAATAAGGACCATACCACGCTGAACTCGTGCAATCTGTGGGGGGGGGGGGGGGCCGGGCGCCCCCCCGGCCCGCTTTTCGAAGCCAGAGCCACAGCCAAAGCCAAAGCCAAAGCCACAGCCACAGCAAGAGCCGGGAAAAAGCCAATACGGGCACCTTTCGGCGCCCGTATCAAAACCTCAACCCTGCAACGCGCTCCAGCGCGCAACAAGCTCCTCAAGGCGAAGATCCGCGGCCGCACCGGGCGACACACGCGCCGCCAGGCTGCCTTCGGGCGTACGTCCCTGCCCTGCCGTATCCGATGCCGCTGCTGCAGCCTTGTACGCATCACGGAACGGTACGGCCGCCACCGCGGCTTCCACCGCAACGTCGGTCGCATACATACCCGAATCAATCGCTGCGCGGATGTTGTCATCGCGCCAATCCAGGTTCGACAACAAGGCCGGCAGCAGTTCCAGCGCGGCAAGGCCGCGGCCAAAGCCGTGCACGATGGCGCCCTTGGAGTTCTG
>JAEWYL010000227.1 GCA_023395675.1 Chloroflexota bacterium | reverse complement strand
TCATAAAAACAAGTTTACCCGCGCCGTGAAGGGCTGTCAAGGAATCACGAAACGCCTTCAGGCGAGGGTTTTCAGCCCCGCCTGGCGGGCCATCTCCATCGCTTGGGCGTACTCCTCCGGCTTGATCCTGCGGGCCAGCTTCGAGTAGCGCCGGGCGTTGTAATCCGGGTGATACTGATCCATCAGGTTCAAATAGGTGCCTGCGGAAATTTCCTCCGCCAAAAAGCGCACCACCTCGGCGGTCCCTGCCAGGCCGAAAGGCAGCACCAGGTGGCGAACCATCAACCCGCGCACAGCCAGCCCATCCGCAGTGGTGCGGAGATCGCCCACCTGCCGGTGCATCTCGCGCACGGCAGCCTGGTTGACCGGCGGGTAATCGCGGGCGCGGGAATAGTGCCGCGCGACCGGCTGGCTGCTGTATTTCATGTCCGGCAGGTAGATGTCAATCACGCCGTCGAGCAGGCGCAGCATCTCCAGCGAGTCATAACCGCCGGTGTTATACACCAGCGGCAGGCGCAGCCCGGCACGCGCGGCCTCCAGTACGGCGGCTAATATCTGGGGGGCAACGTGGGTGGGAGAGACGAAATTGATATTGTGGCAGCCGCGCCTCTGCAGTTCGAGCATGATCTCCGCCAGCCCGGCGGGCGATACCTCAACGCCGGCGTCGCTCTGGCTGATAGCGTAATTCTGGCAGTACTGGCAGCGCAGGTTGCAGCGGGCAAAGAAGATGGCGCCGGAGCCGCGCCAGCCGCTCAACGGCGCTTCCTCCCCGGGATGCGGGCCGTAGGCGGCGACCCGGGCTTTGAGCCCGCTGCAGCAGACCCCTGCCTGCCGGCTCAGGCGGTCTACCCCGCAGGCGCGAGGGCAGGTGCGGCAGGGGGAGAGCAGCTCGTTAGCCGCCGCCGCGCGCGCCTGCAGCTCGCCGCTTTCGAGCAGGCTCAGGTACGAGGGAGTGAAAGGCTGTCCAGCGTTCATGCGGCTTCACGGGCGGCGCTCTGGTCCTGATTGGAGCCGGGCGCGGGGACGATATTCGGCGCAAAGCTGTGCATAAATCCGGGCGGGATGCGGATCGGGCGGCCGGCAGCGAGATCCACCCATACCCCCAGGCTGTCCACCCGGGCTACCACCTCTCCGCTGGACGCCTGCCGCAGGCAGTAGTGGCGCGTGGCGGTCGAACGGCGCACATCGGAGGCCCAGGTGCTGATCTCCAGCAGGTCTCCCAGCCGGGCCGGGGACAGGTACTCGATCCGGTGCTTGCGAATGAGGATCCCGAAGCCCTCGGCAGTCATACGTTCCACCGGCCAGTCGTGAGCGGCGACCACCTCAAAGCCGGCCTCCTCCACGTATTCCAGATAAATGGGGTTGTTGACGATCCAGGCCCCGTCTATGTCTTTCCAGGCCACTTTCCGGTGAGTGGTGAAGACCCCGGGCGGCGGGGGCGGGGCAGGAGGAAAGGGCTTGCGCGGGGAGGACGGGCGGTTTCCCTCAGGGTCAAGATAAGCGCCGCTCACCTGTGGGGGAACAGGCGCGGGCCGGCGGGTGGCGGAGTCGATGAAGACCCAGTCGGTAAAGGCCCGGGCAACCAGGTCGTCCTGGCGGCGGAACTCGTAGATGCGGCGGGAGGACACGCGGCGCATATCCGCCACCCAGGTCGTCACCTCAAAGGTGTCGTTGTAGCGCAGAGGCTGCAGATACTCGATCTCGGTGGCGCGCGCCAGCCACAGGCGGCCCAGGCTGGCGTATGCCTCCATGCCGAAACCGGCCGCAGCCGAGGCATCGAAGGCAGTCTCCTGCATATAGCGCAGGTAGTTGGCGTTGTTGACGTGTCCGTATGCGTCGCATTCGTAATAACGAACCCGGAAGGTGCGCGTGTGGGTGATGGGAGCCATAGATCCTAGGTGGGAGAATTCCCCTGTTTTTCGTAAACTTCGGGGTTGACGCAGAAAGGCAGCCGGCGGCCCTCCAGCCCGGCGAGCAGGTTCTCGCAGGCCAGCTCCGCCATACGGCGGCGGGTGCGGAAGGTGGCGGAACCGATATGCGGGACAATCAGGCAGTTCGGGAGGCGGTAGAGCGGGTGACCGGGCGGCAGGGGCTCGGGATCGGTCACGTCCAGGGCGGCGCCGGCCAGGCGGCCCTCTTCCAGGGCTCGCTGGAGCGAGGCGGGGTCCACCACCGGGCCTCGGGCGGTGTTCACCAGGATGGCGGTTGGCTTCATCAGGGCCAGGGTGCGGTCGTTGATCAGGCCGCGTGTCCCAGGGGTAAGCGGCACGTGCAGAGAGACAAAATCGCTGCGGCTGAGCAGTTCATCCAGGGGCAGGCATTCGGCCCCGACGGCGGCTTCGAGCTCAGGGCAGGGTTTGTTGTCGTTGTACAGGATGCGCAGGCCGAAGGCGCTGGCCCGGCGGGCGACTGCCTGCCCGATCTTCCCCAGGCCGATAATCCCCAGGCTGGCGCCGTCCAGGTCCGCGCCGAGCCAGCCGGCCGGGTGCCAGGTCGTCCAGCGCCCCTGGCGCGCGTCCTGGCTGGCCTGCTGCAGGCCGCGCGCGGCGGACAGCAGGAGAGCCATTGCCAGGTCGGCGGTGCCCTCGGTGAGCACCCCGGGGGTGTTGCCCACCGGAATCCCACGGCGGGTGCAGGCCGCCAGGTCAATATTATCGTAGCCAACCGCCATGTTGCTGACCACCCTCAAACGCGGGGCCTTTTCGAGCAGCCCCGCATCCACCGGGATGGTGAGCAGAGAGAACAGGCCCTCGGCTTCCGGCAGGGACTGCGCCAACTCCGGCTCGAGGCGGGTGGCGTCTTCCGGGCCAGTGACGAGCCGGCAGCGACCTTCGAGGGAGGCCAGCCAGCCCGCAGGGAGGGTGTGGGTGACGATGACGAGCGGGAGTTGTGATTCAGGCATGTGGGTCATCAATAGGCGAAAATAAAGGCCAGGTCGTTGACATTGGTCTGGGTGGGGCCGGGTTTGAGCAGGTCTCCCAGGCAGTCAAAGAAGTGGTAAGAGTCGTTGCGCGCCAGGAAGTCGTGCGGATCCAGGCCTGCAGCCGCGGCCCGGGCCAGGGTATCCCCGCCCGCCGCCGCGCCGGCTGCGTCGGTGGGGCCGTCGCCGCCATCCGTCGCCAGGGCGACCACCATCACACCGGACAGCCCGCTGATCTCGATGGCGGCGCTTAGGGCCAGCTCCTGGTTGCGGCCTCCCAGACCGCCCCGGTTCTGCAGGGTCACGGTGGTCTCACCACCAGCCAGAATGCAGGCCGGGCGCGGCAGCGGCTGCCCGTCCTCAGCGATCTGGCGGGCAACGGCCCCCAGGGCGCGGCCGATGTGGCGCGCCTCCCCCTGCAGGAAGGTGGTCAGCAGCAGGGTCTGGAAGCCCTCGACCCTGGCCTGGGCCAGGGCGGCTTCCGCTGCCTGGCGGTTGCTGCCGATGATCACATTCTGCACGCGGTCGAAGAGCGGATCGCCCTCCTTGGGCGTATCCGGGATCTCGCCGCTCACACCGGCCCACAGGCGGCTCAGGATGGGCCTGGGGACCTGGGCATCCAGATTGTATTTGTCCAGCACCGCCTGCGCCTGCGGAAAGGTGGTCGGGTCGGGCACGGTGGGGCCGGAGGCGATGATATCCATCGGGTCTCCAACCACATCGGAGAGAATCAGCGAAGCCAGGTGGGCCGGGGCGGCGCTGCGGGCGAGCTGCCCGCCCTTCACCTGGTCCAGGTGCTTGCGCAGGGTGTTAATCTCGTTGATGTTCGCCCCGCAGGCCAGCAGGGCGGAGGTCAGCCCCTGCAGGTCTGCCAGGCTGACGCCGGGCGCGGGCGAAACCAGGAGGGCGGAACCGCCGCCGGAGATCAGGCAGAGCACCAGGTCATCGGGGCGGGCGCCGGCTAACAGCTCCAGGATGCGGGCTGCCCCTGCGGCGCCGCGCTCGTCCGGGATCGGGTGCCCGGCCTCCAGGAGCTCCACGCCGGGCAGGTCTTCATCCCCGGCGTAGCCCTCCTTCACAATCACGATGCCTCTCTCCAGCCGGTCTCCCAGGATGCGGGAGGCGGCCCGGGCCATCGGCGCGCCGGCTTTTCCGGCTCCGATCAGGAAGACGCGCT
>JAEWYL010000149.1 GCA_023395675.1 Chloroflexota bacterium | reverse complement strand
CCACCTTCAGCGCTACCCTGGGCCGGGCCTGGAGCAGTTCGAAGGCCTCCCCCAGCCGCTCGAGCGGCAGCCGGGGGGTGATCAGGGCTTCCAGGTCCACCCGCCCTGCGCCGGCCAGGGCCAGGGCGGTCTGAAAATCCCAGTTATAGCCCTGCGAGCCCGTGAGGGTGAGTTCCCGCTGCACGAACAGGTTGGCGGGCAGGTTGATCTCCAGCTCTTCGAAAATCCCCAGCAGGACCGCCCGCCCCCCTTTGCGGAGCGACCGGAGCGCCTGCTGCAGGGTAACCTCCAGGCCGACGGCCTCGAAGGCGCGCTCCACCCCCTGCCCCCGCGTCGCATCCAGAATCGCTGCGACCGCATCCACCTGGCGGTTGTTAAAGGTCGCGGCCGCACCCAGCCGGCGGGCCAGCTCCAGCCGGAAGTCGTGCACGTCCACCAGAAACACCGGCCCGGCCCCGGAAGCCAGGGCCACCTGCAGCGCCAGCAGCCCGATGGCCCCGCCTCCAAAGATCGCCACAGGCTGCCCGGGCTGCAGCCCGGCCAGCCGGGCCGCGTGCACCGCCACTGCCAGCGGCTCGATCAGGGCCCCCTGCTCGAAGCTCAGGGTATCCGGCAGCAAGTGCGCCCAGCGCTCCTGCACCAGGAAGTAAGGGGTGAAAGCGCCCTGCCCGACCCGGTACTGGAAGCTGATCCGGCTGCAGAGATGGTACGCGCCGCGCAGGCAGGCTTCACACTCCCCGCAGGTCACCACCGGCTCGACGGTTACCCGGTCGCCCGGCTTTAAGCGCCTCACACCCGGGCCGGTGCGCAGCACCTCGCCCGACAGCTCGTGGCCGATGGCCGAGGGCAGGGCCGCCGAAGGATGCCTGCCCCGGTAGACGTGCAGATCCGACCCGCAGATGGAGGCCGCACGCACGCCGATCAGCACCTCGCCTTCGCCCGGCTCGGGCAGCGCCCGCGTCTCGAACCGCACCTCTTCCGGGCGCTCCACGATCCCCATCCGGTAAGTCTCAGCCATGCTTCTCCGCCTCCACGGGGTTTTCCAGGCCTCCCAGGCCCTCGATCTCCAGCCGCACCCGGTCACCGGCCTGCAGAAAGACCTCGGGGGCGGGGAGGCGCCCCAGGCGCTTTGGGCTGCCGGTTAGGATCAGGTCGCCCGGACGCAGGGTGATCAGCCAGGAGATATAAGCCACCAGCTCTGCCGGAGCGTAGAGCATCTCCCCCGTAAAACCGTCCTGCACCGGGGTTTCATTGATCCAGGAGCGCATCCGCAGGGCTGCCGGGTCCGGAATTTCGTCTCGCGTCGTGATCCCCGGCCCCAGGGGTAGGAATGCATCCAGGAGCTTACCCCCCGTCCACTGCGAGGCGCGCCGCTCCAGATCGCGGGCGGTGACGTCGTTTGCCACGCTGTATCCTGCCAGCGCCTCCAGGGCCTGAGATTCGGGGATGCGCTTCCCCCCCTTGCCGACCACCAGGACCAGCTCGCACTCGATCGCCGCCTGCTGCGTCTCGGGCGGCAGGCGAATGGCCTCGCCCGGGCCGATCAACGAGCCCGCGTTGCGCTCGAAAAGGACCGGGTAAGGGGGGCGAGCCGCTTCCCGCTCCTGTCCCGGGGATGGGTAGTTGAAGCCCACCCCGACGATCTTCCCCGGGTTCGGGACGGGCGCCAGCAGCTGCACTTCCGAGAGCGGCAGGCCATATTCGCCCTCCGTTCCAGACCGCCGGCCCAGAGCCTCCTGCGCCTTCTCCAGCTCCCGGGCATCTCCCAGCAGAGCGAGCATATCCGCCGGAGACCCGCACAGCCGGGGCAGGTCAATCACCTGCTCGCCCAGCAGCGCGCCGGTGGACTGCACCGGCCCTCGCCGGTAGCGGACAAGCCGCATACGCTACTCCTGCCCTTCGTAGAAACGCGGGGCGCGTTTCTCCAGAAAGGCATTGCGGCCTTCCTGCGCCTCGAATCCCCGGCCGGTGCGCACCCGCAGCTCCCGTTCTTTCGCCAGCCCGGCTTCCCAGCCCTCGCGCAGCCCGGTGTTGACGCACTCTTTGGTTGCTGCTACCGCGGAGGCCCCGTTGGCGGCAATCGCTTTCGCCAGGGCCAGGCTCTCGGGCACCAGTTCCTCATCGGGGAAGACGTACTCCACCAGCCCGATGCGCAGCGCCTCCTCCGCGCCAATGGTCCGCCCGCTGAGCAGCAGGTCGAGCGCCCGCCCGCGGCCGACCAGGCGGGGCAGGCGCTGGGTGCCGCTGCCCGAGGCGAAAGCCCCCAGCTTGACTTCCGGGAACCCGAATATTGCCGAGGCGGCCGCGGTGCGGAAATCGCAAGCCAGCGCCAGCACTGCCCCGCCGCCCAGGGTGAAGCCGTTGCAGGCGGCGATGACCGGCAGGCGTGAGGTCTCGACGGCCGCATTCAGCCCGGCCTCCACGTACTCGTTCTCCAGCAGCCAGCCCACTTCCGTACTGAAATTGCGGATGTCCGAGCCGACCGAAAAGGCCTTCCCGGCCCCGGTCAAGACCAGGCAGCGCACCCCCGGGTCCGCCTCCAGGTTGTGCAGGGTCTCCTGCAGGCTGCGCTTCACCCCGAAACGCAGCACGCCCAGAGGCTCCGAACGGATGCTCACCAGGGCCACCCCCGCCTCCGGGCGGCTGACCTCAATCGCTTCGTTTTCTCGCTCTGTTGGATTCATCTTCTTCCTGGCCTCACCCATTCCATTCCAGGGCCCTTAACCGCTCCGGAATATTCAGCCTGGGGCGGCTGCGGATCAGGTCCCCGATGCCGGACGTCCCGGGGCGGAACAGCCGGGCGTCCATCTCGCACAGGTGCGGGGAGACCCGGGGTTTGAAGTGCATGCGGTCGAGCACGTCCCGCTGCAGGTCCGCGCCGGGCGCGATCTCAACCAGCTCAAGCCCGGCCTCGCCCAGGCGGAATACGGCCCGCTCGGTCACGAAGAGCACCTCCTGCCCGTTCTCCCAGGCAAAGCGCCCGTTGAATGATACCTGCTCCAACTGCTCCACGAACTTGGGATGTTTTCCCTCGGAGAGCAGGTTAAAGCGCTCCTCGCTCCAGTCGATGCGCAGCCCGCCGGCAGTGAAAGACCCGCTGAAGACCACTTTCCTGCCGTTTTGAGCGATGTTCTGGAAGCCCCCAACCCCGATCACGCGCCCGTTGAAACGGCTGACGTTCACGCTGCCGTCCGGGCCGGCCTGGGCGAAGGACAGAAAGGCCAGGTCAAGCCCGCCTCCGTCGTAGAAGTCAAACTGGTAAGGCTGGTCGATCATCGCGTCGTAGTTGAAGGCCGCGCCGGCATCCACCCCCGAGGCCGGCGCGCCGCCGATCAGGCCCTGCTCGTTGGTCAGGATAATGCTGTCCAGGAAGACTTCCTCTGCGGCGATATTGGCGATCCCGGTGGAGACCCCGGCCCCCAGGTTGCACACGGCCCCGGGGAAGAGTTCCATCGCCGCCCGGCGCGCCATCACCTTGCGCTCATCCAGCGGCAAGACCGGGATCTCCGAGAGCGGCACTCTGAGCTCCCCCGCATACGAGGGGTTATACGATGTGCGGTAGGTCTGCGCCTGGTCGGGGACGATCACCGCCAGGTCCACCAGCATTCCGGGGATTTTCACCTCTTTTGGAGGCAGGCTGTGGCGCTCCGCCAGGCGGGCGGCCTGGACGATCACCACCCCGCCGCTGTTGCGGGTGGCCTGAGCCATGGAGAGCATCTCGCCAAAGACGGCCTCGCGCTCCATGGTCACGTTTCCATCCTCGTCAATGGTGGTGCCGCGCAGGAAGGCCACGTCCACCCGGTAGGGCTTATAGAACAGCCATTCCCGCCCGCCCAGCTCGACCAGCTCCACCAGGTCTTCCTTCGCCGTCTCGGACTGGCGCCCGCCCCCGTAGCGCGGGTCCACGAAGGTGTGCAGGCCCACGTGCGAGAGCAGCCCCGGCCTCCCGGCTGCCATCTCACGCATCAACTGCGAGAGCGAGCCCTGGGGCAGGGTGTAGGCTTCCACCTGGCCGCGCTTCGCCAGCTCCTGAATGGGCGGTGTGTTGACCAGCGCTCCGGTGACGATGCGCTTGAGCAAGACCGGGTCCGCCAGGCGCGCCACCCCCTGCGACTGCATATCCCCCAGCCCGACCGGGTGAAGCAGGCTGATCTGGCGCGGAGAACCTTCCCGTGCGAAGCGCTCCTGCAGCCCGGCGATCAGAGCTTCGGGCACGGCGTGCCCGCCGCCGGAGCCGCCGATCAGGAGCAGGTCTCCATCGCGCACAATGCTGACCGCGTCCTGAACGCTGACCAGTCTCATGCTTCCCCTTTGATTTCTTTCAGGCGCTGAGCCTCAGGCATCTCCTTGTAAAACGGGTCCAGGGGGAAGCAGCCCGAGATCATACCGTTGCGGGGCCCGGTGGTGCAGTCGCTGAAGGTACGGCAGATGCGTTTCCGGTCCAGCACTCTTCCCGCCAGGACGTCCGCCGCCATCTCCGGGTAGGAGAGCACCATGCGGCCCAGCCCGATGAAGTCAATCATCCCGGTGCGGACGGTGTGCTGGGCTACGTAGGGCAGCCAGTCCTGCAGGTACGAGTAGCCGGTCCCCACGATCGCCAGCCCGGGGAACCTGGACTTCAGCTCGGCTGCGTTGTTGATCTGGCGGGCGACCCCCACGAGCGGGTCCTCAGGCGGGAGGTAGCCATCCGAGGGCGGGAAATAGGCCGGGCGCATCAGATGGGGGTTATAGTAAGGACTGGCTACCGACAGGTTGACGAGCTCGATCCCCAGCGATTGAAGCAGTTCCAGGAACATCTCAGGTTCCGTCTGGTCAATTTTCAACGGGTCGTCCGGGTCCCCGCCAAAGGCGTAGGGATAGCGCCCGTTCTCATCCCGGTATTCCAGAGGCCGGCCCACACCGTCCTCGCCGCCGCGGAAGGGGACAAAATCGAAGATGCTCACCCGCACTCCCATGCGCAGGCCCGGAGCCTCCCGGCGGATCCCATCCACGATCTCCCGCAGGAAGCGCGTGCGGTTCTCGAACGAGCCCCCGTACCTCCCGGGCCGCAGCCGGGAGCTCAGGAATTCATGCCCCAGGTAGCCGTGGCAGTGCTTCAGGTCCACAAAATCGAAACCCAGCTCCTGCGCCCGGCAGGCTGCGGTCACGTAATCTCCAATCAGGTCTCCAATCTCCCCATCGCTCAGCACCGGATAGTCCGGCGGGAGGTTGAAGAGGCGGTCCAGCAGCGGGTGGTGGTAGAGGATGCGCGGCTCCAGGCGGGTTTTCTCGTTCGGACGGCAGAAACGGCCCGAATGGGTGAGCTGCAGGCCGATCAGAAGGCCATCCTGCGAGCCTGCCGTCTCGATATGCGCCCGAAGAAGGGTCTTCCGCAGCCGGTCCAGGCCCGCCAGCGTATGCGGGGCGATCACGAGCTGGTTGGGGTTCGCCCGTCCATCGTGGCGCACCGCAACCGCCTCCCCGCCCCAGATGAGCTTTGCGCCGCTGCGCCCAAAATGGTCCCAGCGGCGCAGGGTGAATTCCGTCGGGTTGCCGTCCGGTGTGCCGTCCCAACCTTCCATCGGCTGCACGGCAAACCGGTTCCCGATCAGGGTGCCGTCAGAAAGGCGATAGGGCTGTGCCAGGGGCCCGGCAGGCGCGGGTTCGACCGTCTCGTCAAACGGGATCTGAATACCAAGTTTTTGTGTATAGCTGCGGAAATCATCCGGGGTGCGCAGCCGGGCGACCCGCAGGTAAGCTTGTGCCATCGCAGTGACCACCTTTCTCTCAGATCAATGGTTTTCGTGCTGTGTGCTGGCTGTACCGGCGCACAGCACAAAAATCTGGATTATTCATAACTTTTCTAAAGCTTGAAGTTTATCCGGCTGCGTGATTCCCGGATCCATTCCAGGACCTGCCCGGCCGTCTCCTTCAGGCTGCTGTAAGCGCCATCGATAAATACCTGTTTCGAGATCAGGTTGCTGCCCAGGCCGACCCCCGCTGCGCCGGCCTCGATCCAGCCCTGGACATTTTCCCTGGTCGGGCTGACCCCGCCCGTGGGCATCAGGCGGGCCCAGGGCATCGGCCCCATCACCGCCTTGATGAAGCCCGGACCGCCAAGCTGCTGCCCGGGGAATATTTTACAGATTTCCGCCCCCATCTCCTGCGCCCGGGCAATCTCCGAAGCCGTGGCTGTGCCCGGGATGTAGGCCACTTTGCGGCGGTTGCATACCCGGGCAGTCTCCTCGTCGAAGATCGGGCTGACGATGAAATCCGCCCCGAGCTGCATATACAGCGAGGCCGTTCCCGGATCCATGATTGTGCCCGCGCCCAGGATCAAGCCGGGCTCGTTCCGGAACCGGCAGGCCAGCTGCTCAAAAACAATATGCGCCCGGTCGCCGCGGTTGGTGAACTCAACGCAGCGCACCCCCGCTTCTACCAGGGCCTGGATGGCGCAGACCGCCTCCTCTACATTGTCGTGATAGAAAAGCGGGACAGCCCCGGTCTGGATCATGGTGGAATACACATTCAATCGGCTGAATCTGGCCATAAAGCGCTCCTCTCCTGTCTACCGGCTTACCCGGCCGCTGGCGTCTCCCCCCATCAGCTTCTCCACCTCCGCTCGGCTGACAAGGTTAAAATCGCCAAACATAGAATGCTTCAACGCTGAAGCCGCCAGGGCAAACTCCAAGGCCTGCCCGGGATCGGATGGGTAGGCGTTCAGGCCGTAGATAAGACCCGCCATAAAGCTGTCGCCGCCCCCCACCCGGTCCACGATGTGGGTAAGATCATACTGGCAGCCCTGGTAGAAAGCCCCCTCCTTCCACAGGGCGGCGCTCCAGGTATTGTGGCTGGCAGACTTCGAGCCGCGCAGGGTGATGGCGATGGTCTTAAGGCGCGGGAAGCGCTGCGACAACTTTTCACACACCATGCGGTAGCTGTCCGCGCTCACCTTCCCGGCAGTCACGTCCGCCCCTTCGGCCCGGATCCCGAACACCTTTTCGGCGTCTTCTTCGTTGCCGATGGCGACATCGCATTCCGAAACCAGGGGCTCCATCACCTCGCCGGCTTTTTTCCCCCACTTCCAGAGCTTGGCCCGGTAATTCAGGTCCACGGAGATGGTGAGACCGGCCCGGCGGGCCGCCTGCACCGCCTCACGCACCGGCTCCGCCGCCCCCTCGGAGATCGCCGGGGTGATCCCCGTCCAGTGGAACCAGGAGGCCCCGTCGAAAACGGCCTCCCAATCCACCATGCCGGGCCGGATTTCGGCCAGGGCCGATCCGGCCCGGTCGTAGATCACCTTGCTGCCGCGCTGCATGGCCCCGTGCTCCAGGAAGTATATCCCCAGGCGGCTGCCGCCGCGCAGGATATGGCGGGTGTCCACGCCGAACTGGCGCACGAAATTCTGGCAGGCTTCCCCCAGGTCGTTATCCGGCAGGCGGGTGACGAACGCTGCCTGCACGCCCAACTGGGCCAGCGATACAGCCACGTTGGACTCGCCTCCCCCGTACTGCAGGTCCAAACTCCTGGCCTGCAGGAAACGCTGGTTAGCCGGGGGCGAGAGGCGCATCATGATCTCTCCAAAAGTGACGACTTTCAAATCATTCATCCATGCCTCCTGGAACTGCTACAACCGGGCGAGGTGAAAACCGCCATCCACGTTGATGACCTCGCCGGTAGAGAAGGGCAGCAGCCCCTCGGCGATGGCTACCACCGCCTTACCGATATCTTCGGGCTGTCCCCAGCGGCGAATCGGGGTAATGCCCTTCTCAAAGATCATACGGTCGTATTTCTCCTGTACCACCGAGGTCAGGTCTGTCTTGATGATCCCCGGCCGGATTTCATAGACGTTAATCCCATACTCGGCCAGGCGGTCTGCCCACAACCGCGTGGTCATGCTCAGGCCGGCCTTGCTGACGCAGTACTCGGCCCGCATGGGGCTGCTCGTATAAGCGCTGATGGAACTGATATTCACGATGGCCGGAGCTTGCACGCGCCCGGCGTTTTTCAGCTCGATCATTTTATTGGCGGCGCGCTGGGTGAGGAAGAACGGCCCCCGCAGGTTCGTGCCCAACACCTCATCGTAGCTCTCCGCGCCCACCTGCAGCATATCCACCCGCACGCGCGGCCCGATCCCGGCGTTGTTCACCAGCAGGTCCAGGCGTCCGGAGAGCGCCAGGGCTGCCTCGATCAGGGCGGGGTGATCCTCCAGGCGGGCGACATTGGCCTGCACCACTGCGCCGCCTCCCCCGCGCCGGGTGATTTCCTCCAGCGTTTCCTCCGCGGCAGCCAGGCTGCTGTTGTAATTGATGACCACCTGCCAGCCGCGCGCGGCGAGCTCCAGGGCAATGCCCCGCCCGATTCCCCGTCCGGCGCCGGTGACGATCGCGGTTTTCCCGTTCATTGCCCCTCCTGTAAAAGCGTGAGGGCCTTATCCACCGCCTCGACAAAGAAGTGATCCCCCCAGGCAGTGCTCTCATCCACCCCAGCCCCTTTGTCGCGGTGGTAAATGCCGTGTTTGAGAATCCCTTCCCAATCCGGATCCCCCTGCGCCAGGTACTGAGGCCCGCACAGGGTGTCCAGAATGGTCAGAGCCGCTTCCCGGTAACGGCCGGCGTAAACCGGGTCCTGGACCACGCGAGAGAGGTTCAGCAGCCCGCTGACGGCGATGGCCGCTGCCGAGCTCTCGTACAGCACCGGCTGGCGCGGGTCGTCCCAGTCATTGGGCGGGATGCCGGCCCCACCCGGTGCGGAGGCGCTGAAGTCGGTGCTGTTCAGGAAGAATTCGGCGCACAGGCGGGAGGTTTCCAGGAAACGCCGGTCACCCGAAAGCTCGTAAGCGGTGCAGAAACCGTAGAGAGCCCAGGCCTGTCCCCTGGCCCAGGCCGAATCGCCCCGCCAGCCCTGATGAGTGGACTGGCGCAGGAATTCACCTGTGTCCAGGTCGAACAGCCCCTCGTGAGCGGTCGAGCCGTCCCCGCGCACCAGGGTGCGGCGGGTGGTCAGGCAGTGCTGGGAGGCAATCTCCAGCAGGCGTTTGTCTTTCAGGCGCTGCGCGGTATAAAAAATAATACCCACATTCATCATAATATCGATGAAAAGCGAATCTTCGGAGACAAAAGAACGCAGGTAGCGCCCTTTCTCCTTGAAGCGCAGGCTCATCGTCTGCCCGGCCGTGAATACCACCTGCTCCAGCTCGGGATCACCGGTGAGGTCATACCAGCGCTTGTAAGTGGACCAGAAAAGAAATCCCAGGTCGTGCACGTTGCGGTCGGTGCGCCGGGGATGGATCAGGCGCGAGTAATGTTCGGCGCGCTCGCGCCAGGCTGCTGAACCCGTGCGCCGGTAGAAGAGCCACATCTGCCCTCCAAGGAAACCCTCGCACCAGTTGGTCCACGCCTCGCCCCCATGCTTCCATTTGCCTCCCGTTGTGTATAGAGGAAAGTAATCGGGATGCTGCTGCACCAGGCGTTCAACCTGGGTTTGAGAGAACTCAAAGGCGTTCTCGAGCTTGGAAATTAAATCTTGTTCAGGCATTCCTATCCACCTCGTATTCTGTCTCAAATAGGCTCTGCGAGTTGTGCAGTCCCTTCCGGCTCAGTTCAGAAAAGTGAGCACCAGAGAACCGAGCACAATCAGCGCTGCCCCGATCCATACTTTCAGCGTCACGCGCTCGAGCTTGCGCCCGAAAAAGAGAGGCGACAGCAAGAGCACAAGCGGCGTGTTAATTCTCCCCAGCGCCAGCACCACACCCACCTCGGTCAGGTCTGTGGCGATATAGCGCGCCCAGGTACCCAGACCGATCAGCACGCCCGCCAGGATCTGAAAGCCGAGCCCCGTCAGGGAGAGGCGCGCGGGCTTCCGCCGGCGGCTGGTAAAAAACAGCCAGGGGCCGTAAGCCAGGACGGCGGCGACGATCCCCAGGGTAACCCCGAGCAGGGGAGAGGGCAGTCCTTCCAGCCCGCGGCGCACAAAGATCGCGCTGATGGCGAAGCAGAGCGCGATCCCCAGCCCGGGAAGTGCGCTGCTCCATGACAGGCGCGCCTGCGGCCCGGTGCCCGGAAGAGCCTTCAACTCGGGTTCAGCCATTCGACACCAGATAAACCCCCATCACCACCAGTAGGATGCCTCCTCCCTGCACCAGGGAGACCTTTTCGCCCAGGAACAGGAACGCCAGGAGAGCACCGAACAGGGGCGTGACCCCCATCAAAGAACCGGTGCGGGCCGCGCCGATCTTTTTCTGGCTGATGGTGACCAGCGTCCACCCGCCGATAAAGTGGACAAAACCCGCCAGGATGAAATTCCACCAGGCGGAGGCCGGGGCTGCCAGCAGTGTCCCGAGCTCCTCGACCCAGAGCGACCCGGCGAGCAGCACCACCAGGGCCGCCACCAGCAGGATAAAATTGCCCCGGGCCGTATCCAGCTCCTGCCCGGCCCGGCGGTTGGCAAGCTGAAACAGGCCAAATGTCAGCCCGGCGATGATGGACCAGATGACCCCGCTCATCGAATCGCCCACGCCGCTTATTCCCAATTGATGATTCTCGGGAGCTTTCCCCGTTCCAGCAGCGTGCCCACCACCCCGGCAGGGAAGAACAGCAGCACCACCATCATCAAAACCCCGGTGGCGACGATGTTTAGCGAGGTAGCCCCAAGCTGGGCCACAAAAAACTCGTTCACAGAGACGAGCAGGATGGCCCCGATGACGGGCCCTGCGACCGTCCCCTTGCCGCCCAGGATCACCATTAATACCAGTGTGGCTGCCAGCGTAATGTTCAGGAACAGGGAGGGGCGCAGGTAGGTCAGGTAATACCCCCACATAGCCCCTGCCATGCCCACGAACAGGGCGCTGGTAGCGAAGGCCAGGATTTTATACTCGCTGGTGGGGATGCCGGAAGATTCCGCCTTGACCTCGTCCTGCGAAATGGCGCGCAGCCCCAGGCCGAATTTCGAATGCCGGATCATGTACGACAGGGAGATCGAACCGATGGCGAGGATGAGCATCCCGTAGTAAAACGGCAGCTTGGCGGTACGGGCCGGAAGGTCGATCAGCGCCAGGCTCAGCCCGTTCGCGCCGCCGGCTGCTTCCCATTTATCGAAAAGCAGGCTGGCGAGCAGGGTCATGGCGATTGTGGTGATGATGAAGGCCGGACCGCGCGTGCGCAGAGAAATCAGGCCCACCAGCAGTCCTACGAGGAAGGCAACCAGGCCCGCAATCGGGGTCATGATAAATGGGGAGATGCCCAGCTCGGCGAACATCATCCCCGCGAAGTATGCACCGACAGCGAAAAAGACGTTATGCCCCAGCGAAACGTACCCGGCATAGCCGCCGATGATATTCCAACTGCTCGCCATGGTGATATACATCAAGACATAGAGGGCCATGTGGATCCAGTAGTTCAGGCCCCGGGGAACGGCTAAATGGACCAGCGGGAACAGCGCCAGCGCAGCAATGACGAGCACCAGAAAAACGACCCGGGACCTGGAGACATTCTTTTTATCGCTGACCGCATCCTTAACAATGGTTTGCTCGCTCATTTCACGTTCCTTCCAGTTTCTTTCCAAACAGGCCTTGAGGGCGTACCATCAGGATGATGAACAAAGCCAGGAAAAAGGTGATCGGAGACCAGATCGGGCCGAAGTGAAAACTGACGAATGCGGAGGCGACGCCCAACAGCAGAGAACCGACCAGAGCGCCCAGCAGGCTGCCCATGCCTCCCAGCACAATCAGCGCCATGAGCAGGGAAATCCATTCCCAATGCTTGGCGGGGAAAAATGTGAACAGGAAGCTGATCAGCGCGCCCGAGGCCCCCGCCAGGGCTGCTCCCAGACCGAAGGTAATTAAGGACACCCGGTCCACATTCACCCCGACCGTCCGGGCTGCCATGCGGTTCTGCATGGTGGCCCGGATGGCATATCCAGTGCGGGTAAAGCGCAGAAAGGCCCACAGCAGGACCAGCAGAGAGATGCTAGTCAGGGTAGCGTAAAACTGGCCCTCGGGAAAGTACAGCGGCCCAAGGTCCAGCGCCGCCATGGCGTAGCGGGGGGAGGTGGAGCGGTAGATGCCTGAGAAGAAGTAGGACAGCGTGCCCTCCACCACCAGACCCAGGGCGAAGGTGAGCAGAACGGTGGAGTCAACGAAGCGGGCTGATTCCGCCAGACGGGAGAACAGAAGTTTATAAATCAGAATCCCGAAGATGAACATGGCCGGGACGGTCACCAGCATCGAGAGCAGCGGGTCTAGTTGAAAATTCTGAAACAGGAAATAGGAGATATAGGCGGCGATGATGATGAAAGCCGCGTGCGCCAGGTTCACGATGCGCATGACGCCGAAAATCAGGGTCAGGCCGGAGGACATCAGGGCGTACACCCCGCCCAGACTCAGCCCCAGAATAAAAATTTGCACGAATTGAAGCATGGCGCGTGTCCTTTACACCGGTTTCCGGCGGCCAAGGTACAGTTCCTGGATGCGAGGATCGGAGAGGATCGTCTCTGCAGACCCTTCAAAAGAATTGGTGCCCAGGTCCAGCACCACCCCCCAATCGGCTGTTTCCAGACCGAGGCGAGCGTTTTGCTCTACCAGCAGGATGGTCATACCAGACTCTTTCAGCAGTTTAATATTGTCAAAAATCTGGCGGGCGATTTTCGGCGCCAGGCCGAGAGAGGGCTCGTCCAGCATGATTAATTCGGGCTTTAAGACCAGCATCCTGCCGATGGCGAGCATCTGCTGCTGCCCGCCCGAGAGGGTCTTGGCAAGCTGCCGGGAGCGAGTCTTGAGGATGGGAAACATCTCGTAAACTTCTTCGATGCGCTGTTCGACGAGCCTGCGGTTGTTGAAAATATAACCGCCCATCACCAGGTTCTCATAAACGCTCATGTCCCCAAACAGGCTGCGGTCCTGGGGGACGAAGCAGACGCCCTCCTGCAGGATTTGTTCGGTTCGCAGGTTTGAGATCACGCTGGTCTTGAAGGCCACAGACCCCTGGCGCGGGCGCAAAAGCCCGGCAATCACCTTGAGCAGGGTGGATTTCCCGGCCCCGTTCGGCCCGATGATGCAGTAGGTCCTGCCTGCCTCCACCTCGAGGGATAATCCCTTGAGAATATCCGGACCGCTGCCGTATCCGGCGACAATATCTTTAATGCTCAGGACAGGAGCCATCAGCCCACCCCCAGATATGCTTCGAGCACTTCGCCGTTTTGCTGGATTTCATCCGGCGAACCGGCGGCCAGCACCTTACCGTAAGCCATGACGATGACCGGGTTGCAGACTTTCATCACCATATCCATATTGTGCTCGACGATCAAGAAGGTAATGCCCTGTTTATTCAGTGCGAATATGCGGTCAATAATCGTCTCCAGCAGGGTGGGGTTCACGCCGCCTGCAGGCTCGTCCAGCAGGATGAGTTTGGGCTCGGACATCATGACCGCCGCCAGTTCCATGAGCTTTTTCTGACCGTAGGAGAGGTTTTTTGCCTTCAGCTCTGCCAGCCGGGCGATGCCCATAAAGTCCAGCAGCGCGAGCGCCTGTTCGCGTTCGTGGTGCGCCACGGCGTCACGGAACAGGTCCCGAAAGCCGCGCACCGGCGACTGCACCACCACGTTTTCCAGCACCGTCATCTCGGAGAGGTCTCGCGTGATCTGGAAAGTGCGGCTGATCCCAAGGCGGCTGATCCGGCTGGGTCTCAGGCGGGTGATCTCGCTGCCGTTAAAGACGACCTTGCCCGAATCAGGCCGCAGGACGCCGCTGATCAGGTTGAAGGCGGTTGTCTTCCCGGCTCCATTTGGGCCGATCAGCGAGGTGATGCTGCCCTGCTCGACCGCAAAAGAGCAGTCGTCGACTGCTTTGATCCCCCCAAAACTTTTACCCAGATGTTGGACTTCTAAAAATGGCATAATGGTTTTCTAGTTCCACTGGGAAATTGGGGACAGGCGCCGGACGGGCCTGTCCCCAATTTGGGAATCAGCCTACCACTCGGGTTTCGGGAAGACCAGGTCCTTCACACCGGGGAAAGCATCACGTGGATAGACAAACGACAGGTCGCCTTCCTGCCACTGGACCATGATGAAGGGCTTCTCAACCGGCAGGCCGCGCTCATCCCAGTAGAAATCGCCCAGGATGGTGCGTACCGGCTCATCCGCGGTACGTGAGGCGAGCCAATCGCGCAGCACGGTGTTATCGGTAGTGCCGGTAGCCCGGACCGCCTGCTCCATCCCCTGGCACAGGGCGAACGGGATGGCCTCGTCCTCATCCGGAGCGCGACCGTATGAGGCTTCGAATTCATCCAGGAAATCCTGGTTGGTAAATTCTTCTCCGCCGAGCACGCCGGTGAAGTTTGCAAGCGGATGCCAGGAAGCATGCACGGTGACGCCTTCGGCAGCCTCACCCAACTGCTCCTGGAACTCGCGCTGGGCGCCCTGGCTCATGAACATATACTGCGGCTGGTAATCCACAGTCTGCAGGGCGCGGATGAGCTGGATGCCCTCGTCGGGGGAGGTTACCCCGGCGAACAGCATCTCGGCGTTGCTGGCCTTGATCGAGTTAGCAAGGGTAATCCAGTCAGAGAAACCCTGCTCGGGCCACTGTTCGGTATAGACGACCTCGACGCCGGCCTCTTCCAGCCCGCCCGGGGCCAGGCTGACCGGCTCGTCCATCCCCTCGACCTCCACCTCGCCCCCGGTGAGCCCGGCGACAATGGCATTGGCGAAGAAGTCATCGGCGTGCACCAGGGCTGCAGTCTTTGGCAGGTTTTCATTTCCCACCAGGTCGCGCAGCATCGCCATGGGGGTATCGCCGATATATTCAGCTACATTAGGCTGGAAATAGAACAGGTAGTCATAGCCGCGGGCATAGATGCGCAGCGCCGCAGCGGACGGGATCGGATGGATAAATTGGGCCTGTTCGGTAATCGAAGTGGCGGGGAAGGTGATCAGGCTGGAGAATGATCCGAAAATCAAATCCACCCGGTCAACGTTAATGAAGCGTTCAAACTGAGCGATGGCTGCTTCAGCATCGGATTGGTTATCGCTCACCACCAGTTCCACAGGCCGGTCCAGCAGGCCCCCTTTCTCGTTAATCAGGTCCACACAGAGCTGGTATCCGTCCTGGTGCTTCTCACCCGGGATCGAGAAAGATCCCGTCAAGGGAAGCGAAGATCCGATGCGGATCGGTTCGCCGCTTACCTGGGGGGGCTCTTCTGGGCTCTCCCCTGCCTCGGTCGTTGTTTGAGCCGGCGCCTGGGTGGGGGCAGCCGGGGTGGTCGCCGTACAGGCCGAAAGGAGCAGGCTGGCCAGGATCACCAGAGCGATCAAGATCTCAAGCGGTTTCTTCATTTTTCCTCCTAAATCATCCCGATCAGTTGAACCATCGTGGCGGATGTCGGACGGCGGAACTATTTATTTTTTTCCTGGCACCTCCTTTGGGGTTCCCCTCGCTCGGTCGCTGAGTTTTGTTTTCTAAATGCTTGTGAGGCTAGGTTCCACATTCACTCAGAAAACCTCCCCTCCGTATTTTGCGAGAAGCTCGTTTCGAAACAACAAAGACCAACCTGCTCAACCCTGCGGCCCGGGTGTAAAAGAGGGCCTTATGTAGGGTCGCTCCCGCTACCTGCCGTGCTGCAGTCAGGCGCGATAACCGAGACGCCGCGACAGGGCGCTTGCCACCTCTTCGACCTTTGCGCCGAAATCGGGCAGTTTTTCCACAGGTAAACGCTGCACAGGGACGGAGATACTGACCGCCCCGCGCGGCCTGCCCAGGCTGTCTTGAATAGCGGCGGCGACACAGCGCCCTCCAACTTCGTTCTCCTCGTCATCCAAAGCAAAACCCCGCTCTCCTGCCTTCCGGATGTCTTCGATCAGCATCTCCGGGTCGGTTAGAGTACGGGGTGTTTTGGGAAAAAGCTCGATGCCGCTGAGGAAATTTCGCTGTTCGCTTTCGGTCAGGCACGAGAGGATCGCTTTCCCAAGCGCGGTGCTGTGCACTGGCTCTCGTTTTCCTAGCTCCGAACGCATCCCCAACAGGTTGGTGCCGAACATACGCTCCACGTAAACCACGCTGTCTCCATCCCAGACGGCCAGATTTACGCTCTCATTGCACCAGTCAAGCAGGGCCTTCAAATACGGCCTGGCCTCCTGGCGCAGGTCAATCTGCTCCAGAAGGGTGCTGCCGTATTCAACTAATTTAAATCCCAGGCGGTATTTTCGATTGGCTGGATTTTGTTCCAGCAGCCCGTTTAATTCGAGGGTATGGACCAGGCCGGCTACGGTGCTCTTCGGCAGGCCCATTGCGCGCGCGATCTCGGCGTTGCCCAGCTCAACCCGGCGGCTGTCGTATAGATTGAGGATGTCGATGGCCCGCTGGACCGAGCTGATCACTCTCAGATTCTGAGTCCGGGCGGGACCAGTTCCATTGTCTTCTGAGGACATAAATATCCAGTTGATCGACATTATCGAACGGTATACGTTATTGGCGTACTATCCCAGTTTACCTATGGTTCTTTCATTTGTCAAGAAATTTTCTTCCCTGGGGAGCGAGAATAGTTTATGAAAGGGTGATTTGGGCACGGCGGCCTGACACAGGCTTAGCACCGCCCAAATCACCCCCTTTTTTTACAACTTTTGAGCGCTCCCCTTCCCTGATGGGGATACCCTTGAGCACCCTTGCTCATCCTGGCGAAGAAAACGCAAATGGCGGCGGACTACAGCAGTCCGCCGCCATTTGCGTCGCCTCTCAAGATGCAAACCAGCTAGCCTGAAGGGCCGCGTGGATGCGCGCGCAGCCAGGCGGCGACCTCCTCCGCATTGCGTTCGGGCGGGAAGACCGGATAGAAGACCTTCACGATGCGCCCCTCAGCGGCGATCAGGGTCAGCCTGCGGTACAGCTCTCTGCCCCCGGCCGTGAAGGTGGGCAGTCCAAGCGCCTGCTTCAATTGCAGCCGGTTGTCGCTCAGGAGAGGGTACGGAAGATGCAGCCGCTGGCGCGCCTCCTGCTGATCTTCAGAAGTCTGCGCGCTCAATCCGAAGAGGCCCGCATCCAGCGCCTGCAGTTCGGCGTAGTGGTCGCGGAAAGCGCAGGACTGCGGGGTGCAGCCGCGCGCCCCCGGGATCAGATCCCAGTCCTCCGGCAGGGGTTCGCCCGGCCTCCCGGTCATCGGGTAAACGTAAATTACCCAACGCCCGTCCAGGCCTGCCAGATTCACCCACTCCCCTGCCGTTGTGAGGAGGGAGAGGGCGGGAAGCGGCAGCCCTTCCAGGTGGGCGGCCGCGCCATCATCTACAGGGACAGGACGGCCATCCTGATATTCTGGCTCGTGAGCGTTCATGGTCTGCCCATCTTCCGCTCAGGCTTCATTTTTGACCTGAGTGGCCACCCACCAGATATTCCCGGATGGGTCCTTTACGCCGCCTCTACGGTCGGTGTCTCCTTCCTGAAGCTGCGGCTCCTGGACCGGTTCGCCGCCGGACTCCAGCGCGCGGCGGTAGGTGGCATCTACGTCAGGGACATAAACGTGCATCCACGCCGGGAAGGCGGGAAAATCATCCGTGCTTTCCGCAAGCATAACGACCGTGTCGTCAATGCGCACTTCAGCATGTATCATCGAGCCGTCCGGCCTGCGGTGCTGGCGCAGATCCTCGGCGCCGAAAACTTTTTTCAGGAAATCAATCACTTTAAGGGCGTCTTTCACCATCAAATAAGGAGAGACGCTGGAATAACCGCTGGGTTTCGGTAGGACAGAATTCATCGGGCCTCCTATCTGCTGATTTCAATTCGCAAGGCTGCTCTGCGAGAGTCAGCAGGTCTTCAGAGCAGCTCTTACGGTCTCTATAGAGAACGGGTTCGTATGGGCAGGATATACGGTCTGCACATTCAGGTCCAAAAGCTGCTGCCAGCTGCGGCAGGCAGCCTGGAAAGTCTCACCCTGGTTGAGTTCGGGCAGCTGCAAATCTCCGACAAAGGCAGAGCCGCTGTCCAGTACCAGGGACACGCTGTCGTCGCTGTGTGATGGGGTCGCGATGATCTGGCCCCGGAGGCCGGTGCGCTTCAAGGCATCCCGGTTATCACCGCTCAGGACCAGGTCGCCTGCTTCAACCTGGAGCCGCCTGTAAGCTTCCTGGCCCTGATAATAAGCGTGCAGCCGCTCCAGAAAAGGTATCTGCTGCTCCAGGATCACCAGCCGGGCCCCGCAGGCCTGCTTGACCTCCTGTGTCAGGCCGGCATGATCCGGGTGGTGATGGGTGATCATGACGTAGCGGATCTCTTCCGGGCTGATGGAATAACGCCGGAGCTGGTACATGAATTCCGGCAGCCCCCCAGCCCAGCCGGTATCCACCATAAATTTTCCCTGACCGGTATCAATCAGATAGGTGTGTGTGGAGCGAGTGGTAAGGATGACCAGGGGTTCGCGGCTGCCCATATCTACAGGTTATCTCAAAACAGGTTCGCGGTTCGCAGACGGTCTGGCGCAAGCAAAACACGACAACATCTAGAAATATACCCGGAATAATCCAGAAGTCAAGCAGAGAGGCAGCTTGGGGTGTACGAAAGTTTGTGAAGGGGTGATTGGTGCGCGGCGGCCTGCCACAGGCATCGCCAGGCGCCAATCACCCCCTTTTTTACAAAATTTGGGTGCTCCCGATATAATTTTAAGAATGAAGGCCAGAAAGCAACCGTCTGAGCGGTTCGAGCAGGCAGCGGAGGCTGGCATGGATTCGAGCCGGTTACCGGCGGACAGCACGCTGCCTGTTCCCCTGAACCGGTTAATCGGAAGGCAAGCAGAACTTTTCACGCTGGGTGAAATGCTGGCCCAACCGGAGGTGAGGCTGTTGAGCCTCACCGGGCCGCCGGGTGTGGGTAAAACGCGCCTGGCGC
>JAEWYL010000139.1 GCA_023395675.1 Chloroflexota bacterium | reverse complement strand
AGCAGGGTCATGCGCAGCCGGGAGGCGATCAGGCGGTTGCCGGAGGTGGGGAACGCAAAAATCAAATAGGGCTCATCCAGGGATTGAAGATAGGGTTGGCTCTGGTATTCCTGCCCGGAGCGGGCAGTGCGGAACCAGCGTGACTGCTGGATGGCAAGCGCGCTGGCCAGGCGGGAGGTGCCTCGATATTGGGCTGCCAGCACCTGCCCGTCTTCGCCCACAAACACGATCTCGCGCACATCCTGGAAGCGCCTGAACAGGTCGGAGACCACCCCGTGCGTGGCGGCAATCTCCTCGCCCTCCAGGGAGGCCAGTAGCCGCAGCGCATCCTTTACCTGGATCAGAGAGGTGGAGATATTGTGAGCGGCGTAGGAGGCGGCCTCCGCCTGCCGGCCCTGCCAGGCGCGCGCCTCGGTGCGGTAGACGAACAGGAACAGGCTGGCGCCAAATCCCAGCAGCATCAGCAGTACTGTGATCGTCTGGTAGAACAGCATCCTGCCGCGCAGGGTGCGCGGCAGGAGGACGGAGCTGAATTTTCGGAGAATTGTGGAAAAACCTGCCATCATGCAAGCGTCCCGCAGGCTTCGAGGGCCGTTCAGGATTTTGCCCGGGGCGAGTCTGCATCCGGGCTGTCATCATCCGCTTCGCTCGCAGCCTCATCGCTCGCCAAAAACTTACGCAGTTCCTCGAAACCGGGGGACTCGGACTTTCCCGCCAGCTGTTCGGCAATCTGGCGCTGCTCGTTCATCGCCTGCCAGAGCTCATGGCGCAGCACGCTGATCTCTCGAGGAGCGGTAATCCCGATCTTTACTTTGTCACCTTCAATGGCCAGCACGGTGACCACGATATTGTCGTTGATCACCAGGCTTTCGTCTCGTTTTCTGGTCAGGACTAACATACCACTCCTCGCAATAGGGCTGTATTTCAGCCCGGCTGCGCCTGCTGCCGGGGCTAGCGCAGCATTTCGAACAGGCTCATGGTCGAGATTGCGCGCTGCCCGACCTCCAATACTGCCTGATAGATCGTCTCCTGCTGGCGCAGGTTGGAGATGGCTTCAGCCATGTTCACGCTTTCCTTCTCCGTGAGAAGGCTTTTCAGTTCCAACTGTGCTTTCTCGATCCGCTCTCCAACCAGGCCAATCTGTCTCTGCCGCGCGCCGTTGGTCAGGCGCGCCTCCGATACTATATTCCGGGCGCTCTCCAGGCCTGCCAGCGTGTCCTGAATGGCCTCGCTGTCGTTCTGCAGGAGGGCGTCCCTGGCTTTGGCGACGGCTTCCACCAGCGGTGCAAACACCGAGGGGCCGTCAATATTCTGCACAATGGTATGCCCGGGGTTGATCGTGCGTTGAATGTATTCCGCGGGCGGGAGCGCGTTCGGGTCCACCACGAGCCCCCGGTATTCGAGGCGGTCGAACCGCCCGTCCGTGATCTCGCCGCCGCTCCCATCGTCCACCCCGTCGTGACCCGAGAAGGGGGCTTCGTTGGTGTGGAAACCGGCGAAGAGATAGCTGCCCGCATGGTTGGCATTGGCCTGGCCGATGATCTGGTGGATCATCTCATTCAGCTCTTCAGCCAGACCCTGGCGCTCTTCTGCGCCGCTGGTGTCGCTGACCCCTCGAGAGGCCAGTTCGTAAGCCCGGGTGGCGATCTCTTCCGTCTGTTTCAGCGCCAGCTCCGTGCCTGCCATCCAATCTTTCGCCATGTGCGCCGAGTTCAGGTAAGCCTTGCTGGCCTCCAGGCTGGAGCGCAGGCTGAGCGCCGCGGCCGCCTGGCTCGGGTGATCTGAAACGCGCTGGAACTGTTTGCCGGAGGCCACCTGCTCCGAGAGCGCGTATAAACGCTGCAGGTTTTCGTCCATGTGCTGGACGGCATTTCCCACCATCATTCGCTGTGTTACTCGCATCGCTTTCCCTCGATGGAACGTATTTCCTGCCAGTTCCGGATAAAGAATCCTGGGAAAAATTGATTATTTTGGAAGCCCAGCCGCCAAAATTATCAATAATCACCTTCATCCCGAACTGATGTTTAGCACCTGTTTAGCGGCCTACCGTGCCCATCCCGTTGATAATCCGGTCCAGCATATCGTCAATAGCGGTCATCAAGCGTGAGGCAGCCTGAAAAGCGCGCTGGGCCTTTACCAGGTTTGCCGCCTCCTCGTCCAGCGACACGCCGCCGACGGACTCGCTCAACTGCTCGAGGGAGTCGGCCACCAGCCGGTTGTCTTTGGCCCTGCGCAGGGCGTCTTTGACCTCCAGGCCCAGCCGGGTCGCATTGCTGATGTGATACCCGTTGATGGTGACGGAAGCGCCGTCTATGGACAGCGTGGTGTTGCGCAGTTCGGCGATCTCCATGGCCAGGCTTCCATCGCCGACGGAGCCAGGCCCGCCTTTCGAAGCGGCGATCCGGGCGGGATCGCCGGAGATCTCCGGGTTCAGTCTGATCTCCAGAGCGTAGTTCGCCTGTGGGGTGAACCCTGTGAAGAAATCCAGACCCTGCTCGCCGTTGAGGTCGCTGCCGGCGGCGTGCATTTCATTCACCTTCGAGGCGAGGGTATAGGCCAGGGTATTGAGCCCGGCCAGCTGCTCTTTAATGACCACGTCTCGAGCGTTAATAATGCCGGCTAATTCGCCGCTGGGAGGCGCAAGCACCTGCCCATCCTCCTGCCAGGTGATCCGGCGCAGAGCAGCATCGAGCGGGTCGGGACCGGTGGTTAGCGTGAAGGCTTTTCTGCCCACGACCAGGGAGTGCCCGCCGATGGAAACCAGGGCTTCGCCGTTCTCCTGGATATGCGCCGTAGCGCCGGTGAGCTCCGAAAGCTGGTTGATCAGGCGGTCGCGCTCGTCCAGCAGGTCGTTGGCGGCGATCCCGTTCGCTTCTTTGGCCGGAATCTCGGCGTTAAGTCTGGCTACGTGGCTTGCCAGGGTGTTGATCTGCTGGACCCGCTCTTCGATCGCCAGGTTTTGCTCTTTGCGCAAAGCGATCAAAGAGCTGGCGCGCCAGTTCAGGGCGTCGGCCAGCCCGCCGGCGCGCTCGAGCAGGTCTTTGCGCAGGGCCAGGTTGGACGGGTCGTCGCTCAGAGCCTGCCAGCCCGTCCAGAAAGCATCCAGCCTGTTTGCCAGGCCGTCCTCACCCGTTTCCGCCAGGGTCAATTCCACCTGCTTAAGGATCTCTCCCTGCAGCTCGAAGCGCCTTGCGCTGGCCGTCTCGCGCCGGAAGCGCCCATCGTAAAATTCCAGGTTAAAGCGCTGGATGCGGTCCACGGTAACGCCGGCGCCGATCATGCCGGGCGTGCCGTTCTGGTACAGGCCGGAGGTGGGCGTGGTGACCAGCGCGCGCAGCACGGCCTCCTGGCGCCGGTAGCCGGGTGTGCTGGCGTTGGCGACGTTGTGCTCGATCACCTGGATGGCCTGCTGTTGGGCGAGCACGGCCCGCAGAGCGATGTTGATACCGGAAAATAGATTCGACATGAGCGCCTGTTCCCTCTCTCTCCGAGCAGGTCCCGGAGATGTGGGCTGTGGCCGGGCTTAAGTGCGGTGATCCACCCCCCAGGCCGGCCCCGCCTGAGTATGGCAGGGAACGCCGGGAGGCTGGTAGTTCAATGAGGGCCGGAGAATATCGAGCAGCAGGCTCTGAACCGCATCCGTCCGCTCCAATGCGGAAGCGGCGAGGGCGCGGTTTCCGCTGGAAAGCTCGCGAATCTCGCTGGAAAGGGTGTTGATACCGTTCCGAAGCCGGTCAATGCGCCCGCCCAGCTCAGGTTCCAGGACGGCTGCCAGCTCGGCAACCGCCGGATTCGGGGCCGGCAGGGGAAGCCGCCGGGCGATCTCCTGAACCACCATGCGCCGGTGGTCTTCGATCTGCGCCAGCTCATCGAGCATGCTTTCTTTTTGCTCGACCAGGGCCGAGAGGGCTTCGACGTCGCTGCGCGCCAGCGCCAGCCGCTCATCTTTGGTCAGGCTGAGCAGAGTCTGGCAGGCGCGAAATTCCTGCACCAATAAATCTTCAAGATCGTAGATCAGTTTTACGGGAATGGGCTCCATCCCTGTTTTCTCCTGAGGTGAACTGCCCTTAATCAATCAGCTTGAAGCGCGCGGCCAGCCTGCGGGCAAGCTCGTCGACGGGGATCTCGTAGTTGCCCGTCGCAATCTGTTCTTTCAGCGCGCTGACCCGGTCGCTGCGCTGTTCTTCGGTCTCTTCCAGGGCGGTGTGGGCCCTGGCCAGCAGGCGGGCCTGCTCAGAGAGGGAGGCCCGGTCCTTTCCGGATAACGGCCCTGTCTGCAGGTCGCCGCTGTGAGGAAGGTTCTTCTTCTCAATGCCGCTGGGGCCTTCGGATCCGTTCGGACCTTCGGTTCCATTCGGCGTTAGCCGGTTGGCTGCGCTGTAATCGATCTTCATAGGGTTTCCTCACATCTCTTCCACATCTGATAATGACCTGCTCTGTTATCGGAGGCTGCGTTCAAAACTTTACCCTGCTACCTGCGTAAATGGATGGCCTGCGAGAGCATGGTGTCCGTCGTCTGAAAGGTGCGCAGCGACATTTGAAAGGAGCGCTGCAGGGTGACGAGCTGAGACATCTCGTTCGCCATATTGACATTCGATCCTTCCAACGCCCGGCTCAAAAGCTGCCCGTAGCCTTCAGAACCGGGCGCCCCGGCCTGGGCTGCGCCGGAGGCAGGCGTTTCCAGCCACAGATTCTGGCCGTAACCCTGCAGCGCGGTGGCGTTGGGGAAGCGCGAGAGCTGGATGCGTCCGGCCTCGTTCCAGGTCTCGCCCTGCAGCACCATCACGGCCCCGTCCGGGAAAATGCTGACATCGGAGGCGTCTTGCGGGATCTGGCCCTGCCAGACCAGCGGGTAGCCGCTGGCGCTGACGATGCGGCGCTGGGAGTCCAGCTCGAACTGCCCGTCGCGGGTGTAGGCCGTGCGCCCATCGGGCAGGGTGAGGGCGAAAAAGCCGCTCCCGGAAACGGCGAGGTCCAGCGGGCTGTCCGTGTGCTTCACCTGCCCGGGGTCCATGAACTGCTGGGTGGAACGGATCTGTACGCCGCTGTAGCGCCGGTCGTTCAGAAGCTCCTGAAAGTTCGAGCGGCTGCTCTTGTAGCCGTTGGTGTTGATATTGGCCAGGTTGTTGCTGACCAGGTCCAGGTCGGTCAGGCGGGCCAGCATGCCCGAGCGGGCGACATTCAGGATTTGGGTGAGCGAGGTTGGCATGCGTTGGTTCTCCTTGGCTGTACCCGGCTAGAAACGCCCGAGCGTGTTGATGGCCTGGCCGAGCAGCTCGTCCTGCACCTGGACCATCTGCTGGGCGGCTTCGTAGGCGCGGCTGACGGAGACCATCTGCGTCATCAGCTGGCTGGGGTTGGCGTTGGACATCTCCAGATAGCCCTGCTGCACGGCTCCCTGGGCCTGTCCCGTAGGGGCGCCCTCTGCCCGGAAGGTGTTGGGCAGGTCCCGCTCCAGCTCGGCGGCGGGATCGTTGAAGTAGGCAATCCCCAGCCTTCCGGCGGCCTGGCCGTTAACGCTGATCGCGCCGTCTGGGGCGATGTACAGCTCCCCGTCGGCCAGGGTGACCGGCTGCCCGCCGTCATTGAGCACCTGATACCCGTCCACCGTGACCAGTCCGCCCTGCGCATCACGCAAGAAGCGCCCATCCCGGGTATAGCGCTCGCCGTCCGGGGTCTGCACCCGGAAAAAGCCCGGCCCCTGGATGGCCAGATCGTAAGGCTGGCCGGTGAACTTCAGGCCGCCGTCCGCGTGATCCGTCTCCTGCGGGCTGCTCTCCACGCCCAGGCCCAGGGTCCCGGCAAACCACTCCCGCCGGGGAATTTCAGAATTGGAGCCGGGCGGATAGTTCACCGGGGAGTGGGCGAAATCTTCCAGCGAAACCAGCACCTGTTTGAACCCCGGGGTATCCAGGTTCGAGATATTGTGGGCCAGGGCTTCCTGGCGGGTCAGGTTGGCCAGCATGGCTGAGGCTGCAGCGTACAATCCTTTAATCATGTTAGCTCCTGTTACCGGTTGATGCTCAAGATCAGGTTGACTTCATCCCGGGTCATCCCCAGGTTGCGGGCGATATCCAGCTCGCTCATACCGCCCGCCGCCATGGCGAGCACAGCCTGCGAGCGCTCCATCGGGGCGGCAGAGGCGGCTGCCGGGCGGCTGGTCCCCTGCTCACCCTTCTGCACCGCGGCCAGCAGAACCTGAAAGTCCTCCTGCATCACCAGCGCGGGACCGGCGGGTTGTTTCGGCTCCTGGGATTCGCTGACGATGGTGCGCAGATTGTCCACCACCGGGTCCAGGCGCTCGAACCGGGTCTGCTTCCCCTGCAGGCGGGCCGTTTCGCGGGCCAGCTGGATGACATTCAACGTGTCGCTCAAAAGGTCATTGGTAATCGCGGCCATGTTCTTCTCACCTCGACGCCGGTACGGCCTGGTTCCTCAACGGGATGCGTTCTGGAATGTTCTGTGCAACTTCCGCACCGGGCAGGTTTTTGCTCTGCAGGCGTTCCAGAAAAGCGCGCAGGTTCAGCACCGCCCGCCCGTGGAGCTGGCAGACTCTCGATTCGGAAACCTCCAGCACCGAGCCGATCTCTTTGAAGGTCAGCTCTTCGTAGTAGTACAGGGAGAGCACGAGCTGCTCTCGCTCCGGGAGGGCGCGGATGGCCTGCGCCAGGTTCAGGCGCAGTTCCTGCTCTTCGTAGCTGTCCTGGGGTTCCGGCGTATTTTCATCGGGCAGCAGTTCGTGAAGCGAGGCCTGCTCATCTCCCTGGGCAGAAACCACCATATCCAGCGAGACGAAGCCCCGGCTGCTGTCCAGCAGGGCGCGCTGCAGTTTGGGCAGGTCGAGCTGGAGATGCGCCGCCAGTTCCTCGTCCGAGGGCGTGCGCCCGTGGGTCTCCCAGAAGTGGGCGATCCCGTCCTGCACCTGGCGGGCCCTTTTCCGGGCCCCGCGCGAGAGCCAGTCCTGCGAGCGCAGGTGGTCAATCACCTTGCCGCGAATGCGCAGGGTGGCGTAGGTGCTGAACTGGGTGCCGTAGGCAGGGTTGAACTTGTCCACGGCCTGGATCAGCCCCAAAAGCCCCTGGCTGGCTGCGTCTTCGTAATCGGCGCCCATCGCCTGAGAGATCCCGAGACGGCCCAGGACGTAATGCACCAGGGGCACGTAGCGGAGGATCACTTCCTCACGCAGACCGGCGTCACGTGTGGCGCAGTATTGGGTGATCAGTTCGGTATCGTCACGTTTTGAATCCATCTTCTACCCGTTTACGCCTTAATTTCCACAGTACTATCCACACCATCATCTTCAGCCCTTTTCTTCTCCAGTTCTTTGAGCAGCTCCTGGCGTACCAGCTCCAGCGAGCCTTTGGAGATCAGCCAGTTCACCAGCCAGAGCAGCAGGCCCAGAGACACCATCGCGGCCCCGCCGCGCAGAGCGACCATCCAGAGCGAGACCCCCGAGCCGAGCGAAAGCAGGATCGTCGCCAGCCCGACCAGGACCACAGCCAGCTGGGCGACCGACAGGCTGAAATCGATCAGATGGGGCAGGGCAGGGCCCTGGCGTTCTGCCCGTTTCTTTTTCTTCGGGGAAGCGCCTTTCTCAGAAGGGCGTCCAGTATCGCTCATCGCTCCTCAGCCTCTCTCAGTGCTACCTGCGAGAAATCCGCTCTCCAAACAGGAGGCCGGCAATGCCGGATGCCTGGGCGGGCTGCAGGTCTTCCAGGATGCGCGAGCCGGTGGTCAGGCCGAGCACGGGCGCCTGGCTGCGCCATGCCAGGTTGAATACGTTCCCGAAAGCGGTGGTCTCATCCAGTTTGGTCAGGATCAGCCCTTTCAGGCTGAAGGGGCCGAAAGCCGCCTGGGCCGCGCGCAGGTCGTTCTCCTGCAGGGTGGCCGGAGCGACCAGCAGGGTGGCCCGGTCCGGGACGGCGGTCAGGAAAGCGCCCAGCTCCACCACGTCCTGCTTGCTGTGCGGGTTGCGAGCGGGGGTGTCCACCAGGATCAGGTTCGTCTCCGGGGCGTCGGCCTCGATCACCGCCTGGGCCAGCTCCTCGGGGGTGTAAGCCAGATGCAGCGGGATGCCCAGGGGCTCGGTGAAAGCGCGTGCCTGGGCAATCGCCCCGGTGCGCAGGGTATCGGCGCAGATCCAGGCTACTTTTTTGCCCAGGTTGATACGGGCGTGGGCGGCCAGTTTGGCGCAGGCGCTGGTCTTGCCCACCCCGCTCATGCCAATCAGGAAGACCACCAGACTGCCCTTCTGGACGTTCAGCAGAGCGTCCAGGCGCGCGGTGCGGATATGGGCTTCGAGCTGGCGGCGAATATGGCTGCGGACGCGCGCTTCATCATTCAGGGCAGCCGGGCTGAGCGCTCCGGTGCAGGTGGTGATCAGTTTCTTCACCAGCTCGGGGTCCAGCCCCTGAGCCGACATCCGCCGGCGGATCTCGAGCAGCGGGCCGGGGATCTCACGCCCGCTCTCCACAGCCGCCGGGCGGGCGCTTTCAGGGTCGAAGGCCGCCCTTCTCCGTCCGGTCTGGTCCGGGTCGGCTGCGGGGCGGTTTTCAAGCGCGGGGTGCTGATTGGCCGGCGAGGCGCCCGGAGCGTGAATGCGGCTGGCAAGGTGCGCCAGGATTGAGTTCAACTCCTCGTCGGACAGGCTGTTCAAGCCTGCAGCCAGGCTGGTCCCCGGGTCCAGGCGGCGCGGGGTGCGCTTCGGCTGGGGGGCGGCGGGGACGGGCCCGGAACCGGGCGCCGGCAGGGCGACTACTTCCACTTCACGGCCTTCCGGCGGGGAGAGCTGCCGGACCGAGACGATCATGGCTTCGGTCCCCAACACGCGCTGGACCTCCTCCAGGGCTGCCTGGGTGCTGCGCGCGCGGAAGGTTTGAGGAGAGGCGCCGGGGTTCATGCTGCACACCCTTCGCTGGCGGGCGCGGTCACTATGGAGGCTGCCGGGGTTGGAGTGAGATTAATCAATGAGCACCATTCCATTGGATTTGACTTTCGTTCCCGGGTTGATCTCGGAGAAGGCCAGGACGACCAGGTTGGGCAGCGACTGTTCCACCAGGCGCCGGAAGGCCAGGCGCAGCTCGCGCGAACAGAGCAGGATGGGGAAGTGGCCGGCCTGCGCCAGGCGCTCCATCTGCTCGCCGGTGCGGACCATGATCTTCTGGGCCGTGCCCGCGTCCAGGTGGAAGCCCACCCCTGATTCGGCCGGGGCCAGGTTCTCTCGCAGCAGCGCCTCGAGCTGCGGGGAGAGGGTGAATACGTACACGCAGCCGTCATCGTCTTTGTACTGGTTCGAGATCGTGCGCGACATGGTCTGGCGCACCGCTTCGCTGAGAATATTGGTGTTGCGGGTCAGCGGGGCATTGGCGGCGATGACTTCCAGGATGCCCGCCAGGTCGCGGATGGGCACCCGCTCGCGCAGCAGGTTGCGCAGCACCGTCTGCAGCTCGCCCAGGGTGAGCAGGTCGGGGATCACGCCGTCCACCGCGGCGGGCTGTTTGGTGCGCAGCTGGTTCACCATCTCCTGCACCATCTGCCGGCTGAGCAGCTCGGAGGAATAGCCGCGCACAATTTCGGTCAGGTGAGTGCTCAGCACCGAGAGCGGGTTCACCACCGTATGCCCCAGCAGCTCTGCCCGGCCGCGTTCGGTCTCGTTGATCCACAGGGCGGGGAGGCCGAAGGCGGGTTCGGTGGTGGCGATGCCGTTGATCTGCCCGTCGCTCTCCGAGTTCGGGATGGCGAGATAGCGGTCCACCATCAATTCGCCCCGCGCCACCTCTTCCCGGCGGATCTTGATGCGGTAGGACAGGGGCGTCAGGCGCAGGTTGTCGCGCACGCGCACGATGGGGAGCACCAATCCCAGCTCGGCCATGAGCTGGCGGCGGATACCGGTAATGCGGTTCAACAGGTTGTCCTGCTGGTTCTCGTCAATCAGCGGGATCAGGGCGTAGCCGATCTCGACTTCCAGCGGGTCGGCGACCACCATCTCCAGCATATCCTGCGGAGAATCGGCCTCGCCTGCGGCGGAGGGCAGCGCATCCGGTTCTTCGATCACCGCCGGGCGCTGCTTGCCGCGCCAGACGGCGTACGCGCAGCCGCCCAGGCTGGCGGCGATGAGCAGGAACGGGAGCTTGGGCATCCCCGGGACCAGGCCGATGCCGCCCATGATGACCGCCCCGGCGGCCAGGGCATTGAAATTGGAGAGCTGGGAGATCAGGTCTGCGCCCAGGCCTTCGTCGGAGGTGGAGCGGGTGACGACCAGACCGGAGGCCGAGGAGAGAATCAGGGCCGGGATCTGAATGGCGAGGCCCGCGCCGATGGTGAGCAGCACGTAGCTCTGCAGGGCATCCATCAGGTCCAGCTGGCGCTGGAGCACGCCGATCACGAAGCCGCCCAGGATATTGACCAGCATCACCACCACCGCGGCGATGGCGTCCCCGCGCACGAACTTGCTGGCGCCGTCCATGGCGCCGTAAAAATCGGCCTCGATCTCGATCTCACGGCGGCGGACGCGGGCGGTGGTCTCGTCAATCATGCCGGCGTTCAGGTCGGCGTCAATCGCCAGCTGCTTGCCGGGCATGGCGTCCAGGGTGAAGCGGGCGGCCACCTCCGCCACGCGCCCCGCGCCGTTGGTGATCACCACGAACTGGATGATCATCAGCATCAAGAACACCACCACACCGACCACGTAGTTGCCGCCCACGATCAGGTTGCCGAAGGTGTTCACCACCTTGCCGGCATCTCCCTGGATCAGAATCAGCCGGCTGGCCGAAATATTCAGGCCCAGCCGCAGCAGGGTCACCAGCAGGAGCACGGACGGAAAGGCCGAGAAGTCCATTGGCCGGGCGATATTCGTCACCAGCAGCAGGATGCCGATCGAGAGAGCCAGGTTCAGCACGATCAGCAGGTCCACCATGATCGCCGGCAGGGGGATGATCATCATGCCGATGATGATCACCACCGTCAGCGCCATGATCGCATCTTTCGAGCGGATCAGGCCGCGCAAATCAAAACCGGAGAGCGTGGAGCTGGAAGTGGTCATGCCGGAACACCTGCCGCCGGGCTGCGCAGTTTATAGACGTAGGCCAGTACCTCGGCCATGGCTACATACAACTCGGGGGGAATCTCATCGTCAATCTCTACCGTACGATACAAGGCGCGTGCCAGCGGGATGTTCTGGATCACCGGAATATTTTTCTCACGCGCGATTTTTACGATGCGCTCGGCGACCAGGTGCGCGCCCTTTGCCAGCACCCTGGGAGCGTGCATATTTTCTCCGTCGTACTGAATGGCCACCGCAAGATGGGTGGGGTTGGTGATGATCACATCCGCTTTGGGGACATTGGCCATCATGCGCATCCGCGCCATGCGCCGGCCCTGGCTGCGGATATGGCTTTTGATGATCGGGTTGCCCTCCTGGCGTTTATGCTCTTCTTTCACCTCTTCTTTGGTCATTTTGAGCATCTGCATATGCCGGCGGCGCTGGTACGCGTAATCCGCGGCCGCCAGAAGGAAGTAGACCATGGCGACTCGCAGCACCAGGGCGCTGGCCAGGCCGGCCCAGGCCTGAACCGCGGAGTTGAAATCCGTCTGCACCAGCCCGAAGAGCTCGTTCACGCGCCCTTTGAGGAATGAATAGGCCACCCAACCAATCACCACCAGTTTGAGCAGGGCTTTGGCAAATTCGAACAGGCCCTGCGAGGAAAAAATGCGCTTGAACCCGTTGAGAAAGTTCAGCCGGGTGAGGTCCAGGCCCAGGCGCTTGGTGGCGAACAGCAGCCCGGTCTGGGCCACAGTCGCCACGACCCCGGTGAAGAGCAGTCCGGCCAGGATCAGGCCCATATCTCCCACCAGGGGGGAGAGCGTATCGAACAGGCGATCCGTGAGCCAGGTAAAGCTGATTTCACCCCTGGGCAGTTCGGTCACCGAGTTGATCACCAGCCCCTGCAGGTGCTCGTACAGGCGTTTCCCCGGTCCTGTGAGCAGCCAGGCGCCGACAAGCAGGGCAGCGGCGGCGTTAATCTCCTGGCTGCGGGCCACCTGTCCTTCTGCCCGGGCATCGGCTAATCTTCGCCCGGTTGGGGCTTCGGTCTTATCAGACATGGCTGCCTCAGCCTCCCAGCAGGTCCAGGGCGCGCGGGCCCAGCGCTTGGAACAGGCCCACGATGCGGGGGAACAGGTAGCCGGTGCTCAGGGCCAGCACCAGCAGTCCAAGGCCCACTTTCAGGGGCACGCCCAGGAAAAAGACCTGGACCTGGGGCGCCACGCGGGCCAGCAGGCCGAGGGTCAGGTCGGCGAGCAGCAGGCTGCCCAGCACCGGCAGGGCGAGCTGCACCCCGGCCAGGATCAGCCCTGCGGTGATGCGCAGCAGGGATTCGACGCCCAACTCGGGGAGCGGGCTGTTCGGCGGCAGCAGCACAAAGGTCTGCTGCAGGCTGCGCAGGAACTCGTGGTGCCCGTTGATCACCAGGAAGAGCAGATAGGCGGTGGTCAGGAAGACCTGGTCCAACGACGAGCCGCTTTCATCGAAAGCCGGGTTGAGGATCTGCCCGGCGTTGAAGCCGCTGCCCACGCTCATCAACTGGCCGGCGGTCATCAACGCGCCGAAGGTGAGCACGGCGGCAAAACCGGACAGGGTGCCGACGATCAGCTCCCGCAGGATGGCGAAGGCGAAGTTCAGCAGCGGCAGGCTCTCGTTGGCCGCCGCGCCCGCCTGCCAGGGGATCAGCACCACCGCCAGCAGAATTCCCAGCCCGATTTTGACCGGCGCAGGCACCAGCCTCCCGCCCAGCAGCGGCACGTGGATCAGGATCGCCAGGATGCGGGTCAGGGCGAGAAAAAACAGCTGGAACTGGGGTACGGAAACGCTCATCTGCTTTCGACGGTTCTTTCGGCGGTCTTCGAGATTCAGGCAGCAGCTGCGAGGGAAGCAGCCACGACGGACGCGGCCGCGCCTGGTAGTGATAGGATACCGTTATTCGGTTAAGACTGCAGTAAAGGGGATATGAAGCCGGACTAAAGATCGCGTAAAAATGGGGAAAATGCGCTTCAGTTTCTCAGCGCCCTGCCGATAATCATTAGCTTAACCTGAGCCCGAGAAAAGAGTGTTTTTCTGTTGGTTTGGGCGGCGCAGCCTTCCAGAACAACAAAGGACCTTCCCGAAAGGTTCAATGGAACGTGATAAGCGAGTTCGGGCGCGCTACCTGCAGCTTCTTTCAGGCGGCAGGTTACCCGATCAGGCGGGGATCAGGGCCGGCTCGAAAATGGATTTGACCCGCTCGGCCAGGACCACCGGATCGAAGGGCTTGACCAGAAAATCGCTCGCCCCCGCCTCGGCAGCCTGGCGCACCACCTCGGGATAGCCCAGGGCCGAGATGACGATCACCCCGGTCTGCTCCAGGTTCCCCTGTTCTTTCAGCCTGCGCAGCAGGTCCAGCCCGTTCATGTACGGCAGCAGGATGTCCAGGACGACGGCGCGCGGGCGCAGAGTCTCGAAGCTCTCCAAGGCCTCCATCCCATCCCCGGCCGTGACTACCCGGCAGCCCACCTGGTGTTCGAGGATCAGGGCGATCAGATCGCGCAGGGCGGGCTCGTCTTCAACCAGCAGCAGGGTGTTATCGTTGTCCATCGTCAATGCTTCCTTGATCTTGCGAGGAGGCTGCGAAATGCCTCTCTCGCTGAGCCGGTGAGTTTTGTTTGACGAGTGATTATGGGGTGTAGCCCCGCGTTCACTCGTCAAATAGTTCTTCCTTAATTTCGCGAGCAGACCACTAAAAGTACACCTGGCGGGCCTGGTATTCGAACAGGGCGTTGTTCAGCTTGGTGCGCAGCCGCTCTACCGAGGTTTCGTTCAGGTGCAGGATGTGCAGGGCCTCCGGGTGTATCACCCGCCCTTCCAGCTCGCTGAGTTCATTGGGGGAGCTGTCAATCAAGGCGTTTGCCAGGTTCACAATCGCCGCCAGGTCCTGCTGAGACTGCCCGGCGGAAGGGGTGTGGTGGCTGCGGATCGCCTCCACCAGCTCGCCGGGGAACTGCCAGTGCTCTGAAATCAGCCCCCCAACCGCGGCGTGATCAATGCCGAACAGGTGCGCCTCGACCTGCCACAGCCTGACCCGGTGCTCTCGCATCAGGGCGACGGCTTTTTGATAGTCGGCCTGCACGTACTGGTCGAGGAGCAGCTTTCCAATGTCGTGCAAAAGGCCGGCGATGTAGGCTTTTTCCGGGTCCGGAAAGCGCAGCACGCTCGCCAGCCAGTGGGCGGCGGAGGCCACTGCGATGGAGTGATACCAGAGCTCCTTATCCCCCAGACGGTACCCGCTCAGGCGGGCAGTCAGGGGGCCGGAAGCCACGGTGGTCATCACCAGGGAGCGGACCTGTTTGAACCCCAGGCGCATGACCGCGTCGGTGAGCGAAGCGCAGGACATGGCGTAGCCCAGAGAAGCCGAGTTCGCCACCCTCAGGATGTAGGCCGTGAGCGCCTGGTCGAGGGCGATCATCTCACCCACCTGGGCCGGTGTGATATAAGGTTCTTCGAGGGCTTTTAATAGCCGGGCCGTATTGCCGGGCAGGGGACGCAGCCGGCTTACACTGCGCATGATCTCATTCAGGCGCCTGGGGGGTCTGGCCGCAGGGGGGGCAGGGTGTCCCATCGTCGGAAAGCCCGGGCTCAGCGAGGCAGGTTCTGCAGGTTCGCAAAAATATTGGTGGTAAATGCCAGCAGCTGCTGCGACATCCAGGAACCCAGCAGCGCCATGACCAGGCCCACGCCGATCAGCTTGGGGATAAAGGTCAGAGTCACTTCGTTGATCTGGGTCGCGGCCTGGATCAGGCTGATCAGGCTGCCGATCGCCAGGCTGATGATCAGCACCGGCCCAGCCAGGATGAGCGCGATCAGGATAGCATTTTGAGCGAAGGTGAGCAGATAAGCTTCAGTCATTACGGTCTCCAGAGCAGAATACCAGCCTTACCTTTAGTACCTGTCAATAAATTTATTTTTCGCATCGCTGCTTAGAAGAATGACATTGACAGCGACCTGGCGATCAGGTACCACCCGTCCACCATTACAAACAGCAGGATCTTAAAAGGGAGTGAGATGAGCGAAGGCGGCAGCATCATCATGCCCATCGAGAGCAGGATCGAGGAGATCACCATATCGATGACCAGAAATGGGATGTAAATGGCAAAACCCATGATGAAAGCGGTGCGCAGCTCGCTGATGACGAAGGCAGGCAGCAGCACCACGGTGGGGATATCGTCCAGCGTCTCCGGGCGCTCCTCGCCGCTCATCTCGATGAACAGGGAAAGGTCCTTCTCGCGGGTTTGCGCGAACATAAACTCGCGCAGCGGCTCCGCAGCCCGGTCGAAAGCGGTGGACTGGTCAATCTCGCCGTCGAGAAAGGGCGTCAGGGCCTGCTGCTCAATTTTGACGTAGACCGGCGACATGATAAAGAAGGTCAGGAGCAGCGCCAGCCCGATGACCACCTGGGTAGGGGGGATCTGCGGCGTCCCGATGGCGTTCCGGATCATCGAAAGCACGATGACGATGCGGGTAAAGGAGGTCATCAGGATCAGGATCGAGGGCGCCAGCGAGAGGACGGTGAGCAGTACCAGGAGCTGTACCCCGGAGCTGACCTGTGCCGGTTCGTCCCCGGAGCCAACCGTCAGGCTGACCCCCGGAGCCTCCCATTCGCCGGTGGAGCAGGCGGAGAGAGCCAGGGTGAGCGCCCCGAGCAGCAGCAGGACCAGCAGGCGCTTACGCATCGCGGGCCTCGGAAGCAGGCGCTCCCTGGTTTTTCAAATGCAGGACCTTCGAAGCCCGGGCCAGGAGGTCGCCGAAGCCCGGCAGGGCAGCCGGCTTCAGGGGAGCAAACGCTCCCGGCAGAGAGAGTGGCTGCGCCGCTTCAGATTCCTGGAGAGCGGCTTCCGCCAGCTCTACCTCTTCAGAAAGCAGAGCCAGCGCCGAGTCGGTGGCGCCGATGAGCATGACCTGCTTACCGACCTGCACCAGGTGCAGCGCCTGGCGGGGCGACAGCCGGGTGGTCTCCAGGACCGTCACCTGGCGGGGCAGCCTGCCCGGCCTGACCACCTGCCAGCGCCGCAGGAAAAACAGCGTGAGATAAATGAGCAGGACCACCACCCCCAGCTTGAGCAGGACCTCGAAGGCCAGCCCGAGCGTGGAGAGGGTATCCGTCCCCGGAACCGGTTCTACCATCAGCTTTCTCCGTCTTCCCGGTCCGGAGAGACCAGTTCGGTGATACGCACGCCGAATTTGTCATCCACCACCACCACCTCGCCGCGGGCGATCAGATGGTCGTTCACGTAGATATCCACGTTATCCCCCGCCATCCGGTTCAGCTCAACCACCGAGCCCTTCTGCAGGTCGAGCACCTGCCGGACGGTCATGCGCGTGCGCCCGAGCTCGACTGCGAGCTGCAGGGTGACGTTCATCAGCATGTCCATGGTGGCGTGGTTCATTAAATTGAGGGCCGCGGCCGAAGCGCCTCCGCCGCTGATGCTCTGAAGCACCGCCGCCTGGTTTTGTGACAGGTTTGCTGCGCCGTTGGGCATTTCTTCGCCTGGAATGGGATTCTCGCTCATAAACCGTACCTCGTCAGTTTGATTGCGGCCGCCGGACACGCCAGCGCCCGCGCGCGGGCCTTGTCTTTATCGCCGTTTTTGCGGCACGTTCAGGTCCAGGCCCTTCTTTGGACCCACCGCGGCTGTGATCTGGACAGCCATCTGCTTACCGATCTTCCCCACCCGCCCCAGGAAACAGGTCTGGCCCGAGATATCAATGCTCAAATCCTGGTCCGGCTGGGTATCCAGGCAGAGAATATCTCCCACGCTCAAATTGACCAGGTCCTTGACCGGGATACCGGCGGTGCCGAGGAAAACGCGCAGCATCAGGTTCACCTGGGCCAGGTTCTCTGAGGCGGTGTGGCGCGCCTCCGGATCGCTCTGGCGTTCTTTTCGGCCGGAGAACCAGACATGGGGGCTCAGGACCGAGGCGATGGGTTTGAGCATATTGAAGGGGATGTAGATGTTCATCGTACCGGTAACGTTCTGCAGCACCAGCTCGAAGGTGATCAGCATAACCCGTTCATTGCCCATCACCATCTGGACCCAATGCTGGTTGACCGTGCTGTCTTCCAGGGCCGGTTCGACCGCCACGACCTTGCTCCAGGAGGCTTTAATATCGTTGAGCATATGCTCGACGACGCCGCGCAGGAGGAATACATCAATCTCGGTCAGGTTGCGGTTCTTCCGCCCGCGTTCGCCCTGCCCGCCCAGCCGCTGTTCCAGGATCACGTAGCTGACTTCCGGGCTGATGGTCAGCAGCATCTGCCCGGGTAGGGGGGCCAGGGCGATGATATGGAAGAGGCTGGAGGCCGGCAGGTCCTTCAGGAAATCGTGGAAACGTCCCTGCTCCGTGTGCACCACCCGGGGCCGCATATTGGTGCGGATAAAAGAAGGCAGCGAGCTCGTCAGGCGCTCGGCCAGGTCCTCGTGAACCAGCTCCACGGCCCGCATCTGGTCTTTGGAGAAATGGTCCGGCGACCAGAAGTTGTACGGCCTGACCTGCTTCCCGGAGGGAGCTTCTTTGGCCGCAGGCGCCGGGGAGGCGCTGTCCTTCATCAGGTCCGCTAAATTTATGCTGCCCTCGTTCGAGGCTCCCTCGATCTCGATGGAGCCTGCCAGGAGTGCATCGATTTCTGCCTGAGTTAACATAGGCGTCCGGTTTCGTAAGTCCCTGGAGGAGCGCGCCTGCCCTGAGGCCGCGTGCTCCCCCTCTACCAATGATCAAAAACCGCTTTACTGTACGACGAACTCTGTAAAGTAGACGAAGATCACCCGGTATTCCGGAAGCTGGGTGTTGATGGTGTTGATAATATCCTGCCTGAGGAGCTCTTTTCCTTCGGCCGTATAGATCGAATCGAAAGTCTTGCTGGAGAGCAGGGTGATCAGGATATCGTTGATCACGGGGAGCTTCTCGTTCAACTCGGTGGTGAACTCCTCGGTGAACAGGGTCTTCTCTTCGCCTTCCATCGAGTAGAACTTCAGATCGGCGGGGGCGAACTCCAGGACGATGGCGGCCCGCAGCAGCTTACGCCCGCTTGGATCGCCCAGATTGACGATCTTGGCCCCGGTATCAATCATCAGCCCGTGCCCCGGCGGGATCTGCACCGGCGCGCCATGCGGTTCGATCGTCGGAACCATTCCGGCTTCCGGCGATTCGGTAGCGCCCGGCGTTCCGGCAGCGCCTTCTTCTCCCTCGGGAGAGGCAGCCTTCACTTCGCCGTATTCCAGATAGAAGGGCTTCCACCATTCATTTGGAGCGAAAATGATATACGCCATGGCTACATTCAGCAGCACCAGGGGAAGAATGGCGAGTCCGATGAGCAGTTTGGGGAGCAGTTTTTTGATAGCGCCCATAATTACGGGAGATCTCCTGATGATTAGGGTTGCCCGGGTGCGCCGCCCGGGTTCGAGCCTGAACCGGCGTTCAGGTTCAGGTCAATGACGTTGGTCCCGACCTGGTAAACGACAATGATCTCCGCCCGGCTGTTCAGCGAGCGGTGTTCGGGAGAATCGTTGGGAAAGATCGGCTGGTGCTCGCCCCGCCCGGAGATCGAGAGCCGGGACGGATGAATACCATGGCTCTCCAGGTACTGCTCGATCACCAGCGCCCGCGCCACCGAGAGGCCCCAGTTGGAGACGTAGAGCGGGTCGGGAGGGGTATTGTCGGTATGCCCGATAATGCGGATCTCGTTGTCAATTGGGCGGATCATCTCGATAATGGTGTCCAGCACCGGGTAGGCGTCGGCCTGCAGCTCGGCCGTGCCGGGGGCGAACACCAGTTTTTCGCTCAAGGCGATGAGGACGCCCTCGATGTTGTTCTGGACGCTGACCGCGCCCCCCAGGTTCGAGGCTGCCAGCAGGTCGGTGAGCTCGCCTGCCACTTCCGCTTCGTCCACCGGGACCTTGGGGATGCCCGGCACGATAATTGGGGCTGCGGTCTCGTTATCTTTCGTGCCCCCGGCCTGATCAATGCCTGCATCCACCACCCGCTCCGGCCCGCCCGCAAACGCGGTGCGCAGGCCTTCGGCAAGCTGCTTGTAGCGCTGGATGTCAATTTGCCCCATGGAGTAGAGCACGACAAACAGCACCATCAGCAGGGTGATGAAGTCGGCATAGCTGACCAGCCAGCGCTCTGAACCGCCGCCGCCGTGGCTCATGCTCCCGCCTTTGCTTTCTGTCCGGCGGGAGCGGCCTCGCTGCCCTCGGAATCTGCCCGTTCTTTCGGGGGCAGGAAGGCGCTCAGCTTTTCCTTCACGATGCGCGGGTTCTCACCTGCCTGCAGGGCCAGGATGCCTTCCATCAGCAGGCGGCGGTAGTGCACTTCCTCTTCGCTTTTCGAGCGCAGCTTGCCGGCCAGGGGCAGCCAGATCAGGTTGGCGGAGAGAATACCCCACAGGGTAGCCAGGAAAGCCGCCGCGATCGATTCGCCCAGTTTCCCGGGGTCCGAGAGGTCTTTCAACACGGTAATCAGGCCCATGACCGTACCAATAATACCCATGGTGGGGCCGTAACCGCCAGCAGCCGAGAAGAAGGCGATGCCGCCCTGCTCGTGCCGTTCTCTCAGGTTGTGAATTTCGATCTCCAGGATGCTGCGCACCTGCGCGGGGTCCACACCGTCCACAGCCATCATGATGCCCCTGCGCATAAATGGATCTTCGAGCTTTTTGGCCTCATCCTCCAGCGAGAGCAGGCCTTCGCGCCGGGCCTTGTCGGCCATCTTCGTGATCAGCTCGATCGCCTGGCCGGCGTTGTGCCCGCTGCCCACGAATGCCTTCATAAACCACTTCGGCAGGGCAGTCATATTCTTCATGGAGAAGGAGATCATCGTCGCCAGCAGCGCGCCGCCCATGGTGAGCAGGATCGCGGAAGGGTGAGCGAAGAGCTCAGCCGGCGAACCTCCGTCCATAATCATGACTACCCCGACCAGAGCCATGGCGAGTATGAGGCCGATGATGGTGGTAAGATCCATAATTCCTCTCTAGAAAACTTGCGCCGCCAGCCGGACCGGGAAGGGGTCAGCTCTCCTGGCTGTTCTCCAGGCCGGGGTTGGTGGGCAGGTGCGGATTGTGCACCAGGCGCTGATAGGCAAGAATACGTTCTGCAATGAGTTCAGGCGCTTCTTTGACCAGCACTTTGATCCCGTTGGTCAGCGTGACGACCGTATCCGGGGTGCCTTCAACAGACTGGATCAGTTCGGCGTTCAGGTAAAATTTGGCGCCGTTAAAGCGTGTGAGCATGATCATGGTGGCTTCAGTTTCCCGTCCAGGTCTGTTCGGGCGCTGTCCGGCGCCGGTTTCAGGGTTGGTTGCTGCGGCTGACTCTGTCCCGATCTGAAAAAAGTGCTCGCGCCGGCACGGCTCTTCCGGAATGCACGGCAGCGTCGCTATCCTCTCAGACGGTTCATTTACCTCTCTCTTCAGGAAACAATTTAGCACAGCCTGGCTGTGAAAACCGTAAATTGGGTGTGAAGGGAGGGTAAAGAATTCCTTAAATTGGCCGATAGTGAGTGGATGGAGAATTAACGGTGAGAGCCAGGGGGCGCGTCAGGCGATCGGTAAGACCACGGTGAACTGCGTCCCGACCCCGATCTGGCTGTCCACCATGATCCTGCCCCCATGCTGCTTAATGACCCGGTGGCAGACGGAGAGCCCCAGCCCGGTGCCCCTGCCCGGCCCCTTGGTGGTGTAGAAGGGCTCGAAGATGCGGCTCAGCCGCTCGGGCGCCATCCCCTTGCCCGAATCGGCCACCGTCACGCGCACTTCGCTGCCCTGCCGGCGGGTGAGAATGCGGATCTCGTTGTGCTCGGCCTCCAGGGCGTCCATGGCGTTGGTGATCAGGTTCACCCAGACTCCCTGCAGGTGGTTCTCGCTGGCCTTGATCAGCGGCAGGCCGGAGGCCGGCTCGAAGATCAGCTCCACCGAGCGGGAGACGAACTCGTGCTGGAGCAGCGCCAGAGCTTTACGGATCGAGTCGTTCAGGTCGGTGGGGGCAAAATCATACTGTTCTTTCCGGGCCAGGTCGAGCAGGTTGCGCACGACCTGGGTCGCTCGCTGCCCGGCCCGTGCGATCAGGTCCACCAGCTCCTGCTTGTCGTCATCCCGGGGAAGCTCCCGCTGCAAGATCTGGGCGTTGGCGATGATGGCGGTGAGGGGGTTGTTGATCTCATGCGCCAGGCCAGCGGCGAGCTGCCCCACGGCAGCCAGCTTCTCCGATTGGGCCAGGGTGGCCTCCAGGCGGCGTTTCTCGGTCACGTCCTGTTCCAGCACGATGGCCTGCACCACGCGGCCCGCGTCATCGAAGATGGGGTAGGTGCTGATCTCCCATTCCTGCGGGTCTTCGTCGGTTTTCCACAGGCGGCGGGTCCGGGTCGTGCACGAACCGCACTCACCGAAGAGAGTTTCCACCACCCGGCAGTCGGCGCAGACATCATCCAGGCCGTAGAGGGCCTCATAGCAGCGCCGCCCGACCAGTTCGTTCGGGGGCTGGCCGGTCTGGTTGGCGCGGTTCAGATTGATCGCGACCAGATTGTATTTGCGGTCAACGATATAGATCGAGGTGGGGATGCTGTCGAACAGGGCGCGCAGGGTATTGCGAGAGCGCATCAACTGCCACTGGCTGGCCTCCAGGTCGGCGTTCGAGACCATCAGCTTCTGAATCTGGCGCAGATGGTTCAGGGTAGAGGCGGCCGAGGAGGCGATCAGTTCGAGCAGGGTTCCCGTTTCGCTGTGCAGACCGGGGAGGCCAAGCAGGGCCAGGAAGCCCAGGGCGCCCTCGTCCGAGCGCAGGGGTAAGCCCAGGGCCGGCAGGGAGAACAGATCGCCCAGGCCGGAATGCAGCTCGGGGAACTGCCCCTCCGGGCAGCCCGGAGAGAAAAAGCGCTCCTCCAGCCAGCGGCGCAGGAGACTGTCTTCATTGCCGAGCTGCAGGTCGTAGCGCCAGATGGGTTCTTCCACCTCGCGGCGGCAGACAACCAGGTCGCTGCGGTCGCCGTGGACCAGGAGCAGCGCTCCAGCCTGCGCCCCGAATAACTGCGCGAGGCTCGCGGCCAGCCAGACCTGGCTTTCCGCCAGGGTGAGGTCGGCGTGCGCCAGTTCGGACAGCAGGCGCAGCCCCTGGCCTGCCCGGCCGGAGCCATTCGAGCTCTCCAGCAGGCTGCTAGCAGGGCCAGCGGACCCTGCCTGCAGCGCGCTGCGCTGGAGGAGCATGGGCGCGGCCGGCTTCAGCCTTGTCCTGGCCCTGCGCCTGGCGGGCGGCTTGCTTGCCTGTTCTCTCTGCTTGCCCGAACCCTGGGATGAACCCATAGTCGTTTCCTTTTCCTACGACCTAGTTGGCCTCGATGCTGGCGGTATAACCGTATCCGGGGACCGTGCGGATAAACCGGGGTTGAGAGGGGTTTTCCTCGATGCGCTCGCGCAGGTTTTTGATATGGACCCGCACCAGGTCCGGGCTGCCGGTATCGGAGGGATAATCCCACACCTCGTCGAGCAGCCGCGCCGGGGAAAAGATCTGTCCCGGGTGGCTCATCAGATGGTAGAGCAGGTCGTACTGGACCGGGGTCAGGCGCAGCCTGCCTTTGTGGGGGGTGTGCAGCTCGAAGGAGCGGGTATCCAGCAGGAAATCTCCGACCTGCAGGCAGTGGGGATTCTCCACCGCCAGGCTCTCGCCGGCTGTCTGGTGCGCGGCCGCCTGAGCGGAACCGTTCGCAGGGACCTCATCGTTCACCCCCGCGAAACCGGACGCCCGGGCAGGCTTGAGCTTGGTGCGGCGCAGGATGGCCCTCACGCGCAGGATCAGCTCATCAATATTGAACGGCTTGCTCAGATAATCGTCGGCCCCGGCGTTGAAACCGGCGATTTTGTCGTCGTCTTTTACCTTGGCGGTCAGGAAGAGGATGGGGACCTCAGCCAGCAGGGGATCGGCTCGCATCTCACGGCAGACCGTGTAGCCGTCCATCCCCGGCATGATCACATCCAGGATCACCAGGTCGGGGACGCTGCGGCGCGCGGCCTTCAGGCCTTCCACCCCCGTGTTTGCTGTAGTGATGCGAAATTCATTCCCGCGCAGGCTGCGTTCAATGGTGCGGGCGACGATTTCGTCATCTTCAACGATTAAGATATTGGACACGTTCATGATTCCACCTCCGCTGGTAAATTCACCCGGAACACTGTACCTCTCTCCGGTAGGCTCTCTACTGAGATTCGGCCCTGATGCTGCCGGACTATCTCCTGGCAGAGATTGAGCTCGATCCCGGTCCCCCTACCCCCAACCGACTTAATAAAGTTCAACTCAAACAGGGCTGCCAGATCCTCTGGCGGTATCGGCGCGCCGTCGTCGTACACCTCGACCATCACCTCCGACCCGCTGCCGTTCCGCGAGCAGACCCGGATCCTGTGCGGGCTGCCGTCTGAGGTGGCATCGTGGGCCAGCATCAGCAGGTTGACCCACAGATTGCTCAACTGCTGCGCGCAGCCCCGCACCTGGGGGAGAGTCCCGGCGAGCTCGACCTCCAGGCTGACGCCGGTGGATTGAATATGTTCCTGGACCAGGTCCAGCGCAGTCTGAATGGTATCGTTGACGCCCAGGCTCTCGAGGGTATCGCTGGGCGGGCGCGAGAAGTCCAGCAGCTGCTGGACCGCCCTCTGCACCCGCCAGCCGGCCTGCTCGATCGCCTCAGCCGATTCGTGGGCGGGATGGGCTGCCGGCAGATTGTGCAGCAAGAGCTGGGCCTCGGCGATGATGGTCGTCAGCGGGTTGTTAATGTGGTGCGCCACTCCGGACGCCAGCTCGCCGACCGCAGCCAGGCGGGAGGACTGGGCCAGGCGCGTCTGGGCCGCCATAATCTGCGCCTCCATGGCGCGGCTCTCGGTGATATCAATCCCGGTGGCGATAATGAAGTTCACCACGCCCCGGGGGCCGGTCAGAGCGGTATTTTTCCAGGCGATTAACCGCCGGCTGCCCTCGCGAGTAACCCAGTGATATTCCAGCTCATCCGGATACTGCCCCAGGGAGATCCGGTCGAAAGCTGCCTGGACTGCAGGCAGCTCTTCCGGCAGGATGAAGAGCTCGGTGGTCTTCTTGCCGCGGATCTCCTCGAATGAATACCCGGTGATGGCCTCGCAGGCCCGGTTGAAGCGCACGATCCGTCCTTCCGTATCGGTCACCACCACCAGCGCTCCCACGGTGTCCAGCACAGCCGAGACGAAGTTGCGCTCGGCCCGCAGGGCGTCTTCGGCCATCTTGCGCCCGGTGATATCCCGGGCAACGTCCATATACCCGATCAGACGCCCATCGGCGCCGTAATCGCGCAGGGTGGTGACCCGGGATGAGACCCAGATCACCTCTCCATTCCTGCCCCGGTACTGCCGTTCGATCTCCTGCCCGCTGGTACCTTCTCTGGGCGGCTGGAGGACGGGTGGGTTGAAGCGGTCCAGGTAGCTTTCTTTCACCGGTTGGTCCAGGCACTCTTTTGCGGCGCGCCCATACAGGCTCTCGGCCGCCGGGTTCCAGTACGTGATCCGGCCTGCGGTGTTCCAGACCACGACCGCATCACGCACATTGTTCAGCAGAAGCGCCTGGTAGCGCACCTGCTCCAGCGAGCGCTGGACTTTCAGTTGCAATTCGTGTGCCCAGATGGCTTTCTGGATCAGGGCCGGCAGGTTCGGCATAAAATCGCTGCCCTTGACCAGGTAGTCCACCGCGCCCAGGCGCATGGCCTGGACGGCTGAGCGCTCATCGCCCTGCCCGGTGATCATCACCACGGGTATGTCGTAGCTGCGTTTGGGGAGCTCAGCCAGGGCCTCCATCCCGGTCCCATCCGGCAGGCGGTAGTCCATCAGGATGATGTCCGGCCTGGAGCTCTCCAGGGTGGACCACAGGGCAGCAATCCGGTCCACGCGCTGGACCTTGAACGGGCCGGAGAGATGCAAAAATTCGGCCATCAGTTCGGCCTGTTCAAAGTCATCCTCGACGATCAAGACCCGGTAAGGCTCGGACCGGCGGTTCGCGAAAAGCTTCGTCATGCTCACTCGAGGTCAGCCGGTTCCGGGTCCAGATCCAGACCGGCGGCGCGGGATAGGCTGGCGTTCAGCATCCCCAGGGTGTACCGGCGGTGGCCCCCGGGCGTGCGCAGGGGGGTCAGGAGCTGCTGCTGCTCCATCCGGTACAGCGTGGATAAGCTCACTCGGAGATAACGGGCAGCCTCGCGAGCGGTCAGCAGGTGTATGGGTTCGGACTGGAATGGATCAGAGTCGGCAGGTGTAGCAGGCAACACAGTCAAATCCTATCAAATCGCGTCAAAGGGGGTCACGCTCAGGATCATAACGCGAGGGGCAAAAAAAATCCATAAAATTGGCATAAAGACAAACAAAAGTGATAAGGAGGGGTCTGGCAGTTCTCTCGTTAACTATCTGCATTATGTATTGTGGGGGAAATGGGCGGAGCCGCCCAGTTCCCCCACAATTCAATTACACAACTCAGCCAGAAGACCATTCAGGCAGTTCAGGCAAGAATGGGAGGGTTTGGCGGGTGCGCCACAAACCCCTCATACCCCCTTCCACCTGTGGAGGTCCTAAAGGATATAATACGTTTATGGATACCCAACCGACGCAGGTTGAACTCCGGGCCGGGCAGCCTCCGCTCGGCTACCGGGAAATTTTATATTGGAAGATCTCCGAGAAGCCCTCCCGGCTGCTGCTCATGAATCTGCTCTCTTTGCCGCTCCTGGGCCTGGCCCTGGTGGTTTTCTTCGGTTTGGCCCTGGTTTTTCGCTGGCTGCCGTCCAGCCTGTCCTTTTCGAGCATCCATTTCCTGGCGCTGCTGGCGGGTCTGGTCCTGGTGCTGGTGCTGCACGAACTGGCGCACGGGATCGCCATGCGTATCTTCGGCGCCAGGCCGCGCTACGGGGTAAAGTGGGACAAAGCCATGGTCTACGCCACCGCCCCGGGTTTCGCCTTCCCGCGCGGGCAGTACCTGGTGATCGCCCTGGCGCCCCTGGTCAGCCTCAGCCTGCTCGCCGTTTTGGGGATGTGGGCCCTGGCAGGCAGCGCCTGGGTGCTGCCCCTGGCGCTGGCGGCTGCGATTAATGCTTCCGGCGCCATCGGGGATTTGTGGATCACCAGCATGGTCCTACGCTACCCGCCTCACGCCTATATCATTGACGAGGAAGATGGTATGCGCGTCTTTCTGCCCGCGGGCGAGGCTTAGGGGTTTTTCACGTTAGACCAGCAGCCACTAACGGAGCATTGGTCGAAGGAACTTCAGGCTCCGCATTCATCGCCAGTTCGAGATACGGGATTCCGGGGGGGGGTTTGGCCGGCTTGGGCAGCGGCCGCAAACAGACAGCTGCCCAACACGACAAAAAATCACCCGAATCCCGTATTCACGTTTTCAAGGTTTTCAGAGAGGACCAGGATGAGCATTCAGTTCGGTGTATTCGTGCCCCAGGGCTGGCGCATGGACCTGACCGGGATAGATGACCCGGTGGAACAGTACGAGGCCATGACCCGGGTAGGCCTGGCTGCTGAGGAGGCCGGCTTCGACTCGATCTGGCTGTACGATCACTTCCACACCACGCCCACGCCGGAGATTGAGAGCTGCTTCGAAGCCTGGACAGCGACCGCCGGGCTGGCACGTGACACCCGGCGCATCAAGATCGGGCAGATGGTCACCTGCAACGGCTACCGCAATCCGGCCCTGCTGGCAAAGATGGCCTCCACCGTAGACGTCATGAGTCATGGACGGCTGCTCTGCGGGCTGGGGGCGGGCTGGTACGAGCACGAGTGGCGGGCGTACGGCTACGGATTTCCGGAGGTGCCCGAGCGCATGCGCGCCTTCCGGGAGGCGGTTGAGATCCTGGTGCGCATGTGGAGGGATGAGCGCGCCTCCTTCAGCGGCAGGGTTTACAGCATTGATGGGGCGATTAACGAGCCGAAAGGGGTGCAGAAGCCGCACATCCCGCTCTGGATCGGGGGCGGGGGCGAGCAGGTCACGCTCAGGCTGGTCGCCCGTTGGGGTGACGCCTGCAATGTGGGCGGGGGAAACCCGGAGCTGGTGAGGCAGAAGCTGGGGGTGCTGCGCCGCCACTGCGATGAGATGGGACGGGATTTCGACAGCCTCACGCGCAGCACCAGCATGGATGTCGTCCTGCTGGAAGAGGGGGCGGACCCCGAGCAGAGCACCGCTCCAGCGCGGCGCGGGACTCCTTACGAGGATTTCGTCCGCAACCGCCTGGTTGGCGGTGTGGAAGAGATCGCGGCCCGTATCGAGAGCCTGGTCGAGGCGGGCATTAATTACCTGATCACTTACTTCCCCGGGGCAGCCTATGACCACAGCATGCTCCAGCGCTTCGCCGGCCAGGTGATGCCGCGCTTCCGGTGACCCATGCCTCGTGACGACCGCCCCACCGTTTATTCCACCGACCCGGAGTTCAAGCTCTGTCCCCGCTGCCGGAGCTATCCCTGCCGCTGTCCGAAAGCCCGCAGCCTGCCTCCGCAGGAACAGACCGCCGCTCTGCACCTGGAGAAAAAAGGGCGCGGCGGAAAAACCGTGACCATTGTGCGCGGCCTGCAGCTCACCCCGGAGGACTTAAATAGCCTGAGCAAGACTCTCAAGACCGCCTGCGGCACCGGCGGTACGATAAAGGAAAACGATATTGAAATCCAGGGCGACCACCGGCAGAAAATCGCCGAAAAGCTGCGCGCCCTGGGCTACAAAACCAAATTTGTCGGCGGCTGAGCCGCGCATCACCACCGCGTATTCGTTTTTGGGGTAGATACTTGGGGGGAGATACCCGGAAGGGCAGCAGCCGGCGCGTTGGAGGCCGGCTGCTACTCCTCCCCGGAGGAGGCGATGGAACGCACCCACCAGTTTTCCTGCTCCAGGCGCGCCTGAATCTCATCGCGCACCCGGGCGAGGGCCAGGGTAAAGGCCTCCCGGTTCTCGTCGCTCTGTGCCTGCCAGTCCAGCCCTTCCAGCAGGTACAGCACCCACTCCTGCCATTCAGCCGGGTCAGGCGAAAGCCGGGCGATGTTGAGGATCATCTCGTCGAGCTGTGCGAGCAGTTTCCCGCGCCGTTTCATTGCCACAGATTGTTCCCCATACATACACAATGCCGCCGCGGCCTCATAAAATACATTGAGTACCGATCCGAAAATTGATTTTGTTATCGTGTCGGATGCCGAAAGCGCCCTACACTATAACAAGAATATATATTTTTTGGGCAGGTTCTACTATTCGATCAGGCTGCAGGCGCCTGTGCGGAGGCTGCTTCTTCCCCGGCCCGCAAACCCGGCGCTTGCTCCGGCGGTCAGGCTCTTTCCAGGACTACAAAAGTGACGTCATCTTCCTGCTCCCAACCCGGTCCGGTGAAAATCGCCAGCCGGTCGAGCAGGTAGCGGATCAGCAGGCTGCACTGGTCCCCGGCGCGGCTTTTCGGGCGCCGGGTGAGCAGCTCTTTCAGGCGGGGAAAGCCGAAGATCTCTCGTTCGGGATTGTGCGCTTCGACCAGACCGTCGCTGTAGAGCAGCAGGCTGTCGCCGGTTTCCAGGACGGCCTCCTGCTCTTCGTAAACCATCCCGGTCATCAGGCCCAGAGGCATACCGGTGGCTCGCAGTTCGTGCACCTCCGTATCGGTGCAGAGATAGGGCAGGTCGTGACCGGCATTGGCGAAGAGCACCCGCCCGGTGGGGAGGTCCAGCAGGGCATACAGGCAGGTGACGAACATATTGGCGGGCATATCCCGGCAGAGAAGCTCGTTCACCTTCGCCAGGACCACGGACGGGCGCACCCACTGCAGAGCTACCGAGCGCAGCACGCTGCGGGTCACCGCCATCATCAGCGCGGCGGGGACGCCTTTATCGGTCACGTCGCCGATCACCAGGCCGAGCCGGTTTTCGTCAAACTCGATAAAGTCGTAAAAATCGCCGCTCACAGCCCGGGCGGGCTGCCAGTGGGCCGCCATGCGCCAGCCTTTCGGGGAGGGTAGGCTCTTCGGCAGGATGCTGGACTGGATTCTCCGGGCCATCGACAGCTCATGTTCCAGCTTTTCCTGCTCGATCAGGCGCGCCTGGGCGGTTTTCAGTTCCTGATAGGCGGCTGCCAGCTGGCGGTTCTTTTCCTGCAGGTCGCTGATGATCGCGTCCTGTGAAGTCCTCAGCCGGATGCTCATCTCCTGGAGCAGCAGCAGGGCCAGTTCGGGCCTGCGCCGCAGGATAGAGTCGAAATCGGCCTTGGTCATCTCCAGCAGGCGGGTGTGGGTGCGCGCCCGGGCGCTGGCGGAGCGCAGCCGGTCGCGGTAAAGCAGGCTCATCTCGCCCAGGAAATCCCCGGGGCCCATCACAGCCAGGGGCCATTCTTCCGGGCTGCCGGCGGATTTGATCACCTCTACCTGGCCTTCGAGGATAATGGAAAAACGATCGCCCAGCTCGCCCTCCAGAAAGAGGATCGCGCCGGGCGCGTATTCATCCAGGCGCAGGTTCTCGGCCAGGTAGCGGGTCTCCTCATCCGGCAAAGCTGAGAAGAGCGGCACCCGGCGGATTAGTTTTTCCTGATCAGAGTCTGGGGAGTTATTCATCTTGTGCGTTCAGGCGACCTCACTCCGGAAAAGAGCTGGATTATAATCATACCTCAAATCCCCCGCTTAGCTGGAATTGATCCATGCCCAGTCGTCTCCGCTCCCTCTACCGCGCTTACCCTGCCCAGTTCTGGCTCCTGTTTTGGGGCCTGTTGATCAGCACAACCGGGGCGAGCATGATCTGGCCCTTCCTGATGATCTACGTCAGCGAGCGCCTGAGCCTGCCGCTGGCCGTGGTCTCCAGCCTGATGGTGGTCAATTCTGCCGCGGGACTGGTCTTTTCTTTCGTGGCGGGACCCCTGGCGGACCGGGTGGGGCGAAAAGGGGTGATGACCGCCAGCCTGATCTTAAACGGGGTGGTGTACCTCTTCCAGAGCCATGCGAATACCCTGCCGGCTTTCGCGCTGCTGATCGGCCTGAGCGGGGCGGTGAACCCGCTCTACCGGGTGGGCGCGGATGCGATGCTGGCTGATCTGGTCCCGCAGGAGAAGCGCCCGGAGGCCTATTCGCTGCTGCGCATGAGCAATAATGTCGGGGTGGCTCTGGGCCCGCTGGCGGGAGGTCTGATTGCGGCTACCTCGTATTCGCTCGCCTTTTACCTGGCTGCGGGGGGGATGATCCTGTACGGCATCCTGGTGCTGCTCCTTGGGCGGGAGACGCTGGTAAAGGGTCCGGCGCAGGCGGCACAGGTCCTGCAGGGCGGAGAGGCGGGCAGCCGCAGCGGGAGAAAGACGGGCCTGGATGGGTATGGGCGCGTGCTGAGGGACAGGCCTTTTATCTCATTTACCGGGGCGTTCACGCTGACCTATATCAGCGCGGCGATCATGTGGGTGCTGCTCTCGGTGTACACCAAAGAGAACTTCGGGATTCAGGAGAACCGGTTCGGGCTGATCCCGATGACAAACGCCATTATGGTGGTGCTGTTCCAGTACCCGGTCACACGGGCTTTTAAGCGCCTGCACCCGCTGTGGACCATGGCGGCCGGATCGCTGTTCTATGCCCTGGGGGTGGGCAGTGTGGGGCTGGGGCAGGGTTTCTGGATGTTCTGGGGCAGCATGGTAGTGATGACGCTGGGAGAGCTGGCTCTGGTGCCCACCGGGGCGACCTACGCGGCAGAGCTGGCGCCGGCGCATATGCGCGGGCGCTACATGAGCATTTATAACCTCACCTGGGGGCTGGCGGTCGGGGTGGGCCCGGTGCTGGGCGGGCTGTTGAACGACCACCTGGGGCCGCGCTTTATCTGGTGGGGGGCGGGGATCATCGCCCTGCTGGGCGCGCTGGTGTTCGGCCTGCTGGCCTCCCGCAGCAGGCGTGCGCTGGAAGTGGAACTGATCTGAGAAAGAGGCGCGGCGCTCAGAACAGAAAAGCCCGCAGCAGACTGCAGTCTGTACAAAATGCCGGGGCCGGGTTTCACCCGGCCCCGGCATTTTGTGCTGAACACACCTCTCGCGGCTGTTTTGGGGCAGCCTGAGAAGGTTATCTCAGAACAGGGGGGCTACCAGCCGCGGCCTCCCTGGCGCCCGCCGCCGCGGTTGCCGCCGCGGTTTCCGCCGCGCCCGCCGCCGCCATAACCGCCGCCGCCGCCACCGTAACCGCCGCCATAACCGCCGCGCCCGCCGCCGCCGCTGCGCTCTTCACGCGGGCGGGCCTGGTTGACCACCAGGCTGCGCGATTTGAACTCTTTCCCGTTCAGGGCATCCATCGCAGCCTGGGCCTCTTTCATATTGGGCATCTCGACAAACCCAAACCCGCGCGGCTGTCCGGAAAATTTATCGGTGATCAGACTTACAGAACTAACCTGCCCGAAAGCCTCGAACGCCTCTCTCACTTCGTCTTCGGTAGCTTCGAATGGCAAATTGCCGACATAAATATTCATGTTTCCCTTCTTTACTCGCTATTCTTCAAAATCCCCGCTAAGAAATGGCTCCTCTACAACGCTTTCGGGCGGTCAACAAGAGCTCGAAATTCAATATCGGGGTGGATAAGTGCCCTCAACTATACCATACAATTGGACCGGCCTTCATATCACAACCGGAGGCCGCCTGGCTTTTTCAAAGCCGAATGCCAGGCTCAAAATGAGATGGATTTGGGGTATGGGCGGGAAGCTGCTTGTCAGCTTCCCGCCCATACCCCTGCTTTTTCTACTGGAAGCCACCTGGGGGTCGCTGTGCGCACAAAACCTGCCACACAGGAGCCGGTTGGTGTGAACGTGCAAGACCGGAGGTCCACATTCGGAATATAATAAAAGCCAATTTGGGATTGTTTTTTGGCGGTTATAACGCCAGTTTGAGGAATTTTTAGAGAGGGCCATTTCTGGAGGGCCATCGAAAATGACGCTGGAAACTTTCAACCTGATCCTCGGAGCGCTGATCGCGCTGACCGCCTCCGGGCTCACCACCGCCCTCATCTACCTGCTGCACATGCGCAGCGAAGAGCGAAAGCGCCAGTGGGAGCTGCAGGTCCGCCAGGCGGATGAGCGCCGGCAGGAGGAGCGAGAGCTGTTTTTGAGAAGGCTGGGGCAGATTGAGGAACTGGCGACCCGGGTGTATCTCTGGGCAGCCGGGCTCTCCTTGAAGCTCGATGATATCCTCTCGGTGGAGGCCTGGAACGCCCCGCCCGTCCAGAAAGTGATCGCCCCCCTGATGGAAAACGCCCACTTGATGGCCCTGGCGGAAGCCCTGGAGGACGAGGCGCTGGAGGAATGCCTGATGGAGTACAGCGACCGTATCGCCGACCTGGTGGCCGGGCTGCATTCGATCCCCGGGGATCCGAGCCCCGAAACGGTGGACGGGGTCATGGAACTCACGGCCGGCCTGCGGGGGCCGTATACCCGGGTGATTAAACGGGTGGACGAGCTGCGCCTGAGCCGCCCGCATGCCATCCACCCGGCGAGCATCCAGCCGGACTTCCCCAGGGAGAGCTAGCGTCATTTTTAGAGCCGGAGAAGCGTACGCCTGCGCAGGAGGTGCAGCATGAACTACCGCCGTTTCGGAAGGACCGGGTGGATGGTCAGCGAGATCGGCTACGGGATGTGGGGGATGGGGGGCTGGAGCGGATCGGATGACGACGCCTCGTTCGCCTCGCTGCAGCGCTCGCTAGAGCTGGGCTGCAACTTCTTCGATACCGCCCTGGCGTATGGCGAGGGGCGCAGCGAGCGGCTGCTGGGGCGGCTGGTACGGGAAAACCCGGAGCGCCGGCTGTACACCGCCACCAAGATCCCGCCCAAAAGCCGCCGCTGGCCCAGCCGGCGCGGCTTCACCCTGGAGGAGAACTATCCCCCGGCTTATATCAAGGCCAGCCTGTACACCAGCCTGGAGAACCTGGGCCTGGAGAGCGTGGACCTGATCCAGTTTCACACCTGGGAGGACGACTGGGTGGAGCAGGCAGGCTGGGCGCAGGCCCTGGACGACCTGCGGCGGGAGGGGGTGATCCGGGCGGTGGGGGTCAGCATCAACCGCTGGGAGCCCTGGAACGGGGTGCGGGCGGTGCGTTCGGGCCTGATCGACGCGGTGCAGGTGATCTACAATATTTTCGACCAGAACCCGGAGGACGAGCTTTTCCCCGCCTGCCGCGAGATGGATGTGGCGGTGATCGCGCGCGTCCCCTTTGACGAGGGCAGCCTGACCGGGAACCTCACCCTGGAGAGCCGCTGGCCTGAAGGAGACTGGCGCAACAGCTATTTCGTGCCGGAAAACCTGAAGCAGAGCGTCGAGCGCGCCGAAGCGCTCAGGCCGCTGATCCCCGCGGGCATGAACATGCCCGAGATGGCCCTGCGGTTCATCCTGAACAACCCCGATGTGAGCACCGTTATCCCTGGGATGCGCAAGTTGAGCCACGTGGAGACCAATCTGGCGGCCTCCGCTGCCGGCCCGCTACCGGAGGCGCTGCACGCCCGGCTGCGCCAGCACCGCTGGGAACGCAGCCCCACGGAATGGTCGCAGTAAACCACCCGGCGGGCAGGTATTTTGATTCGCTCACAGGCTCACGAGCTCGATCTTCCGGATCCACTTCACCCAAAACCAGCCCCTGCGGGTGGGGACCACCGCCCGCAGGGGATAACCGTGCAGGTGCTCCAGCGTCTCGCCGCCCACGTGCGTGGCAAGCAGGACCAGGCGGGCCTCCGCCGCCGGCAGGAAGTGGGCGTACCCGGTGACCGATTCCAGCCAGACCCCCAGGCCAAACCCGGGCCTGCCGTCTTGATCCGGCGGGCTCTCCATGCCCTCAGACCCCAACAGCGAGAGCAAACGCACCCCCTGCCAGTTCTGCACCGTGTACCAGCCCAGGGTGCAGTCGAGGGAGGCCACCGTCTCCTCCTGCGGCAGCGTTAGCAGCTCCGCATAAGTATAGCTGCGCGGCCCCGAGGCCGCGCCCTGCACCTCCAGCCGCCATTCGTCCGGGTCCACCGGGGCGGCCTCGCGGCTGTGGGTGACGGGGAAGCGGTTGCCGGAGAACGCCCCTTCCCGGCGCGAGCCGCTGATGCGCCGCGGGGACTCCGCCTCTGCGCGCGCCTCCGCCAGGGCCTCCACCAGCCGCCAGCCCGCCAGCGCCGCGGCGCTCAACCCGGCCAGGCGCAGCGCGGCCCTGCGGGAGAGCAGATCGCTGCGCCGGGGGCGCGGCCAGCGCAGGAGCACGTGCAGGACAAAGGGCAGCAGCAGCCCCAGGGCCAGCATCCAGTGCCAGGAGACGGCGGTCTGGCGCAGGGGGTAGATCGCGGGCCCAAGCCGCAGGGGCCAGAGCAGGCCCAGCCCCAATACGACCAGCAGCGCCCCCGAGAGCAGCAGCGAGACCCCCAGGGCCCAGCCTTCACGCCCGCCCTCCCGCCCCGGGCCCAGCCGGCGGCGCAGCGAGCGGAATGAGATGAGCGCCTTGGCGGGCAGCGCGGCGAGCAGCGCCCAGCCCGCCGCGCGGTGCAGATCGAACACCCAGCCGTTCAGCGTCCAGAACAGGCCGTACAGGCCGCTCAGAGTGAGCGCGACCACTGCAGCCAGCAGAAAGGCGTTCACGAAGCGCAGCATGGAAAACCCCATGCTTGAAATTCTACCAAAAGGGGGAGAAGTTACGCGAATTGGATCATACCCCAGAGCCCGTTTACCATCCAATCCGGGTCCAGAGCCTGGAGGCGGACGGCCTGCCCCGCCTGCAGGCCTGCGGCCACCTCCGATTTGCAGACGCGCAGCGCCGCCAAGGGCGCGGGCCGGTAGGCGGTGATCGCCTCCAGGGGCGTTTCAAAGGGCCAGTGCCGGTCGCCGAGGATGCGCCGGTAATTGGCGTCGCCCTTGCCGATCACCAGGTTCGAGCCCGCCAGCTCCTCCCTCAGCTCCGGGGGCAGTTCCCAGGCGGGCAGGGGTGAATTCCAGAAAAAGTCGGAGCGCAGGCGCAGCCGCCCGTCCTCCAGCCGGCGGTACAAGCGCATCCCCACCTGGCGGGCGGCGGGCTCCGGAAGGCGGAGTAGAAAATCGAAGGTGGAGAGCACGTCCGCCGGGAGCGCGTCGGAGACAAAGGTAGGGTGCGCTTTGGCGTGCAGGCGCACCTCCCGCGCCAGACCGGCCTGCAGCAGGGCGTCCGCCAGGAGCAGGTCGTTCACCAGCTCCAGCCCGGCGTTGTCCAGGAGCAGATCGAGGCGCAGGGGCTGCGGCGCCGGCATTCCCGGAGCGGGCAGGGGCAGCAGGTGGGCGGCGAGGGCGGCCGAGTGGTCCACCACCAGGCGAGCGTTCGAGACCTCGCGGCCTGCGGGCCCGCGGCTTGCACCGGGAGAGCCTGCTGGCCACAAGCTCAGGTCCGCCTGGTTGCCCCACAGGCTCAGCAAGAACAGGTCCTGGACGGCGGCGAGGCGCGTGTCGCGGGCCGGAGCGTTCAGCGCCTCTATACGGGCCGGCTGTCCTGCGCAGAGCTGCACGATGGCCTGCGCGCTGGTCTCCAGCCCCAGGCGCTTCTGCAGGGTGAAAGGGTCCTGGCCGGAGATGAAATAGTCCACCGCTTCCAGCAGGCGGCGGTAAAAATAGTTCTCGGCGAAGAACCAGGGGACCTGCAGCCAGCTCTGGCCCAGGTAGGGGGCGCAGTAAGCCGCCCAGGCCTGGCTGTCGGGGGCGGCGCGGTCCTGCAGCGGGCGCACCTGGCCCTGGGGCAGCTCGTCGATCAGGGCCTGCAGCCGGCGGGCGCGCTCGGGCGAAAAGTCGTTCTCGGCCAGCGTGCGGCGCCCGATCTCCGGCAGGCGCAAGGCGACCGTGTGGTGGGCGAAGGTGCCCTCCTCCTCGCCGCGCAGCGGTTCGGGCAGCGGCAGGGCGGGCAGCGGCCGGGATGAGCTGGCGGGCACCGCCTCAGCTCTCCGCCTGCACCGGCAGGCCTTCCAGCGCCATGATGCGCAGGGCGTTGGTGGTGGGGCTGGGGCCGGAGCGCAGGGTGTAATCGAAGGCCAGGCGGGCGTCCTGCACTTCTTCTCGGAAATGGTAGTTGAAGACCCCCGGCAGCTCCTGCGCCAGGTTGACCAGCTCCAGGTCGTGGGTGGAGATCGCCCCGGCTCCGCGCCCGCCCACCAGGGCGCGCACGAAGGCCCGGCTGCCGATCTGCCGCTCGCGATTGTTGGTGCCGCGGAAGATCTCGTCAATCAGGTAGAACACCGGCGGGCCAGAGCGCTCTTCCAGCGCGTCCAGCAGGGCCCGCAGGCGGCGCACCTCGGCGTAGAAATAGGAGATGCCGTCGGCGAGCGAGTCGCTCACGGCGATGCTGGTGAACAGCCGGAAGGGCATGGAGACCAGGTTGGAGGCGTTCACCGGCGCGCCCGCCTGGGCCAGGACCAGGTTGATGCCCAGGGTGCGCAGAAAGGTGGACTTTCCGGACATATTGCTGCCGGTGATGATGGCGGCCTGCCCCAGCCGCTCCAGACGGAAGTCGTTGCAGACCTTCGCCGCGGCGGGCAGGAGCGGGTGCCCCAGGCCCGCGGCGGTGAAAACCGGCCCGTTTTCGCCCGCGGCCTCGCGCAGCTCGGGGAAGCGGTATTCGGGGTTCAGGTAGGCGAAGTTCGCCAGGGAGCAGAGGGCCTCCAGCTCGTACCAGGCTTCCAGCCAGGCGGGGAGCAGGGAGCGCAGCTCCTCCTTGAACCCGTTCAGGCGGTGGGCGAAATACAGGTCCCAGGGGCCCAGGGCGTTGAGGATCATCCAGATAAAGGGGTTCTGCTTCAGGCTGGCGGCAGAAGCAATGAGCAGGATGGCGCGCAGCCTGGCGGAGGGGCGCCGGGTGGGGGACCAGAACGGGGCGCAGAGCTGCGCCAGGCGGCTGCCCGGGCGGTAGGGGTAGCGCTCCAGGAAAACCAGCACTGCCCGGAAGCGCTCCAGCGACTGCGAGAGGTCGTAGGCCTCATCGAAGGTATCCCCCAGGTCCCTGTATTTATAAATGTAGGAGACGAAATAGAGAGCGAAGGACAGGATCCACAGCGGCGGGAGCAGCCCCCAGAGGTACAGGACGAAGAGCAGCGCGTTGAGCAGGGCCAGCGAAGCCAGCCAGAGGAGGGCGGGGCGCAAAGTGCGTGTTGGGACAGCGCGCGCCGGAGCAGCTTCGGGCTGCGGCGCGGGGGAGGCCTGCGCGCCGCCCGCCCAGGTGGGGGGCAGGCCCAGCCAGCGCAGCACCGCCTCCCCGTCCCAGCGTGCGCCCGTTTTCCCGCGCGAGACCAGCCCGCCGCTGAGGGCCAGGCGCAGGCGGAACCCGGTGAGGGGCTGCAGCTCCTGCACGGACGCCTGCCGCTCGCGGATGCGCGCCGGATCGGGGATGGGCGCCAGCAGCCAGGAGAGCAGGCGCAGGCTCCCGCCCCGGGAGAAAGCCGTGTCGATGAGCTGGTGAAGGGAGCGCTCGCCGTGCAGGTCCAGGTCGTTGGCGAAGGGGTGCCGGGCGGGCGGGGCCGCCGGATCGCTCTCCCCGGGGGCTTCCACGCCGGGCGCTTCCCGGGCGGGGATGGCCTCCCAGTCCAGGCGGGCGCGGGCGGACATTTCGGAGAACTGGCGCCGGGCCAGGCGAAAGCGCAGGCGAGCCCGGTCCAGGCGGCGGTGGAAAAAGACCACCACCGAGAACAGGGCGGAGAAAACCAGCAGGCAGGCCGCCACGGCCCAGGCCTCGCCGGTGAGATAGGCCAGGAAGGCGGCCAGCCCGCCCGCCAGCAGCACACCCAGGCGCAGCCAGAAGAAACTGCCGTCCAGGCGGTCCAGCACCTTCAGGCGGCGGTCCAGGCGCGCCACCTGGCGGTCCAGGACGTTCAGCCTGGCGCTTTTTGCAGGATCGATCATCGTCACAAGTATACTCGACAAAGCGGGGGGTTAAAGCGCTCCGCCGGAGCGGCCGCGGCGTGGCCGGCTCCGGCGGAGGGGAGGACTGCCGCCCGTCTCAGCGGCTGGGGAGCAGGCGCAGCAGCCGCCCGGGCAGGCTGCGCCGGGGCGGTTCGTCCTCCCCAGCCTTCCGGGGCGGCTGCGAGGGCCCGCGGCGGGCAGCTTTGAACACCGCATTGATAAATACCACGTGCACCAGCCCGACCAGGGCAAAGAATAAGAACAGGCCGATCATCTCGCGCATCTCACACCTCCTTCTCTCCCGTACCATTCCTACCGCAGGGCCTACCGGATGGTCAGCCCCTCTGGTCTCAAGACGGCGAAGGAGGAGAGAAAGTTCCGGGCAGGGATGAGAGCAGGATGAGAGTGCGGCCGGCGCGAACCGGGCGCGGGCAATAGACCTTGAAGGTCTTGAAGACCTTCAAGGTCTAACATCCAGAGGGTACCGTTTGACACAGCAAGGGCGGATGCACTATAATTCGCAGAGCACACAGGGGGCCCGTAGCTCAGCGGCAGAGCGCGCGGCTCATAACCGCTTGGTCGCAGGTTCGAATCCTGCCGGGCCCATTCTAAAGTCGCTCCACAGGAGCGGCTTTATTATTTAAGTCTTCACGCGTATAATCATTAAGGAGCATAATGTGGGATTATTCCCTGCCGAGTGGCTCTCTCGCTAAGTCGGTGAGTTTTGTTTGATGAGTGGTTGAGGGGGTCCGCCCCACAATCACTCATCAAACAGTTCTTCATTATTTAGCGAGAAGACCACTAAGTACCAGGCCATATGTAGATAGAGAAAGCGGGTCTCAGATGAAAAGAGCCAGAACTCGAGAGGAAATCCTGTCCGTCTTGCGCCAGGAAATGCCGTATCTTAAAGACCGCTTTGGCGTCGATAGGCTGGCTGTGTACGGCTCCTTCGCAAAAAATACGCAGGCCGAGGAGAGTGATGTCGATATCCTGGTCCAGCTCTCGAAACCATTGGGGCTCGATTTCGTCCGGCTGGCTTACCATCTGGAAGAGACCCTTGGACGCGAGGTGGATATCACTACTTTTGAAAGCCTGAAACGCAGTGCGGCAAACCCCAGGCGGGCGCATATCGTCAGGGATATCGAGAGGACATTAATCCATGTCTGAATCACGTCGAGATATGGATAGCGCAAGGGTCTTTCTGTAATTTCTGGTAAGTATCCTCTGAACGTTGAAAACCGGAAGATCGGTTGTGGATAAGTGGACGGGGGAAAACCACCCCCGGCCACTTATCC
>JAEWYL010000111.1 GCA_023395675.1 Chloroflexota bacterium | reverse complement strand
CGATCACCGCTCCCAGCCACAGGATAAACCCGGTCGGCGTAAACCCAAGATCGGAAGGCGCGTCGAAAAGCGAACGCGTCAGGCTCTCGGACATCACCTTCGTAATCGGGAATGCCAGCAGCGAGCCCAGCAGCCAGCTCACCAGGCCGATAATCATCCCCTCGGCGATCACCATCTTCATAAGGATGGCATTCGAGGCCCCCACGGCGCGCATCACCCCGATCTCCCGGGTGCGCTCCATCACATTCATGCTCATCGTCCCGGCCAGGCCGATGCTGCCCACCAGGGCGGTCAGGATCGCCAGCATGAGCATCACCGCCGTCAGGATGGCAAACCCTTCCGAGGCCGTCTGGCTCAAGAACTGACCGGTGTTGATCTCAGCCACGCCCACACCCCGGCTGCGCAGGTGAGCCTCGATCTCACGCACCAGCTGCTCCTGTCCGAAACTCTCCAGATAGGCCGGTTCGGCCTCCACCCGGAAGACGACCGCCTGGTTGGGCTGCCCGATCAGTTCCGAGAGATAGTCGTAATTGCCGTAGGCCAGCATGCCGCTCACCTTCCCTGCCAGCCGGAAGAAACCCACGATCTCCCATTCCGTGTCTTTTCCATTCACCCTCAGGAGCAGCGTGTCACCCACGTCCAGCTCCGGATTGGTGGACAGGAAGCGGTCGTTCAAGGTGATGGCGTTCGTATCCCCCGTTTGAATCCAGCGCCCCTTCAGCAGAATTGGGGTGACCAGGGTCGTCTCCGCAGGGGGAGCCAGGAGCTGCACGCTCTCCCCCGCCGACCCGTCCGGCAGCACAAGCTCGCTGCGCGCCGCCGCCCAGCCCTCCACCCGCCGTACGCCGGGCAGCCCTGCCAGCTCGTTTTGCATCTTGTTGATGCGAAATGGCTGCTCCACCACCAGATTGGCGTCAGCCAGGAAATACTGGATGATCCCCTCCACCTGCTTCCCCATCGAAACCTGGACGTTGAAGGTGGCGATGAACACCGCTCCGCCAAGTGTGAGGGTGACCAGGGTGAGCAGCAGCCGGCCCTTGCGCCGGAATGCGTTGCGCAGCGAGATGCGCATCGGGCGCGACAGGCTGCGGATGCGGGCCAGGAAGCGGTCAAAGCTCCCCTGCCCCTGGGCGCTGCTCACCCGGATCCCGCTCAACGCCTCCTGCACGCTGATGCGCGTCCCCTGCCAGATCGGGAGGAAGCCCGCCACCAGAGGCACCAGCAGCGCCAGCACAGCCTGCAGCGCAGCCACGCTGGGGAGCAGGCGCGGCTCCCCGGGCAGGACGTTAATCTCCCCTGCCAGAAGCCGCAGAATCGCGAAGGAGGCTGCATTCGCCAGGGGCAGAGCCGCCGCCAGGGCGATCAGCCCGAGCACGGCAATCAGTGCCAGGTAAATGCCGGAGATCTGTATCCGCCGCGCCCCCACCGTCTTCATCACCCCGAGCTGCTCACGCTGCTGGTCCATCAGCGCCTGCAGGGTGTTCGTAATCAGAAAGCCGCTCAGGAAAACCACCAGCAGCCCGAGCACAAAGAGAATACCCACAATCGCATCCACCAGCGTGCGGTTTGGATGGTCGTACGCGCTGCGGGCATAAGTGGAGATCACCTCGACCTCCCCATCTTCCAGCTCTTCACGCACCAGGGCCGCCACCTCCTCGATGTGGGCCAGGTCGTCCACGCCGCTTTCCAGGGTGGCATAGAGGGCATTGTAGCGCTCTGGAAAAGGCTGCTCCAGGCTTTCCAGCAAGTCACGATGGATGTACCCGGTTAATGGGGCGGTGAAAAACCCGCTGGCGCCGCCGTCGTATGCGCCCAGGGTTTGGTCCAGAACGACGCCGCTCACCAGAAGCTCCCGAGTGCGCCCAGAGGGCAGCTCGACCGTGACCGTATCACCCAGCCCGGTACCGCCGGCGTTGGACAGCTTGGAGAACTCCAGCACAACCTGCCCCTCCGCGGGGGGCCAGCTGCCCTCCAGCAGGCTGACCCGGTTGATCGCCTGCTCCGGGTTTTCGGGTACGGTTTTCAGCGCCAGCGTCACCCACTCTCCGCTCCCGCCCAGCAGGCGCAGGCTGAACTCGCGCGCCCCCTGCACCTGGCGCAGAGCATCCAGGCGCTCCAGGTGGTCCAGCATCGCTTCGTCGAAAAAGGCGGTATCCGCATGGATATTCGCCGGGTTGGTGGCGTAATAACCGGCGCTCATATCCTCGGTCATCACCACATACAGCGAAGCGATAATGCCGATGGCAAACAGGCCCACCGCGATCGAAGCCACCACCAGAAGCGAGCGCGTGCGGTTTCCCCACAGGTCCGAGATGACTTTACGCCAGCGTGGCCGCATCTTCTGCTCCTATCACGGCTGAGGCCCTTCTTTGGAGAACCGGGTGGATGAGTACCAGGCTGCAGCCCGGAGGCGGGCGTCCTCCTCCAGCTTCTCCAGGTCGCCTGGAGCCGACCCTATCCAGGATTCGAAATCCTCGGGGCGCAGGTTGAGCACCTCCACCGCGCCCGCAGCCGGGGCCCGCAGCCCACTGATCGCTTTCCCCGAATGTTTCAGGTGCAGCGGAGTGAGGCAATCCCCCGGTCCCAGCGAGACCACCACCGGATCGCGGCGCCGGTCGCCGTTCAAGACGAGCTCGGGCTGCCCGCGCGTGACCACGAACATCCCCGCCGTCCGCCCGTCCGGCAGAGGCAGGGACGCGCCCGGCTCGAACCGGACCGGCTGTGCCTGCCTGGTCAGCCAGAGCAGGCGTGCAGGCGCCAGCGCCGGGAAGGCGTGGGCGATCCATTCATTGATCAGCTCCCCGTCGGAGAGCAGCAGAGTCCTTCCGGTGCGGCGGGCCAGCCCGGCGTCGTGGGTGACCATGATGATGGTCTTCCCGGCCTCCACCAGACCCTTAAAGATATCGAAGACCACCTCTGCCGTGCGCGAATCCAGGTTCCCGGTCGGCTCATCGGCGATGATGATGGGGGGATCGTTCGCCAGCGCTCGGGCGATGGCGGCGGTCTGCTGCTGGCCGCCCGAGACCTCCGCCGGCAGCTCCTCGGCGAATTCTTTCAGCCCTACCATATCCAGCAGCTCCAGAGCCCGCCGCTCGCGCTCCTCCGGGGCGTACATATTGCAGAAATCCATGGGCAGCATCACGTTTTCCAGCAGGCTTAACATCGGCAGAAGCTGGAAGAACTGGAAGACGATGCCCAGGTTGCGCCCGCGCCAGACCGACATCCTGGCCTCGCTCAGGTCGTGGATGCACTCCCCCCCCACGCAGACCG
>JAEWYL010000110.1 GCA_023395675.1 Chloroflexota bacterium | reverse complement strand
GCCAGCGCCTCTCCCCCGTGCGCCCGGGCGATCCACTGCACAATGGACAGGCCCAGCCCGCTGCCGCTGGAAACCGCCCCCGCCTTTTCCCCGCTCTCCCCCTGCTCGGGGCTGCGGGCGCGCGCCTGGTCCACCTGGTAAAAGCGGTCGAAAATGCGCCCCAGGTGCTCCGGGGCGATGCCGGGGCCGTTATCCCGCACCCGCAGCACGGCGGCGGGCTGCCCGCCGGGGAGGCGCCCGTCCAGCCCGGTCTCCACGATCACCCGGGGCTCGCCCGCACGCGCGTATTTGATGCCGTTCTCGACCAGGTTCGAGATCATCTGTCCCAGGAACTGGCGGTCGCCGCGCACCATCAGCTCCGGCAGGTTTCCGGTGAACAGGTGCACCCCCGCCTCCTGCGCCAGCGGGGAGAGGCGCTCCACCACCTCCAGGGTGACGTCGCTCAGGTCCAGCGGCTCCCGCACCAGCTCGGTCTGCCCGGCGTCCATGCGCGAGAGCGCCAGCAGGTTGTTCACCAGGTGGGTCATGCGCTCGTTCTCGGCCTGCACCACGCTCAGGGCGCGCCGGTATTCGTGCTCGGGACGCCGGGCGGCCAGGGCGCGGCTGACCTCCAGGTTGATGATGGTCAGGGGAGTGCGCAGCTCGTGGCTGGCGTCGGCGGTGAACTGGCGCTGCCGGTCGAAGGCCTCTTTCAGCCGGTCGAGCATGCGGTCGAAGGTGTTCGCCAGCTCGCCCAGCTCGTCTTGCGAGTGCAGGCCGATGCGCCGGCTGAGGTCGGTGGCGCTGATCTCCCGCGCGGTGCGCACAATGCGCCGGACCGGGCGCATGGCCCGGTGGGCCAGCCAGTAGCCGCCCGCCAGCGCCAGCCCCAGGGTCGCCAGGTTGCCGAGAGTCAGGGTCACCAGCAAGCGCTGGAGCTGCCCGGTCGGGTCCACCGGCCCGCCGAGAATGAGAGTCCCGATCGGGTCCCGGCTGGCGGAGACCGGGGCGACCACGAACAGGTACTTTTCCCTGATCAGCCGCCCCTCGGCGGAGGCCTCTACCACGGAATAGGAATAACGGTTTTCGTAGATGCCCTGGGCGATACCGACCTGCGCCACCTGCTTCAGGTCGCCCTCCGGCACCGGCCCCACCTTCTGGAGGATATTCCCCTCCAGGTCCGCCAGCGCCAGGATATCGCCCTCCTGCAGCCAGTACTGCCGCTCCTCCCCCCAGGTGGGGGTAAGCTGGCGCAGGCCCAGGAAATATTCCTCGGCGTTGTACTTCAGATAGCCCTCGAGCTGGCGCGCCCGGGCATTCAGCCGGTACTGGGCCTCGTCGTTCAGGTCGCTCGCCTGGCGGGCGTAGATAAAGGCGCTGAAAACTACCAGCACCGCCGCCAGGATCGCCGCGAACCACAGCGCCAGGCGGAAGCGGATGCTGCGCACCAGGACGCGCAGGCCGTCCAAAACCGGCTGCGCCCGCGGCCTCATCCGGCTACTCCTTCGCCTCCGGCTTGCGCAGCCGGTAGCCCTCGCCGCGCACCGTCTCGAACAGTTTGAACTCAAACGGCTCGTCAATCTTGCGGCGCAGGCGGCGGATATACACGTCAATCACGTTCGAAGTGGCCTGGAAGTCGTAGTTCCAGATATGGCTCTCGGCCATTTCGCGCGTCACCAGGCGGTTCGGGTTGCGCAGGAAATACTCCAGCAGCGAGAACTCCTTGGCGGTCAGCTCGATGGCCCGGCCGCCCCGCTCCACGTAGCGCGTCACCGGGTCCATGCGCAGGTCTGCGGCGCTGAGCATGGCGGATTTATCCGCCGCCTCTCGCCGCAGCAGGGCCCGCAGGCGGGCGCGCAGCTCGTCCAGGGCGAAGGGCTTGATCAGGTAGTCATCCGCGCCGCTGTCCAGCCCCGAGACCCGGTCCTGTACGGCATCCCGGGCGGTCAGCATCAGGATGGGGGATTTGACCCTGCGGTTGCGCAGCTCGCGGCAGACCTCGATGCCGTCCTTTTTGGGCAGCATCAGGTCCAGGATGATGGCGTCGTACTCGGTGCTCAGCGCCAGGTCCTCGCCCTCCTGCCCGTCGAAGGCGCTGTCCACCGCGTAGCCGTCATCCACCAGGGACAGTTTTAAGGAATGGTTCAACCTGCGGTTGTCCTCAACCAGAAGCAGTCGCATTGCCTCCCCTCCCGAATGGGTGGCCGCACCCCGGCGTATTGCCAGAGAATTCTTCGATAAGACCGGTTTTAATTAAACCTTCCATATCCGGAATTGAACAGGGGGCAGTGTACCAACTGGCCCCGGGGCGGTTCTGCCCCGCCCGCGCCCGTAGGGGAACGGCGGTGCATTTCATGCGTTCCTCCCGACCCGCCTCCAGCCGTGCCCGCTGTGCGGCGGTCAAATATAGTTCCGGGGCGTGATCGGGCACGGCTGGGGACGTTTCCACGCCGGTTCCCCTGGATTCACCGCCGTGCCCCTACGCGTTTTACGCGGAATTGTGAGAGGCATGCCGTCGGATGCATGCGTTCTCGCCCAACCCGTGCCCGCTGTGCGGCGGTCAAAAATAGTTCCGGGACGTGATCGGGCACGGCTGGGGACGTTTCCACGCCGGTTCCCCTGGATTCACCGCCGTGCCCCTACGCGGCATGCGCGCAACCGTCAGGGAGGTGCCGGTGTATGAAGGGATTCTTGCCCCACCCGCGCCCGTAGCAGCTGTGATAAATGTCAAGCGGGAACAGGGATTTTGGTTTTCGCTTTATCCGCTTGCCAGATTGTACCGGAGTGCATCATCGCATTCAAAATCGTGAGCAACTTGCGCATGCAGGCGGTCA
>JAEWYL010000169.1 GCA_023395675.1 Chloroflexota bacterium | reverse complement strand
CATATACGCCGTGTAGAGCTCGGTAAAGCCGATGGCGTCGTACAGGCGGTTGGCTCCGGCGCGCAGGCCGGTCTCGACCGAGGCCTGGGCTGCCCCCAGCGCCTGCAGCCTCCGCAGGCCCTCGAGCATCAGGCCCCGGGCCAGGCCCCTGCGCTGGTGATCGGGGTGGGTGCAGACCGGCTCGAAAACCCCCTGCCGGGTAGCCGGGTCGTAATTGACCCCCACGTGGGCGGCGAACGTGCCGTCGGGCGCCTCCGCCACCAGGTTGAGGTCGTTGCGGTAGGAGGGCCAGGCGGTCATGAAGGTGTAATAATCCGCGGCCTGGTGAAAATCCCGCCCGAAGGCGGCGTTGAGCAGGGCGGCGATGCGCTGGCAGTCGTCCAGGTCGCCGAAGCGGGTGGTGCGCAGGCAGTAGCCACCGGCCAGCTTCACCTCCCGCAGGGGGCCGCCGCCGAAGCGCAAACGGCGGTACACCCAGCCGCGCGGCAGCTTCTCGTAGCCGCGCGCCTCCAGCAGCTGCTTGCGGGGCAGGTCGTAGTCGTAGACCAGGAAAAACAGGCCGCGCTCCGGCCCGCCGTCCAAGTCCCCCACCAGGTTATCCTCCGCCCAGGCCACCATCTCCGCTTCGATCGAGCTGCGGAAACTGGGGTGCAGGATCAGGTGCGCGTCGCCGGCGCCGTCTTCGCTGAAAGCGCAGCCCACGATCCTGCCGCCCTCCGTCTCCCAGACCCGGAAAGCGCGGTACATCTCCGGCTGCCAGGAGGCGTCGGCGCGGTGGAAGCGCCAGCCCTCCCAGCGGCGGAAGTCGAAGTTGAAATTGGGCGGGGAGAGGGGGAAAACCTCGACGATCAGGTCGCGCACGCGCCAGAAATCGTACTCGCTCGTGAGGGCGCGGCTGTGAAACCGGGGCGGGGTGAGGGCCAACTCTGCGTCCATCGTCCATCCTTTCCTGCGGGCGCCGGAGCGGGCCCGCTTGAACGATCCCCTGGCACTGAACCCGGCGCGGGGAGGGGGAAGATGTCCACGCGCGGAGCGCACACGCAAAGAACGGGAAAGGGTCGCGGATTAAGGCAGCCGGCCGGAGGCGGCCCAATCGTCGCCCAGGATCAGCTCGACGTCCACCGGGCTGTTCGGATCGTACTGCGAGACCACTTTCTGCGGGTTAATCCCCATCAGGTCCACCAGGTAGCGCAGGACGAAGGGGTTGCCGGTGTGGTCCACGATGGTGGTCAGGGCGGAGGGGGAGGCGGCGCCGGTCTGGACGACGTTGACCCCCAGAGAGCGCAGGTAGCCGCCGGTGCGGGCGGCCAGGTCGCCGGCGGAGCTGCCGTTGAGCAGCGCCACGCTGGCGGCCTCGGCCCGCATGCGCTCCTCGGCGGAGCCGGGCGTCTGGGGCGTGAGGGCGCCGGAGGAGGCGAAGATCTCGTCCCGCAGCAGGCCGATCTTGTCGGTCAGCGGGATGAGGATGCTCAGGTTGTCCGGCGAGCGCCCGAAGACGACGTAGTCCTGGTTAATCACGCCCTGGCGGATATTCTCCTCGCGCACGTCCCTGGCCAGCAGGGCCAGGCGGGTGGCGTCCTCCAGGCTCAGGTTGGTGTGGATCCCGCCCGCCAGCTCGGCGTAGAGCGCCGGGGCTTTGGCGACCAGGGTGGGGAGCATGTCCAGGCTGAGGATGCGGTCGCGGATGCCCAGAATCACCTGCTGCTGGCGGCGCGCCCGGTCGAAATCGCCGCCGTCTGTGTAGCGCGCCCGGGCGTAAGCCAGGGCCCATTCGCCGGGCAGCACCTGCACCCCGGGTTTGAGCTTTTTCTTGGTCTGCGACCCGGCGCCCAGCAGGTCCACCGTGATGGGCTCCGGCACGTCCACCTTTACCCCGCCGATCTCGTCAATAAAGCGCACGAAGGCCCCGAAGTCCACCTGGGCGTAGTAATGGATGGGGACGCCGAGGAACTCCTCGACCGTCTTCACCGCCAGCCCCGGCCCGCCGCCGGGCAGCTTGTAGGCGTCGCCCAGGTAGTAGGCGGTGTTGATCTTGCCGTGCTGGAATCCGGGGATGTCCACCCACAGGTCGCGCGGCACCGAGAGGATGCCGGCGGTCTTGGTGAGCGGGTCGAGGGTCAGCAGGATCATGGTATCGCTGCGGGAGTACTCGTCGCCGGCTTCCCAGTCGCGGTAATCCAGGCCGAGCAGCAGGATGGTGACGCGCCCGGCGCCGTCCCAGGGGGTGAGGGAGGGCTCGATCTCGGGGATGGATGGGCCCGGCCCGGCGGGGCGCGGCTGGCCGTCCGTCCCGCCGGAGGCCTCGCCCAGGGAGGGAGCCTGGCCGGCAGGCGTGCCGAGCTGCGCCAGGGTCAGGCTGCGGGCGGTGTAGAACAGGAACAGGCCCAGGAGCAGCGCGCCGCACAGGAAGAGGGCGGCCAGCCCGGCTTTAAACCATTTCAACCGCAGCAGGGAGGCCAGCAGCTGCGCCAGGCTGCCTGCCGTGCCGGGCCTGCGGGCGGGCGGCGGGGGCCTGCCGGCGGGGGCGCGTTGGGGGGTCGGGTGTCTTGCTCGCATGGTTCGGTCTGTCTCGCGGCGCCTTTCAGGGCGCGAGGGTCCCGCCCTGGTCCGGCAGCGCCGGGACGCGGGTCTCTTCGGTAGTGGGGCTCGGTTCCGGCTCTCCGGCGGTGGGCGCCTGGGTCGGCGCTTCGGTGGCGGGCGGGGGCCCGTCCGTCGGGGCGGGGGTGTCGCTTGGGGCGGGCGCGGTCTCCGCCGGCGTCTCGGAGGGCGCGGCGGTGGTGGTCGCGGTGGGGGTGGAGGGCGCCGGCCCGGTGGTGGTGGTCCAGGTGGCGGTGGCGGTCGCGCCCGGGATGGGCGAGGCGCCGGTGGTGGGGGAGGGCGTCACGGAGGCGGTGGCGAAGCCGGTCGGGGTCTCGGTGGGCGTGCCGCTGGGCCCTTCGGTGGCGGTGGGCGGGCTGCAGGCCTCCACCGCGCGCTGCAGGGAAGCCTGGGCCTCCCCGCCCGCGCCGGCCTGCAGGGCCAGCTCGTACTTCTCCTGGGCTGCACAGGGGTCGCCCACGGCGAGGAGCTGGTCGCCCCACTGGGCCAGCACGGCCGCGTAGCGCGCCTGGGCCGTCCAGCCGGAGGCGTCCGTCAGGTAAGGGGAGGCGGCCGCCACCTGCCCGAAATAGAAGACCGCCTGCTCGGGGTAGACCTCCCAGAAGCTCAGGCCCAGGGTGTAGAGGCGGGCCAGTTCGCGCGCCTGGTTGGCGGCGGCGTCCAGCGGCCCGAAGCGCTCGGCCAGGGCAAGGTCAAAAGCACCCCCTTCCAGGTTGCGCCGGTTAAGGATCTTATCCACCCCCCGGCTGCGGAGGGCCAGGTAGAGCATGCCGTCCACCTCCGCCACCCGGTGCTCAGGGCCGGCGGAGCGCAGGCCCAGCAGGGCCTCCACCGCCGCATCCCAGTCTCCGGCGGCGAATTTGAGGCGGGCGTTGTTGAAGAGCTCCTCCGCCGGGCGCGAGTCACGCGTGGGGGTGGGTGTGGCGGTGGCCGGGAGCGGCGTGGGCGTGGCGGTGGCGCTCAGGATCGCCAGCACCTCCACCAGCCGCTCCTGCGCCCCGGGAAAGCCGGGGTCGTTCTGCAGGATGTACTCGAAGCGCTGGCGCGCCAGGTCGTAGGCGCCGGACTCGATCTCGTCCAGCCCCAGCTCGAACTGGGACTGCAGGTCTCCGGCGCCGGCGAGGGCCAGCCAGCGGTTGTGCGTGGAGCGGGCGGAACCGTAGCCGCCCAGCAGCGCCAGCGCGCAGATCACGAACAGCGCCAGCCCCGCGCAGAAGAGCCAGAGGAGCCAGGTCAGGCCCTTCTGTCCCAGGTACTGTTGATCGAGAAGCCGGCGGGCGGCTGGCGGCAGCGCGAAGCGCCGCGCCGGGGGTTTGGCGGTGGTCTTATGCACGCTCATAGGTCAGCACGAATACAGAACGGAATTGTACCCGAAAATGTTCCACTTCCCGGGTTATCAGTTTTGTAGTGAAAAGGGGGGGAGGGGACATTGCTTCGCACCGGCCGCGCTGGAGGGGGATGCAGGGGCGCTGATTTGCCCGGCCCGCAGCCAGACCGCTTCAGGTGCGAGGCGCTTTCAAGCCCGGAACGTTTCCTGGCGGGCGACGGGTCCCGCTCTGAGATTCAGCACTGCGGGCGGGGCAGCGCCTTGCACCTGGTCTGGGAGCAACCCTTACGGGCAGGTGCAAGGCACGCCCTGCCTGTGCAGCTCCGCTTCAGGCGGGCGTTTTTTGCCTGCCCGGTAACGGGCTGGCGGTGAAAGTGCCTCGCACCCCGGAGCCCGGAGCCCGGTGCAAGGCACACCCTGCCTGTGCAGCTCCGCTTCCGGGGGGCGTTTGTTTTTTGCCTGCCCGGTAACGGGCCGGCGGTGAAAGTGCCTCGCACCCCGGAACGCTTCAGGTGCGAGGCGCTTTCTAACCCGCTTCTTCCCAATCCAGCCCGCCTGAAGTATAATTTAGAGAAGGTTTCTCTGGTTTCTGCGCTCCCTGAGGCGGGCGTGGAGCCTGTGGGGGCGTATTCCCGGCTTGCATTTCTCCCTTTTTCGACGCAATTTTACGTGCCCTTTTAAAGGACTTTAACCGGTTTCGAACGCTGCCGGATGCAGCAGTCACTTAAAACCTATCCTGATCCTCACGTTTCAGGTGGTTGTGAGGGGGCGCTGCGCTCCCATCACAACCACAGTCCATTTGTCGGATAGGTACTTACGACCTGGAGGGCCTGGTGAAAAAAGGGTATATCCTGTTTGGTTTTGTTGGGCTGGCGGCCCTGGGCCTGCTGGCGTGGGGCCTGGTGGACGCGCGGCTGCGCTACAATACGACGCTGGCGGAGCTACAGGCGCTGCAGACGGCGGTCGCCGGAGGCAGGCAGCCGCTCTCACAGGGGTCAGCCGAGCCGTTCACCATCGCCTTTGTCTCGGACACCGAGACCCTGAGCCGCTGGGACGATGTGCTGGAGTTTATCCGCGAGGAAGGGGCGCAGATGCTGGTCCACCAGGGGGATTATGTGGACGGGACCAATCCCGAGACCATGCAGCCTTCGACCTTCGCCGCCCTGATCGGGGAGGAAGTGCTGGACGACGAGGGGAACCCGACCGGGGAGTTCAACTGCCGCGGGCCCCTGCAGGGCGTGCGCTGCATCCTGGGGGCGGATTTCCCCATGCTGGGCTCGGCGGTGGGCAAATCGCTGCCGCCCGAGCTGGAGGGATATTACCTGCGCAACCTGGCCCAGATCGAGAACCAGGGCGGGGAGTGGGGCGGCTGCGTGAAGGTCGGCAGCCGGGGCGACGAGGGGGTGCGCATGGAAGGCTGTTTCACCGACGATAACCTGGCGAACTCCCGCGCCGCCGATTACTGGGTGCGCTGGAAGGGGGTCTCCCTGGTCTTTCAAAACGTGATGCCCGATACCACCTGGGCGCAGCAGGCTCTGGAGAAGGATCAGAACATCTGGAAGCTGTGCCTGTGGCACGGCAACCACCTGGATTTCCAGACCGGGGAGAAGGGCGCCGGGTACGACGGGCGGGACCATTCGCTGCCCTACGAGATGTACCGCAACTGCGCCGACATGGGCGCGCTGATTATCAACGGCAACGAGCACACCTACAGCCGCACCTGCATCCTGGAGGACATCGGCAATCTGGGCAGCGGTGGCCCCTCGGGCGAGAACCGGGTGAACCGCGGTCCCTCCGGCGAGCTGCAGAACCACGGGGCCGTATGCCAGAGCGCGGGGATGCCCAACGACCGGGCGGCGAACACGGTCGAGGAGCTGGAGATCGGCCCGGGGCGTAGTATGGTGATCGTCTCCGCCGTCCCGGGCTACGCCTGGCGCGACTACCGCCCGGAGGTCGAGAGCCTGCTGGCGGAGGACACACTGCGCCACCGCCTGGACGGCTGGTGGGCGACCATGTTCACCCACAACCGCTACTGCCGCAACAACTGCACCCAGGAGGACCTTTCGGCGCAGAACGAGGACGCTTTCGTGCCCGGGATGAACCCGCCGAGCAAGGTCAAAGAGCCGCCCGACGCCCCCTGGGACCCGTACTCCGACGGCCACGGCGTGCTGTTCATCACCTTCAATTACGAGGGGGACCCGTACCGGGCCCACGGGGTCTTCAAGAAGCTGATCCCCGACCCGGATTCCGGGCGGCAGATCGTGGACGAATTTATCATCACCTACGTGCCCTGATGAAGACAGGCGGGTGGGATAGGCGGTTGAGCCGCCCATCCCACCTGTTCAAATTTCCTGGTCAGTACCAACCTTTCCGCGGAGAATCAAAAAGCCCGGCGCGGCCGGGCTTTTTGATTCGGTCTGTACGGCGCCGGTTCAGTCGGTGGCTGCCGGCGGGCTTTCGAGCTGTGCGGGGACCTCTTTGCCTTCGTAGCCCTTCCCGCGGTAGAGGGCCATCTTCCCCGGGGTGCGGTTCAGCACGGCCCCCATCACACCGCCGCCGGCCTGGCTGAGCTTTTTCAGCGCTTTGCGCAGGTCGGCCCGGCGGGTCTTCCCGGCGTCGGCCACCAGGAGCACGCCGTTCACGTGCCGGGAGAGGACCACCGAGTCGGCAACCGGCAGGAGCGGCATACCGTCCAGGATGACGACGTCGGCCTGCCCGGAAAGCAGGTCGAGGATCTCCTTCATGCGGTCGGACCCGAGCAGCTCGGAGGGGTTCGGAGGCCGGGGCCCGCTGTTCAACACTTCCAGGTATTCCACGGAGGTCTTCTTCAGATGCTCGGCAAGCATCTCCTCCTGCAGCTTGTCGGTGGAGCGCAGCAGCTCGGTCAGGCCGCCGTGCTGCGCCAGCTCGAAGATCTCATGCTGCTTGGGCTGCCTCAGGTCGGCGTCCACCAGGATGGTCTTGTATTTGGCCTGGGCCATCACAATCGCCAGGTTCGCCGCCGTCAGGCTCTTTCCCTCGCCGGAGCCCGCGCTGGCGACCATGACGGTCTTGAGGTCGTTTTTGTTCACCTTCAAGAACTGCAGGTTGCTGCGGATCATGCGGTAGGCTTCCGAGGCCTGCGAGAAGGGGTTTTGCGTGTGGATCAGCTTCTCGGCCACCGTCCTGGCTTTGATCAGGTTCACCGTGCCCAGGGGCGTCAAGCCAAGCTCCGCCTCGAGCTCCTCTTCCGTCTTCAACGTATCGTCAATATTATCCAGCACGAACACCAGCGCCAGCCCCGCCACCGCGCCCAGCGCAGCCGCCAGCAGGAGGTTCATCTGCAGGTCCGGGCTGATGGGGGAGTTGCGAGCCTGGGCGGGCTCGATGATGCCGACCACGTTGGAGGACTCCTCGTTCTCCACGAAGGCCAGGTAGCGCGAGTAGTTGTTCTCCCAGGCGCTGACGATGGCCTCCATATCGGCGATCTCTCTTTTCAGAGCCTGCTTCTCGGAGGGGTTCCCGGCGTTGATCATCGTCTCTTCCAGCTCGTCAATCTCGGCCTGGCCTTCGTCAATCTTCTGCTGCAGGCGCTGGATGCGCTGGCTGACGAATTTCCGCGACTCGCTCTCGTTATCCTCCGTACGCAGGGTGGTCGGGCTCTGCAGGATCAGCTGGCGCGCCACCTCGTCGGCGACGCTCTGGGCCTGGGTGGTAGATTCGCCCCGGGTGGTGATCTCGATCAGCTGGGTATTGGGGATCACGTAAACCTGGACGTTCGAGCGGAGCTGCCGCCAGCCCAGCTCCAGGTCCAGCTCATCCACCACGCCCTGCATGATGGGCTGGCGGCGGATGATGAGCGAGTAGGTGTAGGCCAGGCGGCTGCTGGTCTCCAGGTCGGTGCTGTTGGGGTCAATCACGTTAAAGGACTGCCCCACGATCACCGTGACCGTGGCCTCGTACACCTTCGGCTGGCGGGAGGTGTGGAGGTAGCTCACCGCCGTCGCCAGGAGCGTGGCGGCCAGCACCAGCCACCACCAGCGCAGGAGGGCGCGCAGGTATTTTCTTAATTCGGATAACTCACTCATAGCAACTTCCTTTTCCCGTTCTGGAATGTTCATTGGATGGCACCAAAGCAAACCGTAGTCCGATTTTTCATAGATAGCCCAGGCTTTTCAGCCGTTCTTCGATCAAACGCTGTTCTTCATCGTCTTGATCCAGACGGGGCGGGCGCGTGGATCCGGGTGTGATCCCGGTACCCAGGGCCAGTTCCGGGAAAACCCGGTAGTTGAGGCCGGTAAGGCCCCCAAGGGATTGGTTGGAGAACAGGACCGCAGGCACTTCTTCCGAGTCGAAGCAGTGGTCGGCCCCCCAGTGGTCGCGGTTGGGCTCGAGCGCGGCGCCCTCCCATTTCCCCAGCCCGGTCTCGGCCGAGGCGCGGTAGCCGGCCGAATAGCCCACCACCAGGTCCGGCCCGTATTCCGCCAGGGGACCGGGGAAAACCTGCTCGCGCGCCAGCACCCGGCGCACCACCGGCCGCCCGTCCGGGCCTTTCCAGGCGGTCAGTTCCGCCCGCAGCCGCTCGAGCAGCTCGCCGGCCGCCGCCTCGCCCACGACGCCCTGCCCCTCGCGCCCGTCCCGGTTCAGGTACAGGCTGTTCAGGCCCAGGGCGTAGGCGCGGGTGCGGGTCCAGTCCACCTCGCCCAGCCCCCCCTGCGCGCCGGGTTCCCGGGACTGCAGGTAGCCCCGCTCGAGCAGCCAGCGGTTCAGGTGGACTTTGTAGTGGAAGGGAGCGAAGCCGTGGTCCGACACAATCAGCACGCCGGGTTCCCCGCCGCCATTCTGGCGGGAGGCCCCATTTCCGGGGAGGGCGGCCAGCAGGCGGCCCACCAGGGCGTCCATTTTGATGTACCAGGCCTCGATCAGGTCGGGCCGCTGTTTGAAGAACATATGCTGCACCCGGTCCAGGGTATCGAAGACGCAGGCCAGCACCCCCTCCTCGAACTGCTCCAGGTGGTAGCGGAAAACGCGCTCCCGGGCGGCGACGATCGAATCGCAGAGGGCGAGGAACTGCTCGTCGCTGATCCAGCCCTCCTCCAGGCCGGTGGTGTCCTGGGGCCAGCCGAGGGTCAGGTAGGGACCGGCGGCGCGCCAGGTAGCGCGCACGAAGCCGGCCGGGGTCCCGTAGCGCCAGGGGGTGCGCAGGGGGTGGATCTGCAGGGGCAGGAAGTACAGCCTGGGCTCGGGCAGGGCGGCGGTCAGGATCGCCCGGGTCACGGCCCGCACGGAGTAAAACGGGCCGGTCTTGAACTCCAGCTCCAGGATCGGGCTCCACTCACCGGCGGCCAGGCGCACGTCCAGCCCGCCCAGCCGGAGACGGCCGCCCCCCTCGTCCGGCAGCTCCAGGGTGAAGTCCAGCTCGACCGGCCGCATCCCCCGCAGGGTCTTCACCTGCGGGCCGGGCAGGCGCCCCGCAAACAGGCGCCTGCCCCGGGGCGCCAGGCGCTCGACCGGCGTCTTCCACTCGGGCCTGCCCGCAGCTTCCCCGGGGAGGAAGGCGCAGCCCACCCCCAGGCGGCCCTGGATATCGGGCGTGCCCAGCCCCGGCAGGGTGCGCACGGGGAGGTCCGGGCGGGCCGGGAAGGTGGCGGGCCAGAAGAGCGCCGTCGCCGGGTAGCCCTGGCGGGTGGCCTCCTCGAAGAGCGTGCGGGCGGTGCTGGGCGGGACGAACTCGGTGCCGAACGGGCCGCGCCGGGTGGGCAGCAGCGAGGCCTGCAGAGCGTAGGTCCCGGCGCTGCGGTGTACGAAATCGAACAGGCCGTGGACGCCGGGGTCCTCCCCGGTCGCCAGGCTGCTCCAGGAGACCTCGCTCTGGGGAGGGTCGGCCACAGCCAGGCGGGCATAGCCCCCGGATTCCAGGAATTTTCCCAGGGTGGGCATGCGCCCCTCCCCTGCCAGGCGCTCGAAGAGGCGCGGGTCAAAAGCATCCAGTCCAATAATGATCGTTTTCATAGGCCAATCAGGTGCAGGCTGCCCTGCGTTTATCCCGCGGCCGAGCTGGCGGGCCGCTGAAAGGTTTTTACCCGCGCGGCGCGGGTCTGGGTGGGCTCGCCGTCGAAGACGAAAGGCTGGTACTCGGGCACGATAGAGCGGATCAGGTCTGCCAGCGCGTTGGATTTGAGCTCGGAAGCAGCCTCGATCAGGCCCTCGACCTGGGCCTCCAGGCATTCGAGCTCCAGGACCGGCTGGCTGTCCGAGACGAAGATCTTCTCATGCTGGCTGCGGTGGTAGCCCTCGCCGGGGAAGAAAAGCTCTTCGCGCAGCTTCTCCCCGGGGCGGGCGCCGCTGTAGACGATGTCAATATCCCGCCCCGGCTCCAGACCGGAGAGGCGGATCAGGTCCACCGCCAGGTCCAGGATGCGGACGGGCTCGCCCATATCGAGCACGAAGATGTCCCGCCCCTGCGAGAGCACCGCCGCCTGCAGCACGAGCTGCACCGCTTCGGGGATGGTCATGAAGTAGCGGTACATGGCCGGGTTGGTCACGGTCACCGGGCCCCCGGCTGCGATCTGGCGCTGGAAAATGGGGATCACGCTCCCGCGGCTGCCGAGCACGTTGCCAAAACGCACCACGGTGTAGAGGTTGCCGGTGCGCTGGGCCTCCGCCAGGGTTAAAAGTTCGGCTATACGCTTTGTCACCCCCATCACGCTCGAGGGGTTGATCGCCTTGTCGGTCGAGATCAGCACAAAGCGCCGCACGTTGTGTTCGGCCGCAGCCCTCAGCACGTTGCGCGTCCCCAGGATATTGTTGGAGACCGCCTCGGCGATGCTGTGCTCCATAAACGGGACGTGCTTGTGCGCCGCGGCGTGGAAGATGATGTTCGGGCGGAAGCGGCTGACCGCAGCGCAGACCTGCCCGCTGGCGCGCACGTCGGCGATCACCTGGCGCAGGACCAGGTCCGGAAAGCGGATGGAAAGGTCCAGGCCGATTTCGAAAATGCTGTTCTCGCCGTGCCCGAGCAGGATCAGCTCGGCAGGCTTGAGGGCGGCGACCTGCCGGCAGAGCTCGCTGCCGATGGAGCCGCCCGCGCCGGTGACCATCACCCGCGCCCCGCGCAGGATGGGCGCCAGCACCGAGGGGTCAATGCAGATCGGCTCGCGGCGCAGGATGCGGTGGATGTCCACCTGCGGCAGCGGGCTGATGGCCTTGTGCCCCGCCAGGATCTGGTACACGCCCGGCAGGGTATCGGTCAGGATGCCCGTCTCCCGGCAGATGGAGGCCAGCTGCTGCTGGCGCGGCAGGGGCGCCGAGGGGATGGCCAGGATGATGCGCTGGATGCGGCAGGTATCCACGATCTCGGGGATGTCCTCGCTTTCGCCCAGCACCGGGATGCCGTAGACGTGGGTGCCCACCTTGGCCGGGTCGTCGTCCACGAAGGCCACCGGCTCCAGCGCCAGCTTGGGGTTCGCCCAAATCTCGCGCACGGTCATCATCCCGGCCTCGCCCGCGCCCACGATGAGCACGTTGCGCCCGCCCCGGCGGGTGCGGTAGCGCCGGTACCAGTCGTAGATGCCGCGCATGCTGAAGCGAAGCCCCCCCGCTACCAGGGCGGTCATCATCCCGTCAATCAGAGGCACGCTGCGGAAGATGGCCAGGTTGTACTGCAGCAGGGGCTGGTGAAGGAAGACGAACAGCACGGCCAGGATCAGCGTGGAGTAGCCCACCCCGACCATCAGGTGCACCACGTCCGCCACGCTGGCGTAAGGCCAGTAGCGCCCGTACAGGCCGGTATAGTAAAACAGTCCGATTTTCACCAGCAGCGATACGGCGGTATACAGCGCCAGCCCCGGGAAGGCCTCGGGCCACCAGCCCAGGCCGTCGCTGCGCAGGGTGAGCGCCAGCGCGGGGATCAGCGAGAGCGCCACCAGGTCCAGGACCATGTAATGGCGGTTGCGAAGCTCCAGGATCGCATGCAGGCGGTCGCTGCTGATCAGGGCCGACATGGCGTCGTTGAGCAGCAGGTTCAGCCGCTTGCGGAAGGCGTCCGTCTCCTCCGGCCTCCTCCCCATGCTCTCCGGCTCCAGGGAAAACTGCATCCCCGGTGCGGCGCCAGCGCCGGGCGGCTGGTTGGGCTCTTCCCGCCGCGGTTTTCCACCCCTGCCCCCCAGGTGAAAAGACAGCACTTTTTCCACCCCCGTAAACGTGATCAGGATCAGCAGCGCGAACGGCAGGGCGGTCAGGATCACCAGAAAGTCCACCAGGCGGATATGCGGCGAGGCGGTATTCAGGCGCAGCTTCTCCAGGTCAATTCGGTTTGACTGCATCACAGTCTCCTTGGGGCGCTGATTGTGGGAGCCGCCGGGCGGCGGTCCCGCGCCCCGAAATATTGCTACCGGTAAGTTCTTGCAGTACGTGTGGATAACCAGATAAAAGACCGGCCTCAGGAACGAGAACTCTCTCCCTTCAGCTCAGGCGGGCTCGCCCGGTACTGCGGGAAGTAGCTCCCCGAGGCCTGCTCCAGGTTGAAATGCGAGGCCCAGGCGGAGCAGAGCGAGTCGTAGAGCTCCCCCTGGTGGATGCGCCGGTAGGTGTAAAAGGCGGCGCGCAGGGGCGAGAACGTGGCTTTGAAGCGGAAGATGCCGTCATCCGGGCGGTAGCCGCCGCCCAGGATCAACCGCCGCTTGCCCAGGCGGCGTCCCCAGCAGACGGCCTCGTAGATCACGGCGTTGGTGGGCCGCACCTGCTGGTAGGCGTGGTCGGCCCCGCCCAGATAGGAGTAGACGTTCTCGTCGTCGTGCATGTAGAGGGTGCCGGCGACGATGCGGTCCTGGTGCTCGGCCAGCAGGAAAATGGCGTTCTCGGGCAGGTCGAAGAAGATGCGGGTGAAATAATCCAGGGGGAAGTAATAGGAGGCGGAGGCCGCATTGCGCTCCATGGTCTCCAGGTAAATGCGGTGGAACTCCTTCAGGTCGTCCAGGCCCCGGGCGGGGAACACGCGCACGTTTTCGCGCCGGGCGCGCTGGATATTCTTGCGGCAGGCATGGTTGAAAGACTGCTCCCACAGCCGGTCTATGGGCTGCGACAGGTCCACGTACACCAGCTCGCGGTCGAAGGCCGCCCCCTCCTCGAGCAGGGGCCTCCAGTCGTGCCAGGGGTGGAGGTGGGCGAACTCGGCCACGATGTTCAGCTCCCGGCAGAACTCCCGGAAGGCGCGGCGGAAGCTGCGCGCCTCCCCCACCCCGACCTCGCCCAGGGGGACCGGCCCGGTGTATTCCGGGGTTTTGGTATCCCAGCCCTGGGCCGCCGCCGGGAAGGGCAGGTCGTAGAACCCGCGCAGCAGCAGCGGGTAAGCGATCTGCGCTTCGCCCTGGCGGAAGCTGAACAGCAGGGGCCGGTAGCCGTGGTGGTCCTGCAGCAGGGAGGCAAACTCAAAGCTGCCGAAGACGCTGTGGCTCGCGGGCAGCGCGCTCCGCCAGCGCTCGGGGGAATCCGGGTAAAGTACCTGTACCGTAGGTGTGCTGTCTTTTGCTGGCATCTCACGCCCTCCTTGCCGGGGTCACAGCTCTCCCAGCATGCGTAGAGAACTCCCCCGGGGTCTGAAACCGGGGAGGTTGAGCGGCTCGGCGGCGAAGAGCAGCAGCCTGCGCCCGGGGTCAATCTCCGCCAGGGCGGCCTCGACCGCGGTGGGCAGCGCCTCGCCCGCCCGGAAGTAAACGCGCCCCAGCCTGCCGATGGGCCAGGCGCGGCCCTGGTGCAGGACCTGAAAGCTGGAGAAGCCGTAGCGCTGCTGCCAGGCCTCGGCCTGCTCCCAACCCAGGAGGCGCAGGCTGCCCGCCTCCGGCTCGCGGGCCGCGCCGGGGAGGGTTTCCCTCTCGTAGCGCCAGGTGCAGCCGGCTTCCCGCAGCCCCCGCCGCCGGTACCATGCGATCACCGGCAGGTTGCCGGACTCGACGTCCAGGCTCAGGCGGGAGCAGCCCCGGCAGGCCCCCTCCGCCGCAAAACGCTCCCAGAGCAGCCGCCCGACGCCGCAGCCCCGGTAAGCGGGATGGACGGCGATCTGGTTCAGGTGCCAGGCCTCCGGCAGCTCCCGAAAATGGGCATAGCCCGCCAGGCGCTCCCCGTCCCAGGCCCCCCACAGGGCGTGCTCCGGCTGGTAGCGGGGAAAAGCGAGCAGGCTGGCGAGGTAGCGGGCCACCCCCGGCGCCCCGAAGATGGTGCAGGCGATCTCGCCGGGCGGGAAGGCGGCCCGGTGCAGCCGCACCACCCGGGGACAATCGCCGGCTTCGATCGGGCGCAGGGAGATCATGGCAGGGCCTCTAGCGGGAGGGCTCCAGCCGGCGGCGCTCCTCGTCGAGGTCCAGCATCGCCAGGTGCGGCGCCACCTGCACCCCCTCACCCTGCAGCACCCGGCTGACGGTGAGCCAGAGGATCTTGAGGTCCAGCCGGAGCGAGAGGCGCTCCACGTACCAGGCGTCCAGCGCCAGGCGCTCGTCCCAGGGGAGGTCGTTGCGCCCGTTCACCTGGGCCCAGCCGGTGATCCCGGGCCGGCACTCAAAGCGCCTCCGCTCATCTTCCGAGAAATAAGGGAGGTAGCGCACCAGCAGCGGTCGCGGCCCGACCAGGCTCATCTCGCCCTTCAGCACGTTGATCAGCTCGGGCAGCTCGTCCAGGCTCTTCCCGCGCAGGAAGCGGCCGATGCGCGTCAGGCGCTGCTCGTCCGGGAGGAGCTCGCCGCGCTCGTCACATTCGGCGGTCATGGTGCGGAACTTGAGAATGGTGAAGACCTTCCCGTCCCGGCCCGGGCGCGGCTGCCGGAAGAGGATCGGGCTGCCGGCCTCGACCCGCAGCCGCCAGGCGATGAAGGCCAGCAGCGGCGAGAGCAGCAGCAGCGCCGGGACGACCAGCGCCAGGTCCAGGAGGCGTTTTCCGGTGTGGGCGTAGAAGCTGTTTTTCATAATGGTTACGCAGAGGTGATAATTGAGCGGTTTTTATGAACCACGGATGGGCGCCGGTGGACACAGCTGAAAACCTTGTAAATCCGCAGATGGGCGCCGGTGAGGGTAGATGAAGACCGGACTGTTTTCTATCGGCGCCGGTCTGCCTCACCTGTAAATCATCTCTTCGCCAGCGCCTCCCGGAAGAGCTGCGAGAACTGCTGCATGCCGCAGGCGTTCAGGTGGTCGCTGTCTTTATACAGTTCGGGCGAGCGGGTGAACGGCGGGGACTGTGAAAAATCGTAGTACTCGATTCCCTGCTCGCGCACCAGGCGCTCCACAGCCAGGCGCATGGCGGCCAGGGTCTCGCCATCCTGCTCCTGGTAGTGTTCGGTGTAGCTCTGCAGGTAAGGCGGGGTGAAGAAGACCACCCGCCGGCCCAGCGCCTGCCCAAGCTGCTGGATGGCGGCCACGTTGGCGGCGTTCTCCTGCGCCAGGGCGGGGTTCCTGGCGCGCATCTCCCCGGTCAGGCGCAGATACTTCGCCACCCGGTTCTCCACGCTGGCCTGCATCTGCTCCGGGCTCAGCGAAGAGCAGTCGCCCGCCTCCACCTCGATGAAGCCCTTCTGCTCCACCGGGTCGCCGAGCAGGGCGTAAAACACGCCCTCCCAGTTGTCCTCGCGCACCAGAGACAGGACCGGGAAATACACCTGGCTCTTCCCCCGCAGCAGGTTGAGGAAATCCCCTTCGAGAAAGCGCCAGGAATCGACCGAGGCGTACAGGTGCGCCCGCCGCAGCTCCACCTCGGCCGCCAGGGAGTTGTCGGTCTCAAAGCTGAAGTACGAGAGGGGGATGAGCACGACCCCGGCCCGGGGCAGCCGGGGGAGCAGCTGCTCCAGGTAATGGCGCGTTTCGAACAGGTCGCCGTCGGCGCGCGCAAAGCGGTAGCCGTTCTGGTACCCCAGCGCGGCCATATCCAGGGCGCCGGTGTGGGAGTTGCCGAGGGCCAGCGCCTCGATGCGGCCCGCCCCCTGCTCCAGCCGCCGCAGATGCTCCAGGTCGGCCTGGAGGAAGCGGGTGTTCCCGTCCGGGGCCAGCGTGGTAGCCAGGTAAGCCAGCGCGTGCACCAGCAGGAAGAGCCCCGCGGTGAACACCAGCAGCGAGAGCAGGCGCGGCGGGAAACGGCCTGCGGCGGCGGGCACAGTCTCTTTCAGCCGCCCCCGCAGGCCTCCCCGCCTGCCCTCCAGCAGGTATTCTTCGGTTTTCGCCTCGGTCCCGGGTATCTCCATCCCTTATGCTCCACAATCAGCAAAAAAGTTGGCGCTGCTCGCTTCAGGGGCGGCGGTCGGGCGCAGCCCGCCCAAAAATCCCGCCTTTGCCCTGAACGATTGCCGCCTCAGAACTGGAAGTAAATGAACTCTGTGACCCCCATCCTGCCGAACAGGAGGATGGCAAAAATCAGCGCGTAATCCAGGGCCAGGCGCAGCCAGGCAGGCCGGGCGCGCAGGAAATCGCTCGCCGTCAGGCCGCGCCGCTCCACCCAGTGCGCCAGCTCCAATGCCACCAGGGCCAGCAGGGCGACGGCGATCTGGTAGAAGCCCAGACCCAGCCCGTAACCGGCGCGCAGGTCCAGGCCGCTGAACAGGTGGGTGACGATGTAGGCGGCGTCGGAGAGGGTATTGGCGCGGAAAAAGATCCAGGCGAAGGTGACCAGATGGAAGGTGCCCAGGACGTACACCAGCTTGCGCAGGCCCGGGCGGGAGGCCAGCCCGCTGGCCCGTTCGAGGGCCTGGCGCAGGCCCGCGCCCCAGAGCGAAGCCACCAGATAGAGGCCGTGCAGCCCGCCCCAGATGACGAAGGTCCAGGCTGCCCCGTGCCACAGCCCGCTGACCAGGAAAACGATCAGCAGGTTCAGGGAGACCCGCGGCAGCGAGGCCCGGTTGCCGCCCAGGGGGATGTAGAGGTAATCCCGGAACCAGGTCGAGAGGGTGATGTGCCAGCGGCGCCAGAACTCGCCGATGGAGCGGGCGTAGTACGGCCGCCTGAAATTCTCGGTCAGATCGTAGCCCATGACGCGCGCCGCCCCGATGGCGATATCGGAATAGCCCGAGAAATCGCAGTAGATCTGGAAGGCGAAGAAGTAGGTCGCCAGGATGAGGGGGATGCCGGTGTAGCCGGTGGGGTTGTTGTAGACCGCGTCCACCACCACCGCCAGGCGGTCGGCGATGACCAGCTTCTTGAAGTAGCCCCAGCCCATGCGCCGCAGCCCGCTCAGCACCCGCTCCCAGTCCAGCGGCTGGCGCTGCTTGAGCTGCGGGATCATGCGCTCCGAGCGGTCAATCGGCCCGGCGATGAGCTGCGGGAAGAAGGAAACGTACAGGGCGAAGATCCCCAGGTGGGTCTCCGGCTGCTTATTGCCGCGGTAGATGTCAATGATATAGCTCAGGGATTTGAAGGTGTAGAAGGAGATGCCCACCGGCAGCAGGGCCCGGAAGGCGGGGATGGGGTAGAACAGGTCCAGGCGCTGAAAGAGCTCCCGGAACGAATCGTTGAAGAAGTTAAAGTACTTGAAGGCAAAGAGGATGCTCAGGTGGATCGCCAGGCTGAGGATCAGGTAGCCCTTTCTGCGGTTCTTCTCGGGGATGCGGCCCATGCGCAGGCCGGCCGCGTAGTCCACCAGGGTAGAGATGGCGATGAGGACGACGTACTCGGCCTTCCAGGCGATGTAGAAGTAGTAGCTGGCTGCGAGCAGCAGCACCCAGCGGTAGCGCGCCGGCAGGGCGAAGTAGGCGGCGACCACCAGGGGGAAGAAGATCAGGAATTCGAGCGAGTTGAAGAGCATGGTTCAGACGGATCTCTGGGGGATCAAGGGGCAGAACGGGGGGAAGGGTGCGAGGCGCTTTCCCTCGCTCGAACTGGCCCCAGGCAGGCTCAGGAAGCCGGCCCGGATGGTTGTTCATCAGGCGGGGGAGCGCCTTGCACCTGGATTCGAGGTGCGAGAAGGTGCAAGGCACTTTCCCTCGCCCGAAATGAGGCTGGACAGGCTCGGGTTCTTGCCCGGGCGGCTTATGAACGGTCAGGGAAGTGCCTCGCACCGGGTTTCGGGTGCGAGGGAGGGTGCGAGGCGCTTTCCCTCGCTCAAACTGGCCCCAGGCAGGCTCCGGAAGCCGGCCCGGATGGT
>JAEWYL010000002.1 GCA_023395675.1 Chloroflexota bacterium | reverse complement strand
CTTTGCGGCGCTCGCTAAGCCGGCAATGGGGGAGGGGCCGGGGGAGGGGTAGACCACCTCCGCGCCCCGAATGAGTTTTAACCAACAGAGTCGGTGACAGGCGAAGGGAAACCCTAAAGGTCGCCACAAGGAGCCAGTCTGAAAAGAGACCTGGTGGCGACCTTTAGGGTTTTTGTGGCTGCCGGTTCTGAAATTCAAAACGGAAAAGGGTTGTTATTGCTACCGGTTCTGAAATTCAAAACGGATCAGGGTTTGGTAGCTGCCGGTTCTGACCCTTAAAAATCATCAGGAGGCGGGTTGGGCGCATTTCATGAGATGCGCCGCCGTGCGCGAGACGCTAACCCGCCCTCACCTCGATCCCCTCACCTTCCACCACTTCTCCCACTTCCCAGAGCGGCTGGCCGGCGCGGGCGGCGGCCTCCAGCAGGCCCTCCAGCGCCGGGCGCGGGGCGGCGAGCAGCAGCCCGCCGCTGGTCTGGGCGTCGAAGAGCAGCATGCGCGCCTCTTCCGGCAGCGCGGGGTCGAAGCGCACGCCACCCTCGAAGTACAGCCGGTTATCGCTTGAGCCGCCGGGGAAGATCCATTCGCCGGCGTAGCGCCGCGCCCCGCGCGTGAAGGGGACCCTGGCGTAGTCGAAGCGCAGCCCGACGCCGGAGGCGCGCGCCATTTCGGAGGCGTGCCCGAGCAGGCCGAAGCCGGTGACGTCCGTCCCGCCGCGCAGCCCCTGCGCCGCGGCCAGCTCGGAGGCGAGGCGGTTCAGGCGCTTCATCCAGCCCACCGCCTCGGAGACGTCGCCGGGGTCCGCCAGGTCGCGCTTCAGGGCGGTGGTGACCACGCCGAAGCCCAGCGGCTTCGAGAGCAGCAGCACGTCGCCCGGCCTGGCCCCCTCTTTGGTCAGCATGCGCCCCAGGTCCACGAAACCCAGCACCACCAGCCCGTACTTGGGCTCCTGGTCCTGGATGGTGTGGCCCCCGGCGATGACGGTCCCCGCCTCCCGGGCCTTTTCGGCCCCGCCGCGCAGGATCTCGGCGGTGATCTCCGCGGGCAGGTCGGGGGGCAGGGCGGCCATGTTCAGGGCCAGGAAGGGCCGCCCGCCCATGGCGTAGACGTCGGACAGGGCGTTGGCGGCCGCGATGGCCCCGTAATCGTAGGGGTTGTCCACCACCGGGGTGAAGAAATCGGTGGTGACCACCAGGGCGCGCTCCCCGTCCAGGCGCCAGACAGCCGCGTCGTCCGGGCTGCCCAGCCCGACCAGCAGGTCCGGGTAGTCGGCGGGGTTGAAGAGGTCTTGCACCGGGCGCAGAACCTGCGCCAGCGCTTCCGCGCTTAATTTCGACGCTCAACCGGCGCAGTTCGACATGCTGGTGAGGCGGATCTGTTTTCCGGAAGGGTGCTTGTCGTTCATGAGATGCTCGTTACACGGTTACCACGCGCAGGGCCTCAGGGCGTCGGGCTGGGGGCGGCCGTGGGCGTGGGCGAGGGGGTGGGCTGCGGGGCGGCCTGCTCCGGGGCCGGGGGGCCCAGGGTGGGCATGGGCAGCAGGTAGGGGGTGTTGTTGGGCACCAGCATCACCTGGATGCCCGGGGCGAGCTTGTCAATATACTGGTAGGTGAGCAGGTCGGGGTTCGCCTCCAGGGCGGCGGCGATCAGGCGCAGGGCGTCGGCCTCGGCCTGGGCCTGGATCACCCGCGCCCGGGCCTCGCCCTCGGCCTGGATCACGGCCGCGTCGGCCCGGCCCTGGGCCACCTGGCGCGCCTGCTCGGCCTCCTGCCGGCGCTGCTCCACTACCAGCCGCGCCTGCTGGGCCTGCTGTTCGGCCACCTGCTTCTGCTCCACCGAGGCGGCGTATTCGGGCGAGAAGGTGATATTGCGCAGCAGGAAGTCCACCAGGGTCAGCCCGTTCTCGGCCATCTTCTCCGACAGGTTCTGGCGGATGACGTCGCTCATCTCCTCGCGCTTGGTGGTCACCACCTCCTCCACCCCGTACTGCGAGACTGCGTCGCGGATCACGCCCCGCGAGAGGGGGCGCACCAGCTCGTTGCTGAAGCGCCGCTGCCAGATGATATGCAGCTGCACCACCTGGGCCGGGTCTATGGCGTAGATCACCGAGGCGTCAATGAAGATCTCCTGCCCGTCCTGGGTGCGGGCGGGGACGGAGTCCTCGCTGGCGACCTCGCCCTCGCCCGCCACACCGGTCATGGTGTAGGTCTGGCGCGAGATGGCGTACAGCTCCACGCTCTCGAAATAGGGGATCACCCAGCGCAGCCCGGGGGTGAGGGCCTGCTCGCGGTAGCCCTGGGGCGAGAGGGCCGAGATGACCACCCCGCGCTGCTCCGGCTGGACGAAGACCAGACCCGCGCTGACGGAGGTGGCGACCAGGGCCAGCACGCCCAGCGCCAGGATGGCGCTGTTGAGCCGGCCGGGTTTATAGCCGCGATAGGAGCGCCAGACGACCAGCGCGATCAATCCGATAAATGCCAGCCACAAAAGGGCGACCAGTCCTTGCATAACGGTAGCGAAGTTCATTTTCCCTCTATTCTATGTTCATGGTACTCTGGCGAACAGGTTCCGATAAGTTTTGCCGGGGGGTGCGAAAAGTCTGTATTGAGCGCTCCTTTTGCCGGCGGCTCCACCGCAGTTCAGCCGGGATAGATTATACTCGGTATCGGCGCGCCGCCCGGGGGCGGGGGCGCGCAACTGTGGAATTTCCGGTGATACGGACCGCTATTAATTTCTACGCAGGAGCCAGCGCCGGGTCGCGCCGCGGGCCCGGCAAGGGAGGCAGGGGAGAGCGATGAGCGCTGATAAGAGGAGTGCTGAGAAAAGGAGCGCTGATAAAAGGAGCGCTGATAAAAGGAGCGCTGATAAGAGGAGTGCTGATAAAAGGAGCGCTGATAAAAGCCGGCGGCCGACGAAAGCGGAGCTGCAGGCGGCTTCCGGGCGCAGGGTGGCGGACGTGATCGCCCCGGGGCTGAAGCTGCTCTTTGTGGGCATCAACCCCGGCCTGTACACGGCCGCGGTCGGGCATCACTTCGCCCGGCCGGGCAACCGCTTCTGGCCCACGCTGCACCGCGCCGGGTTCACCCCGCGCCTGCTGGACCCGGCGGAGGAGCGCCTGCTGCTGGAGTGGGGCTGCGGCATCACCAACCTGGTGATGCGGGCCACGGCGGCGGCCGCCGAGCTCTCCCGGGAGGAGCTGCGCCGGGGCGGGGCCGAACTGCTGGAAAAGGTGGAGCGCTACCGCCCGCGGGCGGCGGCGGTGCTGGGGGTGGGAGCCTACCGCACCGCCTTCGAGCGCCCGAAAGCCGCCCTGGGCCGCCAGCCGGAGGGGCTGGGGCCGGTGCCCCTGTGGGTGCTGCCCAACCCCTCGGGCCTGAACGCCCACTACCAGCTCGATGAGCTGGCGCGGCTCTTCGCCCGGGTGCGGGAAGAGGTGGAGGCGCTGTGACGTCCCATCCCTGAAGGACAGTGGGGGAACGAAAATGCCCGGCGCAGCGCGCCGGGCATTTTCGCTCCCTCCCCACCCCCCCGGCAGGACGGAGATCATACCGAAAAGCCGACACTCATCAGTAGACGCGGGCCGGGGGCTGCGCTACACTAGGGTTGCGAATTTCGTAATGGGCCGGACAGGCCCGCCGGTAAGGTGTTTGAGCGGTGTAAAAGGAGTGTGCTGTGACTGCCGTCAAGCTGAATATCGTCGAATCTCGCTGCCGCTGCGGCATCCACCAGGCCGGGCAGGAGTTCCTGGTGGAAGGGACCTGCCCGCCCATCTGCCACGAGCTCTGGCAGGCCATTTACCCCCAGGTCTACACCCTCAAGAACGGCGGGGAGCTGGACTGCGGCGAGAGCCGCGCGCGCTGGTTCCGGACCTCCTGCCCCGGCGGGCGGGTGCTCATCTTCGGCGAGTGCGCGGTCAGCCCGAACTAGGGCGCTTTCCGGGCGCAGAAGCGGCGGGCGGGCGCAGCTATGCCCCGCCGCCGGCCTCCATCTGGTCCAACAGGTCCAGCAGTTTTGTGGTGGTGCTCCAGCTGCGGATGGTCATGGATTTGTAGAGCGGCGAGGCCATGATTTTGTTGAGCCGGCTCTTCGTGCGTTCCGCGCTCAGGCGCTGCGAGTAGATCACCCCCTCGCCTGCCCAGACTTTATCTACGCCCTCCCGAGGGCTGAAGATGGGCATCGCCTCGTCTGCAGTGATGCCCATCAGGAAGATGGCGTCGCTGTGATATTTCTCCGGCTGCTCGCCGAAGCCCTGCGGTTTGTGCTTAATCATGGAGCGGAGCTGGGCGGGGGTCAGCGCCAGCACCCGGACGAGCTCGACGTCCAGCGCGAAGCACTGCGGCAGGGCGGCTTCGACCGCCTCCTGCACCTCCTGGGCGGATTGAGCGGTGCTCAGGAATACGTTCCCGCTGGCAATATAGGTGGAAACGTTGGTAAACCCCCGCTCTTCCAGGCATTTTTTCAGCTCCGCCATCGGCACTTTATTTTTGCCCCCGACGTTGATGCCGCGTAACAGCACAATATAGGTATTCATAATTTTCATCCTACCATGGACAGCGCCACAGGGTTCTGCGGCTGCTGGACTTCGCCCGGGGGATGGGCCCTATCCCCCCGCCCCCTTTCCCGGCGGGAAGGGGGAATCAGCCTCTGCCGGCGGTGAAGAAGGCCACCAGCATGAACAGGAAGCAGAGGAACACCCCCAGCAGGGTGACGAAAGCCGCCAGGTGGTGGCCCAGCTTCTGCCCGCGGCGCTCCTGGTAGCCGAGCAGCGCGGCCAGGAGCAGCCCGGCCAGGAAACCGCCCAGGTGGCCCCAGTTGTCCACGTTGGGGGCGCGCAGGCCCATGAAGAAGCCGAAAGCGGCGAAGAACAGGCTCTGGCGCAGGATGGCGCGCCCGAATTCGCCGCGCCGCATCAGCCCGAAGGCCACCAGGGCCCCGAAGAGGCCGAAGACCGCCCCGGAAGCGCCCACGAAGTAAGGCGTGCCCAGCGCGGCCGAGAGGGCCGCGCCCGCCAGCCCGGCGAAGGTGTAGAGCAGGATAAAGCGGGAAGCGCCGAACAGTTCTTCCACCAGCGGCCCCATGCGCCGCAGCCAGAGCATATTGAAGAGGATGTGCAGCAGGCCCCCGTGCAGGTAGGTGGCGGTGAGCAGGGTCCAGGGGCGGCCCTGTTCCAGGGGCACGCGCCCGCCCATCCCGAGCTGCTCCAGCGCCCGGAAGGAGGGGGAGAGCATGGCGAAGGGGTCGCCGGTCTGCAGCGCGCCGCGGGTGTCCAGCAGCAGCCCCAGCAGGTAGAGCACCACGCAGGCCAGCAGGATGCGGCCGCTCACGCGCACCTCGCCCCGCACCAGGTCGCCCAGCAGAGGCAGGGTGGTGTAGACGGCGGGCCTGCGCCAACCGCAGTGGATGCATCTCTCTGCCCGGGTGCTGATCAATTTGCCGCAGTTGGGGCAGTCCATAGAAACCGGCTGGGGCCGGCCGTTCGGTTTTTGCGGGTTCGGCTGCATTTTCGCTTCCTTGTCCGGCGCGGCTCGGGCCGGGCGGCTCTGACCGGCTCTGCCGGGTTTTGTTTTCTGCGTGGGGCGCGCGCTCTATTATACTTGGTACGGGCGGTGACGCAGCAGGATGAGCTATCACGGAGCAGGGCTTTCACACAGACCCCGGGCTGGAAGGTGCCTGGCACTTTCACGCCAGCCAGCATCCGAAACAGGCGAAGAACCCTCGCCAGCACAGGCTCGAAGCGGGCGAAAAAGTGCCTGGCACTTTCACGCCAGCCAGCATCCGAAACAGGCGAAGAACCCTCGCCAGCACAGGCTCTAAGCGGGCGAAAAAGTGCCAGGCACTTTCACGCCAGCCAGCATCCAAAACAGGCGAAGAACCCTCGCCAGCACAGGCTCGAAGCGGGCGAAAAAGTGCCAGGCACCTGGTTACGGTATTTTGTCAGGCTATTTTATGAAGACCCTGTTTATAGGAGAAGCCGTGCTCCAGATAACCAAACCCCACCTCTGAGCGCTCTATTCAGGCAGGAGAGAGAAGATGTCCGAGAAAACGGTGGCGCAGAAGCTGATGATCAAACCCGGAAAGAAGGTGTGGCTGGTGAACCCGCCGGAGAACTACGCCGCCACGCTCGGCCCGCTGCCCGCAGGGGCGGAGCTCGTGCAGAGCGGGGAGGAGGCGGACGTGGTGCAGCTTTTCGTGAGGAACCGGGAGGAGATGGAGGCGCAGCTTCCGCAGGTGACCGGGCGCCTGCGCCCGGGGACGCTGCTGTGGGTTTCGTACTATAAGGGCACGGCCCGGGTGAAGACCGACATCCACCGCGACAGCCTGAACGCCTTCGGCAAGAGCCTGGGCCTGGAGGGGATCTTTATCATCTCGGTGGACGAGGACTGGTCGGCCCTGCGCTTCAAGCAGGTGTAGGGCTACTGCTCGCCCACCGGGGGCGCGGCCTGCCCGTAATCCAGGATTTCGCGGGCGCCGGTGCCGGCTTCGGGCGGGCCGACGATGCCTTTGGCCTCCATAGTCTCCACCAGACGGGCGGCGCGGGTGTAGCCGATGCGCAGGCGGCGCTGGAGCATGGAGATGGAGGCGCGCCCCTGGCGGCGGGCCAGGTCGATGGCCTCGTTCAGCAGGGGGTCGGTCTCCTCCTGGGGGGCGAACTCGTCCCAGAAGGGGATCTGCTTGAGGGGCACGCCGGCGGGGACGGTGTCGCCGGGGCTGCCGCCCGCGGCGGTGGGGGCCGCCTCCAGCGTGCCGGCCTGGGCCTGCCAGAAGCTGACCAGGCGCAGGATCTCGCTGTCGGACAGGAAGGTGCCCTGCAGGCGCGCCGGGGCGGGGGCGTCGGGGGCCTGGAAGAGCATATCGCCGCGCCCGAGCAGGCGCTCGGCCCCGGGCTGGTCCAGGATGGTGCGGCTGTCCACCCCGGAGGCCACGGCGAAGGCGATGCGGGCGGGGAAGTTGGCCTTGATCAGGCCGGTGACCACGTCCACCGAGGGGCGCTGGGTGGCGATCACCAGGTGGATGCCGGTGGCGCGGGCAAGCTGGGCCAGGCGGGTGATGGTCTTCTCGGTCTCGTCCGGCGCCAGCATCATCAGGTCGGCCAGCTCGTCGATCAGCACCACCAGGTAAGGCAGCTTCTTCTCGCCGCGGGCGGGGGCCCGGTTGTTGAACTCGCCGATGCTGCGCGCCCCGGCCTCGGCCAGCTTGCGGTAGCGCATGTCCATCTCGCGCGTCACCCACTGCAGGGCGCCCACCACCCGGTCCATCTCCACCACCACCGGCGCCAGCAGGTGCGGGATGCCGTTGTAGCCGGTCAGCTCCACGCGCTTGGGGTCCACCATGATCAGGCGCAGGTCGTCGGGGGTGTTGAAGAGCAGCAGGCTGGAGATGAGGGAGTTGACGCAGACCGACTTACCCGAGCCGGTGGCGCCGGCGATGAGCAGGTGGGGCATGGCGGTTAGGTCGGCGGCGGCCGCCCGCCCGGCCACGTCCTGGCCCAGGGCGAAGCGCAGTGGGGGTTTCAGGCGCTTGAAGGCCTCGCTCTCGATGACGTCGCGCAGGGCCACGGAGGCGATCTGCTCGTTGGGCACCTCGATGCCCACGAAGCCTCGGCCCGGCACGGGGGCCTGGATGCGGATGGTGCGCGCCGAGAGGGCCAGGGCCAGGTCGTCGGCCAGGGCGGCAATCTTGCCGACGCGCACGCGCATGCGCCCGCCGCGCGATTCGATAAAGTCCGGCTCTACCCCGAACTGGGTGATGGTGGGGCCGCGGTTGATCTCCACCACTTTGGCGGGGGCGCCGAAGGAGGCCAGGGTCTCCTCGATGGTGCGGGCCCGGTGCAGGTCAATCTGGTCGTCGTGGTCCACCTCGTGGCCCTTATCGAGGATCTCGTCCAGAGGCGGGAGGACCCAGGCGCGCTGCTCGCCGGTGGCGGGGGCGGCCATGGGCTGGGTGGGCGCGGCCGGGGCGGCCGGGGCGGCCGGGGCGGCCTCGGGGTGGGCGGGGGTGAAGGGGTCCGGCCCGAACCCGGTGTAGGCGGGGGCCTGCTGCGCCCGGCGCTGGCGGCGCTCCTCCTGCCAGTTCTGGAAGCGGCCGGAGAGGCGCTGCCCCAGGCGGGCGACCGGGCCGGTGACGCCGGCGATGAGCTCCAGCACCGAGCGGTCCAGCCACAGGGCCAGGCCGACGAGCAGCCAGGCCAGCCAGGCGATCACCGCGCCGCCCAGACCCAGGGTGGCGCGCAGGGCCTCGAAGATCACCGCGCCGAGGTACCCGCCCCCGGCGCCCTGCTCCGCCAGGGCGAACACCTGCTCCCGGTTCTCGGGCAGGTAGACCAGGTGCAGCAGCACCAGGGCGGCCAGGTAGAGCATGACCAGGCCGAGCAGGCGCTCCAGCCCGGGCCAGGGGATGCGCTCGAAATTGCGCAGCACCAGCCACAGGCCCACGCCGATCAGCCCCATGGGCAGGAAATAGATGCCTGCGCCGAACAGGGCGGTCAGACCGGAGACCCAGGCGCCGGTCAGGCTGGAGTTGCTGCTGGAGAGCAGGCTGAGCAGGGTGAGCAGCCCCACCAGGGCCAGGAAGGTGCCGGCGATATCCAGTTTGCGGTCGAGGGAGAGCCCGCTGAAGACGGGCGGCGAGGCGGAAGGGGCCTTTTTCGCCGTTTTGCGCCCGGACGCCTGCCCGCTCTGCGGGGCGCGCCCGCCCTGGCGCGTGGAAGCCGCCGTGCGCCCGCGGGCCGGCGGCTTGGAGGCGGAGCCGCGCGCGGCGTTCTTTTTGGCCGCGGGTTTCTCCGCGGCCGGTTTGCGTGCGGTCCCCTTGGCGGGGCTCTTTTTCCTGGGCGATTCGGGTACTTTTGGCGCCATGAACAAACCTTCCGCTGAGATTATAGCACATCTGGTCTGAGGGGGCCGGTGCAGAGGAAGCCTCCTCCAGGAATGCAAGAAGCGTTCCCGGATGGGCGCCCCGCACAGCCGGTACGGGTCCGGTGCGAGGCATTTTCGGCGCCGAACCGATAGCAGGCAGGCGAGGCGCGCCGTATGGGAAGGGCGCTGCCCGGGCGCGGCAATGCCTTGCACCGGGTAGGGGAGCGGTGGGCGCGCAGGTGCAAGGCGTTGCGCTTGCCTGTGAAGGCGCACACCGGGGGCGGCGGCGCTGCCCGCAGCGGCCCAGGGCCGGGGCAAAAAAGCGCCTCGCACCGGTTTTGTTTGGTGCGAGGCCTCCCCCCTACTTCTCCGCCAGCCAGTACTCGCGCCCGTCCCGGCTGCGGTGCATGAATTTGTACTCGATCAGCGAGCGGCGCAGGAAGGCGGTGTCGGGGTGCAGCGCCGCCAGGACCTCGTTCACCTCTTTTTCGCTGTAGCGCCGGTCCGGCTCGAAGCGCTCGACGGCGTAGCGCACGATCACCAGCAGCTTCTTCTCCTGGGTGGGGAGGGCGTTGAGGGTGCCGTCCGGGTCCAGGTAGGTCTTCAGCACCTTGCGGTCGTAGGCGTCGCGGTCCACGTCGACGGCGACGGCCGGCAGGGTCTCTTTCGCCAGCAGGCGGCGGGCGGTCTCCTCGAGGGTCTGCGCCTCCAGGTGGTAGATATTATAGTAGCCCTCCGCCCGGGCGGACACCAGCCCGGCGCGCTGCAGGTAGTTCAGGTGATGCGAGACGGTGGGCGAGCGCACGCCCAGCATCTCCGCCATTTGCTCCACGCTCAGGTCCTGCTGGGCCAGCAGGCCCACGATTTTCAGACGGTTGCGGTCCGCCAGGGCCTTGAAGAACTCCAGCAGCTCCTCGGCGGGCAGGGTTTCTGTTTTTTCTTCCGTGTTCATTTCGATACTCCTGAATTTAAGTAGACAACTATCTATTTAATTAAACATTGGTTTTGGTAAATTGTCAAGAGGGGAAAAAAAGGAGTGTTTCCGGGGGATGAGGCCTGCGCATTTGGCGGCGGAAAGTTCCCCGGCCCCCGGCGTAAAGCGGGATATAATCAACATAAGGGCGCAGCTCTTCGGTGAAGTGGATCAGGATTGCCGGTCAGCAGGAGAAATTATGGCAGAATATCACTTCTTTACCACCTGGGATTTGGAAGCGCCGGTCCAGACGGTCTGGGAGGCGATCAGCGATGCGCTCAGTTATCCGCGCTGGTGGAAGTATGTGGCGGAGGTGAGCGAGCTGGAGCCCGGCCCGCCGGACGGCATTGGGGGCCTGTATCTCTACCGTTGGAAGACCGCCCTCCCCTACACCCTGGACTTCGAGATGCGGCCCACCCGGCGCGAACCTCCATTTCTGATGGAGGGGACCGCGAAGGGCGAGCTGGATGGGGTGGGCCGCTGGGAGCTGAAAGAGATGGACGGTTTCACCCGCGTCACCTACGACTGGCGGGTGCGCACGAAGAAGCCCTGGATGAACCTGCTGGCGCCCCTGGCCCGCCCGGCCTTTGGCTGGAACCACGACGTCATCATGAAAGAAGGGGGGCGGGCATTGGCGGAGCGGCTGGGCGTCCGGCTGCTGGCGAGCAAGAACGAAACCCTTTGAAGTGGGGCGTACTCGAAAGTTGTCCTAAGGGGTGCTGGAGGCGCGCCGCCGCCTTCCAGCAGACCCTTTATACACTTTTCGTGCGCCTGGCGCGCGCGCTACCGTTGACGATTCATGAGAATTTTGGTATGATCCACCCGTCTGGTAACAGGCCTGTAATTCGTTAAGGTATAGACGGGAAAAGTGGGGTCCCAGGCGCGGCCGGGTCAAACAGGCCGCCTGCTCTGGACTCACGACCCAATCAAGAAGTTTGTAGAAGGAGCGAGATATCAGCACTATCAACTATCGTGTCAACGAGATGATCCGCTCGCCTCAGGTGCGAGTGATCGGGCCAAACGGCGAGAACGTGGGCGTAGTTTCAATTGACGAAGCCTTGCGCGTGGCGCGGGATGCAGAGCTGGACCTGGTGGAGGTCGCCCCCACCGCAGATCCCCCGGTATGCCGGGTGATGGATTTCGGGAAGTTCATCTACGAACGGGCGAAGAAAGACCGGGAAGCCAAGAAGGCGCAGACCAAGATCGAGGTCAAGGAGATCCGCCTGCGCCCGAAGACGAACGAGCATCACCGCGATTTGAAGGTGCGCGACGCGCGCCGCTGGCTCGAGTCTGGCATGAAAGTGAAAGTGCGTATCCGCTTCCGAGGGCGCGAGATCACCTATCCGGAGATCGCTCTGAACGATCTGAAAGAGGTGGCCGAGGAGCTTTCCGACGTGGCGGTGATCGAGCAGACCCCGGCGCTGGAAGGCAAGACCATGCTCATGATCCTGGCGCCCGGCAAACAACAGCAGAAGAAGAAATAGCCCGGGGAGGGCTTCCCTCCTTCCCCGGCTGGCAGTTCAGACCTGCAGCCAGTTCGCAGATTGGGCGCATTCGCAGCGCTAATCCTCCGCGGATGAATTTGATCCGCGGAATTTTGTGTGAGAGGAGTAAGACCGTGCCGCGTAAGCAACAGACCGGAAAGTATAAGTTGAAGACCCACAAGGCGACCTCCAAGCGGTTCCGCCTGACGGGCACCGGGCTCCTGGTCCGCACCAAGGGCGGCAAGAGCCACCTGCGCCGCCGCACCTCGAAGCGGGTCAAGCGCCAGTTCTCCGAGATGCTGCCTGTGAAAGGGCGGGGCATCGTCAAGCGTGTCCGCCGGCTGGCCCCGAACATGAAATAAGCCTGTCGTACAGGCTCATTTCAGGCCCAGCCCAGTACCTTATCCTTTTTTAGTGCGGCCGTTGGGTGCACGCAACTGGCAGAGAGCGGTGAAAGGCCGCGCCGGCGCCCAGGGGTTCGCAGGAGAGTAAAAATATGGCTCGTGTAAAGACTGGCCCGTACCGCCGCCAGCACCATAAAAAAGTATTGAAGATGACCAAGGGGCAGTTCGGCACCCGTTCGCGCCTGTTCCGCCGCGCCAACGAGGCCATGCTGAAAAGCCTCTGGTATGCTTACCGCGACCGGCGAAACCGCAAGCGCGACCTGCGCCGCCTGTGGATTGCCCGCATCAACGCCGCCGCCCGTCAGAACGGCACCACCTACAGCCGCCTGATGCACGGGATGAAGGTGACGGGCATTGCCCTGAACCGCAAGGTCCTGGCGGACCTGGCGGTGCGCGATCCCGGCGCGTTCAGCGCCGTGGTGCAGCAGGCCCTGGCTGCGGCCTGACAGAAACAGCGGCCCAATCTGCGCTTTTGAGGGAAGAACACTCTCCCGGGTTCCTTGCGAGCCCGGGAGAGTGATGGTTTAAGGGGCGGGGGCGCCGGGAATGGTTCTCGCCCGCACCGGAAGCGTAGGGGCACGGCGGCGCATAAAATGACATTCGCCCGTCCCAGAATCGTAGGGGCACGGCGGCGCATAAAATGACATTCGCCCAACCCGCCTCCAGCCGTGCCCCTTCGTTCCACATTATCAATTTCCGGGGCATGAAAGGGCACGGCTGGATGCGTTTTCACGCCGGTTTCGGGCAATTCTCCGCCGCGCCCCGACCGCCGCGCGCAGGTAGGCGTCTGATCCGCGCGCCCACAGGTTCTCACCCGATCCGGAATTGTGGCGGCGCATGAAAAGGTATTCACCCGTCCCAGAATCGTAGGGGCACGGCGGCGCATATAATGACATTCGCCCAGCCCGCCTCCAGCCGTGCCCCTTCGTTCCACGTTATCAATTTCCGGGGCGTGAAAGGGCACGGCTGGGGGCTTTATCGCGCCGGTTTCGGGCAATTCTCCGCCGTGCCCCGACCGCTGCGCGCCCGTATGTGCCGCGGCGGCGCGAAGTTTTCCCCCCGCGTTCGTATATCGTATGGGTGAAGCACACCCGCAGTATGCAGAGCAACCTGGTG
>JAEWYL010000348.1 GCA_023395675.1 Chloroflexota bacterium | reverse complement strand
GGTTTCGAAGCTATCTCGGCCTCCCTGGGAGGGGCGGACGTGGTGGATGACATTGACCCGGTGGTGAACCAGAGCACGCGCAACGTGACTGTGGCGGAGGACTTCACCCTGGATCCCGGGGACGAAGTCCAGCTGGCGATTTCCGCCCGGGTCAGCTCCAGCGCCTCCGCCACCACCACCGGCTCGAACACCGTGCGCGTCAGCATCCAGGGCGGTGGCAACCGCACCGCCTCCGCCAGCTACCGCATCGTGGCGCAGGGGACCCTGCCGGGCACCGGTTTCGGCCCGCCCGGGGGCTTCTCCCTCTCCCGCTTTTCGCCCGGGTTCGCGGCCGGGCCTCACCCGCATCTGTTTGCCAGGGCCGGGGCCCGCATCGCGCTGCAGGCCGCCTCCGGTCCGGGGCAGCGCGCCTCGCTGATCGCCTTTCTCGCCGCCCTACTGTTGGGCAGCGCCGGGGCTGCCGCCCTGGTTTACGGGCTGCGGGGCAGGGGGCGGGGCTCCGAATGGGGACCTTACGCCGCCCGCATGGGTATGGTGTTCGCCGGTCTGGCCCTGGTCTTCGCCCTGGCCGGGCTGTGGTTGAGCGGCTACCCCGGGCGCAGCGAGACGCCTGCAGCCGGAGAACCCGGGCCGGAACAGGCCCAGGAGCCCCTCGCCCTGGCGACGGTGGAAGTCTGGCTGCCGCCCTCCGTCCCTGAAGATGACCTGCCCAGCCTGCCCGACTTCCCCATCCCCACCCCGCAGGTCTCTCCCACGCCCGGGGAGGAGGCCCCCGACTCCAGCCCGGTCGTGCGCATCTCCATCCCTGCCATCGGGGTCAATAACGAGGTCAAATACGTCCCCTTCGACGGCCTGAGCTGGATGATCGGCGGGCTGCGGCAGGAGGTGGCCTGGCTGGGAGAGACCTCCTGGCCCGGGCTGGGGGGGAACACCGCCCTGGCTGCGCACGTCAACCTGCGCGGCGGCGACAACGGCCCCTTCCGCTACCTGGAGGACCTGATCGAAGGGGACGTGGTGCGGGTCTACACCGAGCAGAACGTGTACGAATACCGGGTGCGCGCCCGGCGCGTGGTGGACGAGACCGATGTCTCGGTAGTACAGGCGACCGGCGCCCCGCAGCTCACCCTGATCACCTGCACCGGCTGGGACCCGGATGTCAGCTTCTACCTCCAGCGCACCGTGGTCTTCGCGGATCTGGTCGAGGTGGCGCCGCGCAGCGGGCAGGTCTCCAGCCAGTAGTTGAAACAACAGTGGTTGTAACAATTCGGCCCCGGAATCGTTGAATCTTATGCCGCACACCTGCACCGATTAGAGCGGAAGATTCGACCACGCCATGCCACCTTCAATGCCCTTAATGCGTGTTTTGTTTGCCGATGATGACCCTGAGATCCGGGAGATGATTAAGCTCGTCCTGCAGAAAGCCGGGATGCAGGTCTATCTGGCGGAGAACGGGCAGCAGGCCCTGGACCTGTGGCGCCGGCGCCCGGTGGAGGTGGTCGTCCTGGACATCATGATGCCCCTGCTGGACGGGCTCAGCGTCTGCCGGCGCATCCGCCGCGCCTCCAGCGTGCCGGTCATCCTGCTGTCGGCGATGGGCCAGGAGCAGGAGGTGGTGAACGGGCTTGAGGCCGGGGCGGACGATTACATTGTCAAGCCCTTCCGGCCCAAAGAGCTGGTCGCCCGCCTGCGGGCAGCGGCGCAGCGCGCCGCCCGCCACAGCCAGGAGGCCGAAGCGGAGCTCGCGTTTGGCGACCTGCGCCTGGACTGCGGCGGGCAGTGGGTGATCAACCAGGGGCGCCCGGTCCAGCTCACTCCGCTCGAATTCCGCCTGCTCCAGTACCTGATGCAGAATATCGGTGTGGTCTTCAGCAAGGAAGACCTGTTCCAGAACGTGTGGGGTTATGTGCAGCCTTCGGGGGAGATGAACCTGATCGAGGCCGCTATCCGCCGCCTGCGCAAGAAAATCGAGACAGACCCCAACCAGCCCCGCTATATCCAGACCGTCTGGGGCGCGGGCTACCGCTTCGGCGATAAGATGAATTTGAATTGAGCGCGCCGGGGCGCCCAGGCTGTCAGGAATCTGTCAGCCTCGCCTGTGGGGGATCGTCTGTATAATCAGAATAGAGATCGTGCAGGATGGCTGGCGCAGCAGGTTCGCCGGTATTCCCGCCGCTGTTCTGAGATCCCATTTATTGTCCTGTCAACCGATTTGAGTTAGCGATAGAGGTATTATCGTGTGGGGCTGTTTCGCCGTCCCATACAATAATATCTTTTTCGCATAGATACCCAGAGCATTCGAGTAGAAAGCACCTTCCGTGCTTTTCCTGACCGGATTAGACCGGTTCAAAGCTGAAATGGAGGCTCTCATGGCCATCAGAGGGATGATCAAGTTCGGTTCGCTGCTCCTGCTGGCAGCTCTGCTGGCCGGCGCCTGGGGTTGGGACGGCGCCCGGGCCGCGGCCAACGACCAGCCGGTGTACGGGACGGCGGTTGTGGACGGCTCGATCGCTGAATGGGACCTGGAGGCTGACCTGTTCAGTCCCCTGTACTGGTCCGGAGTGCCGGAGAAGAACAAGCCCATTCTCGGGAGCGCATATCTGCGCTACGACTGTGCCAACGGCACGCTCTACCTGCTCGTCCTGTCGAAGGAAGGCAGGCCGCTGCTGGATGATCCGGCAGAATCCTGGGTCAGGAACCGCGCCGGTCAGGTGTTGGTGGACGGGAACGCTGGCGCTGACGGAGCGCCTCCCGATTTCGCCTGGTACCGCTCGGGCGAAACGCTCCTGGGCTGGGAGGCCTCTTTCCAGATTGCCCCGGCGCCCGATCCCACAGCCCTGCTGATACAGACGAAGGTCTGGGCCGAGGAGGCCTGGCAAACTGCCAGCACCACTCGCAAGATTGGGGTGGATGTGAACCTGTTCTGTACCGACTTCGGCGACCTCCCGGCTTCGTTCGGGATCACCCGGGCTGCGGATAATGGTGCCCGGCACCAAATCGGCGCGCTCAGCCTGGGGTCCCTGGTGGATGGCGAGACCGATGGCGCGGAGAGCGCCGGGGCCGTGGGCGATGATTATGCCGCCTGGGACGACGGCGATGGGGTGAGCGTGGTCTCTGCCGTGCGCTGGACTCCGGGAGCAGCGGTGAGCCTCAGGGCGGAGGTCCGGGGCGGCGGCGGTTTCCTGGCGGCCTGGTTTGACTGGGACGGCAGCGGGACCTTCTCCGGACCGCAGGAAGCGGCCCGGCTCTGGCCCGTGAGCGCCGGGGAGAACCTCCTGGATCTGACGGTGCCGGAGACTTACCAGACCGGGCGCAGCCTGTATGCCCGCTTCCGCCTGTACGCCGGCGAGCCGGACACGCCGGCCCCTACCGGGGAGGTGGTGAACGGCGAGGTGGAGGACTACCTCTGGAGCTTTACCCCCACCGCCGTCAGCCTGTCCAGTTTCCAGGCGTCCTCCAGCGGGCAGCCCGTCTATCCCTGGCTGCTCCTGCCGGCCGCGGCTGCACTGGGGATGGTGTGGGGCGCTCGCCGGCGAGCACGCTGACCGCACACCGGCCCGAGAATAGATAGAAATAAAAAAATCGGCGCAGCGCGCCGATTTTTTGTCCAGCAGTTCCAGCTTCAGCCTGATAAACCGGAGGCGGCGTACACCCACTCGCCGCCCACCATGGTGGCAGCGGGCTGCAGGGCCGCCAGCTCCTCCGGCGCGCACTGGAAAGGATCGTGCTCCAGGACCAGCAGGTCCGCCAGATAGCCGGGGGCCAGCCGCCCGAGGCTCTCTTCCCAGCCCGCGGCGTAAGCCGGGCCGGTGGTGTAGCCGTGCAGAGCCTTCTCCAGGGCCAGCTTCTCCTGGGGATACCAGCCCTGAGGGCCGGGAGCGCCGTCCAGCCGGCGGCGGGCGACCGCCGCGTGCAGGCCCAGAAAGGGGTTGGGCGATTCGACCGGTGCGTCGGAGCCAAAGGCCAGGGCCGCCCCCCGGGCCAGCTGCGTGCGCCAGGCATAAGACAGGGCGGCGCGCTTCCCCCAGTGCCGGTCGGCGGTGAACATATCGGAAAGGGCATGGACCGGCTGCATGGAGGCGATCACGCCCAGCTCGGACAGCCTGCCGGCGTCGTCGGGGTGGATTAACTGGACGTGCTCGATGCGGTGGCGCAGGCGTGCGGCCCCGGTCAGGGTGAGCTCATAGCGCCGTAGCTGCGCATAGGCATTCAACACCTCGTGGTTGGCCCGGTCGCCGATGGCGTGCACCGCCAGGCTCAGCCCGTTCTCGACCGCCAGCCGCCCCTGTTCGTACAGCTCCTCCGCGTCCAGCAGCAGCATCCCCAGGTCGCTGTCGGACCCTTCGTAAGGCTGCAGCATGGCTGCGGTGCGCGGGCCTAAGGCCCCGTCTGCGAATGCTTTGACCCCGCCGATACGCAGCCATTCATCCCCAAAACCGGTTCGCAGTCCCAGCGCGGCGGCGTGGGGCAGGTCCTCCAGCGGGATGTTCTTGAGCACCCGCAGCTTCAGCTCTCCGCTGTCGTGCAGGCGCTGCAGGGCCATAAAACAGCGCCTGCGGTCGAAGTCGTGCGCTCCCGTCACTCCCATGCGCCACAGGGCTGCCTGTGCCTGCCGCAGGGCGGCTTCCACGGCCTGCTCCTCCGGCTCGGGGATCACCCGCTCCACCAGTGCCATGGCGCTCTCGAAGAGGATGCCTGTCGGGCGTCCCTGCCCGTCCCGCCCGATCCGGCCGCCTTCGGGGTCCGGGGTTCCGGGGCCAATGCCCGCCAGGCGCAGCGCGGCGCTGCTGGCCCAGCTCGCGTGCAGAGATTTGGCGGTCAGGTAAACCGGGCGTCCTGCGGCGGCGCGATCCAGGTCGGCAGCCGTCCCAAAACCTTCGGGCCATTCGTTCTGGTTCCAGCCGTGACCCAGCACCCACTCCCCCGGCGCGGTGCTGCTGGCCCGTTCGGACACCCGCTGCAGGCATTCGGCCCGGGTCGGGGTTTCACAATCTACCTTCTGCAAACCCAGGGCATAGTATTCCAGGTGGATATGGGCGTCGGTCAGTCCGGGGATGAGCGTACGTCTCTGCAGGTCCAGGCGCTCGACCGGCTCCCCGTTCAGGCGCTCCAGGCCGTCGAACTCCCCGTTCAGGTCCTTTCCATGCCCCAGGGCCAGGATGCGCCCGGCGCGTATGGCGACGGCGTCCGGTTCCCGAGCCTGTACCTGCGGGTCCAGGCTGTGAATCTTGGCGTTGAAGAGAATTTTCAGCATAGCGGTTTTGCGCGGCCTTACATCTCGCCCAGGAGCTGTTCCACCAGGGTGTTCAATTCTTCTTCCGAATAATAATGGATCGTCACCGTGCCCCCTTTGCCGCGATGGTTCACGCGCACCCGGGTGCCCAGCCGTGAGCGCAGCCGCTCTTCCAGGGAGGCGAACTCGGGCGAAAGCGTGCGGCGCGGCCTGGGCTCGGGGCGCTGCCCTGCCAGCCGGCGGACCAGCTCTTCGGTCTGGCGTACGTTCAGGTCGTTCTTCAGGATCGTATCCAGAGCCGCTTCCTGTGACTGCGCGGAGGGCAGGCTCAACAGGGCCCGTGCATGGCCCTCGGTGATGCGCTCGTCCACCAGCGCCTGTTGGACGGCGGGCGGCAGCTTCAACAGGCGCAGGGTGTTGGTGACCGCCACCCGGCTCTTGCCCACCCGGGTCGAGATCTCCTCGTGCGAAAGGCCGAACTCCTCCGCCAGCTGCCGGTAGGCCTCCGCCTCTTCCATCGGCCCCAGGTCGGCGCGCTGCACATTCTCGATCAGGGCCAGCTCCAGGCGCTGCTGGTCAGAAGCGCCTCGCACCAGCACCGGGACGCGCGCCAGCCCCGCTTCGCGAGCCGCCAGCAGCCGCCGCTCGCCCGCAATCAGCACGTAGCTGTCGGGTTCCTCCCCGGTGGTCACAATCAGGGGTTGGATGACCCCGTGCTCCTTGATTGAAGCGGCAAGCTCGGCAAGCTCTGCAGGGTCGAAATGCGTGCGCGGCTGGCGCGGGTTGCGGGAGATGCGTTCGACCGGGACGGTGGCCGTCCCGCCCCCGGAAGTTCCCCCGGGGATCAGCGCATCCAGCCCTCTTCCTAAGACAGATTTTTTTGGCATAAATTCTCTGGCTGTCCGCTATGTTCTGAAATTCGAATTCAAACCTGGAAAAAACGGTCAATCTGCTCGCGCAGGATCACCTTGAGAAATTGCTTTCGCACCGGAACGCAGGAACGCGGGAAAGGGAGGCGCCGGATCAGGCGCGCTCGAACACCGGAATATTGATCCCGTCCCCCGAGAGCATCTCCTGGGCCAGGGCGGCGTAGGCCAGCGCCCCGCTGGAATGCGGCGCGTAGGCTGAAATGGGCTGCCCGAACGAGGGCGCCTCCGCCAGGCGTACCGAGCGCGGGATCACCGTCTTGAAGACCTGGTTGGGGAAAAACCGGCGCACCTCCTCCACCACTTCGTTCGAAAGGTTCGTTCGCCCGTCGAACATGGTCAGCACCACCCCGCGCACGCGCAAGTCTGGGAAGACCGCCGTGCGGACTTTCTGCAGGGTTCCGGTGAGCTGTCCAAGCCCTTCCAGGGCCAGGTACTCGCACTGTACCGGAATGATCACCCCGTCTGCGGACGCGACCAGGCCATTCAGGGTCAGCAGCCCGAGGGAGGGCGGGCAGTCAATGAGCACGTAATCGTAGCGGTCGGCGATCGGCGCCAGCGCGTTTCTCAGGCGGCTCTCGCGCGCCAGCTCGCTGACCAGCTCGACCTCCGCTCCCGCCAGGGCGGGTGAGGAGGGCAGGAGCGAGAGTTTCAACCTGGGATTGTGCAGGATCAGGCCTGCGGGAGGGGCCGAACCGAGCAGCACTTCATAAGTCCCGCCCCTGACGGTATGCTTGTCGATCTTCAGGCAGGAGGTGGCGTTGGCCTGTGGATCCAGGTCCACCAGCAGCACCCGCTGGCCGAAATACGCCAGGTAAGCGCCCAGGCTGATTGCTGTGGTGGTTTTTCCCACCCCCCCTTTCTGGTTGGCCAGCGAATAGATGCGCCCCATGCCGTTAGAATACCTCCACCATGCTTTCCTGGACTTCCTGCTGTGTCGGGATGCCGGCCAGCCCGGTACGCGTGACCGAGATGGCCGAGAGCTGGGTAGCGAACCGGGCCGCTTCCCAGGGATCCCGGGTCGTATTCAGCCGGGCGAAGAACGCGGCCGCATAGACGTCCCCTGCCCCGGTCGGGTCCACCTCCTTGACTTTCGGCGGGCGGAAGCGGCGCACATCCCCGTTCCAGTACAGGCGGGAGCCCTGCTGGGCCTCCGTCACGGCCAGGACGGCGCAGGCTGAAGCCAGCTCGTCGATGCGCCCCTCGTCATGATCCACATCCTCGATACTGATCACCGCCGCTCCGGCCCTCTGCAGCACGAAGGTCGCTTCGGGCCACTCGCTGACCGAGACCAGGCCCTCCTCATTCCAGGAGCGCAGCCAGCCCTGGGGAGTGACCCCAATCAGCGCTGCGGGAAAGCTGCGCACCAGCGAGGGCTCGACCTCCTGCGCCACCGGGCCCAGGTGCACAATCGGCGCCCCTCGCCAGGGGTCGGGCACCAGGTTCAGGTCCAGGCGCGGCGCCACGTGGCGAATATACTGCACCCTGCCCTCGGGTGTGTACTCGTTCTCGAAGGTGGTGCTGGTCTCGGTAGGAAAGCTAACGATCGGAACCTGCCGCATCGGCCCCAGAGGGGCCTCTGCACCCCATGAGGTCACCACACCAACACGCAGCCCCAAAGCCGCGGCCGTCAGGCTGGCATACGCGGCCGTACCGCCAAGCGAGGGCCCTTCCGGTCTCAGGTCCTGGGTCAGGTGGCCGATGATCAGGTAGTCAATGGGTTCTAGTGAGGTTAGCCGGTACATGGTTAAATTATACTCGAACTTATGAGCAAGAGCCGGCGCGCAGGCGCCAGGGGCGTACTTTTCGTCGGCGACGGGCTGATACCTGCGCGGCGCCGCCGCGCAGGTATCAGCTCTTTTTACAACTTATGAGTGCTCCCTGCACCAGGGGGCGATTAAACGATTAGGGTTTTGTGGTTGGGGCGGCTGCCTCCACC
>JAEWYL010000320.1 GCA_023395675.1 Chloroflexota bacterium | reverse complement strand
AGGAGCTGGAGGCGCTGGAACGCCGGGCGGATGAGCTTGAGGCGCAGGTGCGCGAGCAGCTCCGGGTGCGAGGGGGTCTGGCGTTTTGAGGCCGCAGCCGGCTCAGTTTCGGAAGCGGGAGCGCCCGTCAGCCGTTCCGGGCGGCTCTGCGCTTCACAAACCAGCCCCTGGCCCTTTCACCGGGCCGGGGCGGTTGTTCCTGCCCTCAGCCTGGACCCGCCTGGCCGTATGGCTCTGCGTTTTGAGCCTGGCGGCTGCCGGCTGCAGCGCGGCCAGGGACGCGGGCGCAGCCGCGGCCTCCCCCCCCACCGCAGGGACGCCGCCCACCCTGGCGGCGTCGCCGGAAGTGCCTGAAACCGCCGCGCCAACGACCGGCAGGGTGACAGCAGCGCCCACCCCTGCGCCGACCTTGACCCCTCTCCCGGACACCCCAACCCCGGCGCCTGCGACGCCCGAAGCAACCCCCACCTCCGCGCTGCTGGTTTGCCGCCCGGAGCGGCTGCCCGGCACGGATTCGGAGCTCTGCTATCTGGATGGGCAGCTCAGCTTGAAGCGGCCGATCGGGCCGCAGGGGCGGAATACGGTGGATGTGGCGTACCGCTACGGCAGCACCCAGGCGGGGGCGCGCGACCCCCACAACGGGGTTGAGCTTTTGAATTCCTACGGTACGCCCGTGCTGGCCGCGGCCGGCGGGGTGGTGGTGCTGGCGGAGGACGACTACAACCAGGTGCTGGGGCTGTATTACAATTTTTACGGCAAGCTGGTGGTGATCGAACACCGCCCGGCGGGCTACGCCCAGCCGGTCTACACGCTCTACGGGCACCTGGCTGAATATCAGGTGCGGCCGGGCCAGGAAGTGCAGGCCGGGGAACAGATCGGCCTGGTGGGTATGGGCGGCGCGGCCACCGGCAGCCACCTGCATTTTGAAGTGCGCTACGCGGAGAACGATTATCAGGCCTCCCGCAACCCCGAACTCTGGCTGGAACCGCTGCCGGACGAGAACGGCCAGCCGATGGGGGCGCTGGCAGGCCGCATCCTGGACGCCGAAGGGAACAGCCTGGAGAGCGAGAATATTGTCCTGGAGCGCCTGAGCGACGGCGGCTCCACCGTGCTCACCCGCTATACATTTACTTATCACGAAAAATGGATGCGCGGCCAGCTGCCCTGGGAGGACAGCTTTGGGATAGGCGACCTGCCGGCCGGCATCTACCGGATCTCATTCGTACAGCGAGGAATGCAGCAGTTCGAGATCGAAATCAGGCCGGGCCAGCTGGCCCTGGTGACGTTCAGAGTCTAAAGGCCGGTCCCTCACCGGAAAGGGGTGTCGTATGAAGCGCAGCCGCAGGTGGAGAGGCTTTGTCCGCAGTTCCGTCATGTCCGTTTTGCTCCTGGCTGCCGCCTGCACGGCGCCGTTTCAGATGCCCGGAGAGCCGCCCGTAGAAGCTTCGCAAACCCCGGCCCCTGCAGGCCCCGGGTCTCAGGAGCTCTTCGCCCGCCTCGCCACCCAGACCGCAGTCAGCTTATCCCCGATCACGCCCAACCCGCAGGGCGGCAGCCCGACCGGAAGCCCGGAGGGCGAAGCGCCGGCCACCCCGCCGGCGGGGATTGAAGGGCAGGCAGGGGCCGAGGAGGTAGAGCCAACCGGGTCCGCCCCCGCCCCGCAAATGGGCGCCGACCGTATGGGCGCCCACCGCATGAACCTGCCCCAGATCCTGCTCTACAGGCACCCGCTGGAAGGAACGACTTTTTGGGCCGCCCCGGATCTGCCCGCCGGGATGCTGGAAGGGCTGGCGCTGCCCCCCGGCCTGAAACGGGTGGAGACGTCTGATGAGGCGGACCTGCGCCTAGCGGCAGGCCCGGGCGCGGAGGTCAGCCGCTGGGTCTATGCCCTGGCCGCGCCTTTCCCAACGCTGCAGCAGGGCGTCACGCTGGAAGCGGTGGTGCGCGCCTGGCAGGGAGCGGAGGGTGAACCGCTGCTGGTGGAGGCCGGGGCGCGCGAGGCGTTTTCGGCGCTCTGGGGGCCGCCCGCCGAGGGGGCTGTGCTGGTCGCCCCGGCCGGCGAACTGCTGCAGGCTGCCTGGGACAATGGCTCCTCCTGGGCGCTGGTCCCCTTCGAGGCCCTGGAGCCGCGCTGGACGGTGCTGGCGGTGGACGGGCTCTCCCCGCTGCAGCAGGATTTTGACCCGCAGGCTTACCCGCTGAGCGTGCCCTTCTCCCTGCAGGGCGAGGTGGAACTGGTGGCGCGCGCCGTAGAGCTGCTGGGGCCTGCCTCCCAGATCCCGCTCGTTCCACCGGGCAACCGCGAGGCCGATAAAATGACCGTGCTGGCGATGACGGGGGTAACCGCGCTGGTGCGGGCGACTGCTCACACCATGGAACAGCAGGGGATCGAGTACCCGGCCCGGGATATTCGAGATTGGCTCTCTCAGGCCGACCTGACCCATATCAGCAACGAAGTGCCCTTCGCCCGCGACTGCCCGCCCCCCAACCCGGTCCAGGCGGATATGCGTTTCTGCAGCGACCCTCGCTATATCGGCCTTCTGGAGGCGGTAGGTACCGATGTCGTGGAGCTGACCGGCGACCACTTCCAGGACTGGGGAGCGGAGGCGATGCTGTTTACCCTGGACCTGTACCAGGAGCGCGGCTGGCTGACCTACGGCGGGGGCGCGAACCTGGAGCAGGCCAGGCGGGCGGTGACCGTGGAGCACAACGGGAACCGCCTGGCCTTCATTGGCTGCAACGCCAAGGGCGGCGGCTACGCCCAGGCGGGGGAGAACCGCCCCGGAGCAGCCGCCTGCGATATGGACTGGATGGTGCGGGAGACGGCCCGGCTGCGCTCCGAGGGCTACCTGCCCATCGCCACCTTCCAGCATTTCGAATATTACACCTACAACGCCCAACCGGACCAGCGCAGAGATTTTCGAGCCCTGGCCGAAGCAGGGGCGGTCATCGTCAGCGGCAGCCAGGCCCACCAGCCCCAGGCCATGGAGTTCAGGCCTGGGGAGGCCGGGACGGCCTTTATTCACTACGGGCTGGGCAACCTGTTCTTCGACCAGTATGACGTCAGCCAGGCTACCCGGCAGGCCTTTATTGACCGCCATATCTTCTACAATGGGCGCTATATCGGCGTCGAGCTGCTGCCGATACTCTTCGTGGATTATGCCCGGGCCAGGCCGATGGAGGCCGGGGAGCGTGAGGAACTGCTGCGAGCGGTATTTTCAGCTTCGGGTTGGTAAAGAGGGATGCGATATGATCGAGCTGCAAGGGCGGAGCAAGGTCAGTGAATTTGTCGGCGACCGGATCGTTTACCGGAACCTCGTCCCGGTAGACCCCAGGCTGCCGGCCCTGCCGGATTTCCAGTCCGAGGTGGGTCTGCCGGAAGGGCACATCCCGCGCAAGAATGATCCCGAATATGCCCGGGTGATTGTTTACCTGTTAAAAGCAGCCCGGGAGCTGGACGCCCCGGGCGTCAGGTTGAAGCGCCTCGTCTATCTGGGCGATACCCGGCTGGCAGACGGCACCGCTTTTGATAACCTGTGCCGGGCGGGAGACTGGCCCGGGGCGGGTTTTATCGGCTCGGAGAATCCGCGCCCGCCCTCGGTGGAGGTAAACGCCTTAAGCGAGGACAGCCACCTCTTCCTGGCGAACCGCTGGTCCGCCCTCTCCAGGCCGGAGGCGGCCGGCGAAAGGGGCCAGAGTTTTGAGGCCTTTTGCGAGGCGAAAGGGCTGCGCATAGATGAGGAGACCGCGGTGGTGATTGACCTGGA
>JAEWYL010000317.1 GCA_023395675.1 Chloroflexota bacterium | reverse complement strand
TGGCTGCGCAGTGGGCCGCGGCCGGAGTGGGGGCGGACGAGATCGAAGCGCGGCTGGAGGGGATGATCCCGCGCTGCCGTATCTATTTTTTGGTGGATACCCTTGAATACCTGGCAAAAGGCGGGCGGATCGGCGGGGCCTCGGCCCTGCTGGGTAGTATGTTGAAGATCAAGCCCATCCTGACCATCTGCGACGGGCGGGTAGAGCCGTTTGAAAAAGAGCGCACCCACCGGCGCGCCCTGGCCCGGCTGAAAGAGCTGGCGCTGGAGGGCTGTCCCCCCGGCGGGGAGGGCTACTTGTCGGTGATGCACGCCGGGGCGCCTGAGGAAGCCCGGGAACTGGCCGCGGAGTTGGGCCAGAAGCTCCGGCAGCCGGAGGTGCCCATTCTCAATGTCCCGCCTGCCATCATCACTCACGGCGGCCCCGGGATCCTGGCGGTGGCTTTCTTCGTGAAACCCTGAGCGCCGGGTTGGTGCACAGCCCGAAACCAGACAGCCCGCAGGGTGATCCTGCGGGCTGTCTGGTTTCGGTGGGGGTACGCACCGGCGCGCGGCACGGCCCGTCGGGAACGGCATCGGCCCAGGGCGCAGCGCCGCCGGGCAGGTACAGCCACTCAGAAGGTGCAGCCCCGCCCGGCGCTGAACCGCCGGGCTCTTTTTGCAAAGGCCTGCGGCCTGAAACCCGCAAACCCGATAGCAGCCCGAAGTGGTTCGCCATGGCCGCACCAGCACCTGAATACGCCCCACCCATCCATTTCTTCCTTCAGCCTCAAAACTGCCTCTAGACAAACCTCTAAAAAATCTATATACTATAACTGGTCAGACCACTTACCAGATTTCTCTTGCCCTAAAGACTTTCCGTCTCCAAATTCCACACACGCAGGTTCTTATGCACTGGCAACCCCTCCTCAAACCGGCTGAAGCGGCAGAAACTCGATTGATCAACGCCATCCTCGACGGGCGCTTCCCGATCGGCTCTAACCTGCCCGCCGAACGGGAGCTGTCCACCGCCCTCGGCGTGACCCGGCCCACCCTGCGCGAGGCCCTTCAACGCCTGGCCCGCGACGGCTGGCTGGAGATCCGCCAGGGCAAGCCCACCCGTGTGCGGGATTACTGGCAGGAAGGGAATCTGGCCGTCCTGGGCGCGATCGCCCGCAGGCTGAACCCGCTCCCTGCTGATTTCGTCTCCAACCTGCTGGAAGTGCGCCGCCTGCTGGCCCCGGAATACACCCGCCTGGCGGTCGAACGCGCCCCGGAAGAGGTCGCGGCTTTTCTCCAGCCCTATGCCGACCTGCCCGATACCCCGGCCGCATTTGCCGAGGCGGACCTCCGGCTGCACCATTTTCTGACCGTCACCAGCGGGAACCCGGTATATACCCTCATTTTGAACGGTTTTACCGAACTCTACCGGGAGATGGCCTGCAGGTACTTCAACGCCCCGCCCGCACGCGCGCATTCGCGCGATTTCTACCGCCATCTCGCCGGCGCAATCCGGGACAGCAGCCCGGAGCGCGCCGAACAGGTGACCCGGCAGGTGATGGCAGACAGCCTGCGCCTCTGGGAAGCTGCAGCTGCGACCGGAAGCTCGCAGGCCTAATCTCTCACCATTCGACTGGCACATCTCTACAGGAGGGCGCAATGAAAAGATGGAACGGCTGGGGGAACCCCGCCACCGATTACCCCCTCCCGGCTTCTGCCGCTCGCTACCTGGAGGAAAAAGTAGGTCCGGGAGAGCGCGCGCCCGACGCCACCCTGGACCAGGCGCTGAAAGGCGCACCCCCGTCCCGCCTGCCCGCGCATCCCCTCGTCAGCCAGGAGGTGGAAGAGAGGCTGCGCCACGCCCGCGGGCAGAGCCTGCCCGACTGGATCGCGCTGCGTTCGGGCCGCATCGGCGCTTTTCCGGACGGCGTGGCCTACCCCTGCGATGCCGAGCAGGTGCGCGGCCTGATGGAATACGCGCGCCGGGCCGGCGCAGTTCTGATCCCTTATGGCGGTGGCACCAGCGTGGTCGGGCACATCAACCCCCTGCCCGGTGAGCGCCCGGTGCTGACCATGGACCTCTCTCGCTTGAACCGCCTGCTGCATCTGGATGAGGCCAGCCGCCTGGCCCGCTTTCAGGCCGGCGTGCGGGGGCCGGACCTGGAGGCCCAGCTGCAGGCGCGCGGCTACACTCTCGGGCACTACCCCCAGTCTTTCGAATATTCCACCCTGGGCGGCTGGGCAGCCACCCGTTCCAGCGGGCAGCAGTCCTACTATTATGGGCGCATCGAAGACCTGTTCGCCGGGGGCCGCGTCGAAACTCCGGGAGGCCCGCTGGTCCTTCCGCCTCTCCCCGCCAGCGCGGCAGGACCGGACCTGCGGCAAATCATTCTCGGTTCGGAAGGCCGGCTCGGGGTAATCACCGAAGTGGAACTGCGGGTGCGCCCGCTGCCCGAAAACGAGCAGTTTTACGGCGTCTTCTTCAAGGACTGGGAGGCGGGCCTCGCCGCCCTGAACAGCATTGCCCAGGCAAAGATCCCGGTCTCCATGCTGCGCCTGAGCAACCCCCAGGAGACCGAGACCACCCTGGTGCTCTCGGGGAAAGAGGCCCTGGTCCGCTGGGCCGGCAGGGGCCTGAACCTGCTCGGGCACCGGGAGAAGCGCTGCCTGCTGATTTTCGGCGTCACCGGCGAGCCGCGGGCAGCCGCCTTTGCCCGGGGCGAAGCGCTGGCGATCATACGCAGGCACGGCGGCCTGTTTACGGGTACCCTGGCGGGTAGGCTGTGGCGCAAGAGCCGTTTTCTGACCCCCTACCTGCGCAACATCCTCTGGGAGGCCGGCTACGCCCTGGACACCCTGGAGACCGCCCTGCCCTGGTCGGTGTTGGAGCAGGCGGCGGAAGACATTCTCGGGGCTCTGCGGTCCGCGCCGCTGTCAAATCCGGGGCTGCTGGTCTTCGCCCACCTGTCGCACGTTTACGCCGACGGCGCCAGCCTGTACGTCACTTACCTTTACCGCCGTTCTGCCGATCCGGATCAGACCCTGCAGGACTGGCGCCACCTGAAGACCCGCGCCAGCCGGGAGATCCTGCGGCACGGCGGGACGATCAGCCACCAGCACGGGGTCGGGAGCGATCACGCGCCGTACCTGCCCGCCGAAAAAGGGCCTGCCGGAATGGAGCTGCTGCAGGCCTCCTGCAGGGCGCTGGATCCGGAAGGGATGATGAATCCCGGGAAGCTGTGGGCGGAGGACGGCCCAGATGACTGACCCCCGGTCTCCGGAATTTGGCTACCTCTATTACCCCTCTCAAGGAGAGTTTGGCCTGGGCTACCCGCGGCTGGACGTCTTTCTGAGCGAACGACCGACCGAAAAACATTTCGACCCGGAGAGCGTGAGCTGCCAGGCCGCCCTTGGGGCCGGGGAGGTTCGCCTGCTGGTGGTCGAGCACCCCTGGACCCTGGATCACCACTACCGGGTGATGGCAGGCAGCCTCATCCTGCGCGACCGCAATAACAAGACGCACCTGGCTTACTGCTACGGGGCTGAACTCACCATCCATCCGGCCGAGAACCAGACGCTCTGCAGCTTCACCTCCCAGGCCCCGATCCTGGCGCGAGAGATTTTCGGCACAGCCCCCGACCTGCTCTCTATCGAGTCGGAGCTCCTGCTGGCGGAAAGGCGCGCCGCCTGGGCCGACAACCCGGCCGGTTTCGAGGCCCGCCTGGCCGCGCTGGAGCCGCAGCGGCTGTTCCGGGCGCTGGTGATCGCCTTGCGCGAGCGGTACCGCCGCCTGCCCGTCAGCGAGAACCCCGAAATGCGGCACCTGCAGCACCTGATTAACCAGGAGTTCGAGGCGCTGCAGCGCCAGGGACAGGCTCTGCAGGGGTTGGCCCTGGAAGAAATCCTGTAAGCGCCCGTCCAGACATTTGTCCGCCGTGTGCGGGGCTCTTTCGGCGCTCTGCCCGGCTGCAAAAATGCGGTGAAGCTCGTTGGGATCGCGCGACTGCGCGCCAGCCCATACGCTGCAGCAAACCATTTCGAACGATCGAGCGGAATAAGGAATTCAGGGAAGATATTTGGGTGTTTTGGGCCGCTGCGCCTCTGCCAGGCTGCCCAAAACAACAAGATTTCGTCCATATCCCGTACTCAAGTTTTTTTGATCACTTCTATTCAGGGAGGGGCCTTATGTGGGAGAAAAACTGGCGAGAGCAGGCCTGGTCGGAGCTGGCGGGCCCGTGGGATATCCTCGTCATCGGTGGGGGCATCACCGGCGCGGGCCTGCTGCGGGAGGCGGCCAGGGCCGGGCTGCGGGTCCTGCTGCTGGAAGGGAAAGACTTTGCCTCGGGCACCTCCAGCCGCTCTTCCAAGATGGTGCACGGGGGCTTCCGCTACCTGAGCAACGCCCAGATCAAGACCACCCTGCAGTCGGTGCGAGAGCGCGAGCGCCTGCTCAAGGAAGGCCGCGGCCTGGTCTATCCCCTCGGCTTCCTGCTGGCGAACTACTGCAAAGACTCCATGCCGGGCTGGATGTGCGGCGCCGGGCTGATCGTCTACGACCTCCTGGCCCTGAAGTGGGGCCACCGCCGCTATGACGCCTACGATATGCAGGAGCTCTGCCCCTGGCTGAACGAAAACGGCCTCAGGGGGGGCTACCGCTACTTCGACGCCCTGACGGACGATGCGCGCCTGGTGCTGCGCCTGGTGCGTGAGGCCGTGCGCGCCGGCGGCATGGCCCTGAATTACGCCCGGGTGTCGGGCCTGCTGCGCGACCGGCAGGGGCAGGTCTGCGGCGTGGTGGCGCAGGACGAGGCCCCGCCGCATTCCGGGCGCAGCCAGGAGATCCAGGCGAAGGTGGTGATCAACGCCACCGGGGCCTGGGCCGACGACCTGCGCCGGGTGGTCGGCGGCCCGGAACGCCTGCGCAAGCTGCGCGGCAGCCACCTGGTTTTCTCCTCGGCGCGCCTGCCGCTCTCCCGTTCGGTCTGCTTCCAGCACCCCAGAGACCGCCGCTTCGTCTTCGCTTTCCCCTGGGAGGGGGTCACCCTGCTCGGCACCACCGACCTGGACCACGACCAGCCCCTGGACCGCGAGCCCGCCATCAGCGCTCAGGAGGTGGATTACCTGCTGAGCGCCGCGCAGCAGGCTTTCTGCAACCAGGAGCTCGGGGTCGAGGATATCCAGGCCACTTTTTCCGGCGTCAGGCCGGTGATCGGGACCGGGAAGGTGAACCCCTCCAAGGAATCGCGGGAGCATATCCTGTGGAGCGAGAACGGGCTGCTGACGGTCGCCGGGGGCAAGCTCACCACCTTCCGCCTCATGGCGATTGACGCCCTCAAAGCCGCCCTGACGAGGCTCCCGGGCAGCCCGCGCTTTGACCCGAACAGCCGGGTGCTCGACCCGCCGCCCGCGGAGGAAGCGCTGGCCGAAGCCCTGGAGCTGGCCGCGCCCGTCGCGCTCAGACCCGCGGCCCGCCTGCGCCTGCTGGGCCGCCACGGCGCCGACGCCCCGGCGGTGCTCTCCTGCGCCCTGCCCGGCGAGCTGGAGCCCGTGGAGCAAACCGCCAGCCTGTGGGCCGAGCTGCGCTGGGCCGCCCGGGCGGAGGGTGTGGTCCACCTCGACGACCTGCTGCTGCGCCGCGTCCGCCTGGGCCTGCTGCTCCCCGGCGGCGGGGTCTCGCTGCTGGAGCGCATTCGTAAGATCGTCCAGCCCGAGCTGGGATGGGAGGACGCCCGCTGGGAGCAGGAGGCGTCCGAGTATCAAAAACGTTGGGAGGCCGCCTACTCGATCTCCGGTTAATGGGCTTCGAATTGGGGAAAGGACTTATAATAAACCCTTCACCGGGCCGCAGCGGTCAGCCGGCGGCAGCCGCCCGCCATCCAACTCGCACCGGAGCAGCCATGAACAGCAAAGACCTTCTCATCGCCATAGACAACGGAACGCAGAGCGTGCGGGCGCTGATCTTCGACCTCGGCGGCCAGCTTGTGGCGAAAACCCGGGTACCGATCGAACCCTATTTTTCCAGCGCCCCGGGCCTGGCGGAACAGGACCCAAAGGTCTTCTGGGAAGCGCTCTGCCGGGCCTGCCGTACCTTGCTGGAGGAAAACCCCGGCCTGCGCGAACGCCTGGCAGGCGCAGCCCTGACCACGCAGCGCGCCACGGTCATCAATGTCGATCGGGAGGGGCAGCCTCTGCGGCCTGCCATCGTCTGGCTGGACCAGCGCCGTACGGAGGGCCTCAAGCCCGTGGGCGGCTGGTGGGGGCTGTTGTTCCGCCTGGCGGGGATGTCGGGCACAGTCGCATACCTGCAGGCCGAGGCCGAAGTCAACTGGCTGCGTACCCAGCAGCCCGAGCTCTGGGCGCAGACCCACAAATTCCTGTTCCTATCCGGATATCTCACCCACAAATTGACCGGGCGCTTTGTGGATTCGGTCGGGTGCCAGGTCGGCTACGTCCCGTTCGACTATAAGCATCTGCGCTGGTCCTCCTCCAGGGATTGGAAGTGGCAGGCGGTCCCCATCTCCCCCTCCCTGCTGCCCGAACTGGTCCCGCCTGCCGGGACCCTGGGCGAGATTACGCGCCAGGCTGCCGAGGCGACCGGCCTGCCGGCAGGGCTGCCCCTCATCGCGGCGGCCGCGGACAAAGCCTGCGAAGTAATCGGCGCCGGCTGCCTGGAACCGAATATCGCCTGCCTGAGCTACGGCACCACCGCCACCATCAACACCACCCACCGCCGTTACATCGAGGTGATCCCCCTGATCCCGCCCTACCCCTCCGCAGTGCCCGGGGCCTACAGCCTGGAGCTGCAGATCTTCCGCGGCTACTGGATGGTGACCTGGTTCAAGCGGGAGTTCGGGCTGCGAGAAGAGCGGCTGGCGGCTGAACGCGGGGTGGAGCCGGAGGACCTGTTCGACGAGCTGGTGCGGGCGGTCCCGCCCGGCTCGGAAGGCCTCACCCTGCAGCCCTACTGGTCGCCGGGGCTGAAATCCCCCGGGCCCGAGGCGCGCGGGGCCATTATCGGCTTTGGGGACGTCCACACCCGGGCGCATATCTACCGGGCGATCCTGGAAGGCCTTGCCTACGCTCTGCGCGAAGGCGCGGAACGCACCTCGAAGCGCAGCGGCATCCCGATCACCGCCATCCGGGTGGCGGGCGGCGGCAGCCAGAGCGACGCTGCCATGCAGCTCACCGCCGATATCTTCGGCCTGCCCGCCTCGCGCGCCCACGTCTACGAAGCCTCCGGCCTCGGCGCAGCCATCGACGCGGCGGTCGGGCTCGGCCTGCACCCGGATTTCGACACCGCCGTCAAAGAGATGACCCACCTGGGCGAGACTTTCGAACCAGACCGGGACGCCCAGCGCGCTTACGATGACCTGTACCACCGGGTTTACCGGCGCATGTACTCCCGCCTGCGGCCCCTGTACGAGGAAATCTTCAAGCTCATCAAACCGGATCCAGCCTGAGGCGATTCTCCGGTTGATTCGCCCTTCTACACCCCAAGAGAACGAAAAATGCGGCGCGCTGCGCCGCATTTTTCGTTCTCGCGTTATTCCCCTGCCCAAAAACCTGTCCGAAAAATCCTATTCCGTGTTATTGCGTGGGGCGCCTTTGACGCCCCACGCAATAACATCAGCATTTATCGGATAAGAACTAAACCTTTGCTATGCTTCGCTCTCGATCTCCTCTTTCTCGTAAGGGGTGCGCAGGTGGACGGGCGGGGTGGGTTTTGCCCGCCCGGCCCGCAGGTTGAGCATCTCGACAAAGACCGAGAATCCCATGGCGAAATAGACGTAGCCCTTCGGGATATGGAAATGCAGGGCCTCCACGATCAGGGTAAAACCGATCAGCAGGAGAAAACTGAGCGCCAGCATTTTCACCGTGGGATGCCGGTTGACGAAGTCGCTGATGGAGTCAGCGGCGAGAAGCATCACGATCACGGCGATCACCACCGCCGTGATCATCACCCAGAGCTGGTCCACCATCCCGACCGCGGTGATGACCGAGTCGAGGGAGAAGATGATATCCAGCAGAGCGATCTGGACGATCACCGCCATAAACGTGGGGGCCTGCTTCGCCTTCCCATGCGCTTCCTCCCCCTCCAGCCGCTCGTGGATCTCTTTGGTGCTCTTTGCCAGGAGGAACAGGCCGCCCGCCAGCAGGATCAGGTCACGCCCCGAGATGCCCCGTCCCATCACGGTGAAGATGGGTTCGGTCAGCCGGATGATCCAGGCCAGCGAGAGGAGCAGCAGGATGCGGGTAAACAGGGCAGCCAGCAGCCCCAGCCGGCGCGCCCGGGAGGCTTCTTCGGCGGGCAGCTTCCCCGCCAGGATCGAAATGAAGATCACATTATCAATACCCAGCACCACCTCCAGCGCTACCAGCGTCAGCAGGGCGATGATCGCGGTCGGGTTCAATGAAAAATCCATGTGCTTTATCTCCTCGTTGAATATCCACCCAATATCCAGGGATTATACAATCCAGGCGAAATTCTATCAATGGATTGAATAAAGGGGATGAGTTATCCGACCAACGAGACTGCTGTCTGGTAATCTCACGTATCTAAGGTAAAATGAGAACATTAGTGCGGTTCTGCCGCAGATAAATAGAGGGAGATTCAAGATGAACACCACTTCTACCCTGCCCCCTCGCCTGGCGGAAATCATCGAGGATTTTACCTGGGCGGAGGGCCGCGAAAAAGTTGAACTGCTGCTGGAGTATGCAGAGCAGATGCCCCCGCTGCCTGAAAGGCTGGCGGCGGATCGCGATTGCATGGAAAAAGTAGAGGAGTGTATGACGCCGGTCTTTGTTAAAGCCGAGGCGGAGAACGGGCGCATGCATTTTTATTTCGATATCCCCCCAGAGTCCCCCACTGTGCGCGGTTTCGCCTCGATCCTGGGGCAGGGGCTGGACGGCGTCACGCCCGAGCAGGTGCTGGCGGTGCCGAATGATTTCTTTCAGCAGACGGGGCTCGACCAGCTGCTCACCGCCCAGCGCCTGAACGGCATGAGCGCCATCCTGAGCCATATGAAGCGCCTGGCGGCCGAGGCTCTCTAGCAGCGGGCGGTGTACCGATGGAGCCGTTAATCCTGGCCCTCGATTTTGGCGGCACGAAACACAGCGCGGCGGTGCTGGTCCGGGGCGGGGCCTCCTGGAGCGGCCGCGAGCGCGTCTTCTCTCCTCGCGATGCGGACGCCGCCTACGATCTGCGCACCATGTTCGCCCTCGCCCGCCGCCTGCTGCAGGGGGAACAGCCGGCTGCCATCGGGGTCAGCTTTGGAGGGCCGGTGGATTTCAGCAGCGGGGTGGTGAGGCTCTCTCACCACGTCCCCGGGTGGGAAGACACTCCCTTGAAAAAGATGCTGGAGGCAGAGTTCGGCGCCCCGGCCGCGGTGGATAACGACGCCAACGCCGCCGCCCTGGGCGAGCACCGCTACGGCGCCGGGAAGGGCCGTTCCAGCCTGCTCTACATGACGGTCAGCACCGGGGTTGGCGGCGGTTGGGTGCTGGAGGGCCGCCCCTGGCGCGGGCGCGAGGGCATGGCGGGCGAGATCGGCCATATGGTCGTGGACCCGAACGGGCCGCTCTGCCTGTGCGGAAAGCGCGGCTGCGTGGAGCGGCTGGCTTCGGGCGTTTACATGGCCCAGGATGCGCGCCTGCACCTGCAGGAGGGCACCGCCCCGCCGGGCGGGGGCCATATTTTGCTCGATCTCGCCCGGGGCAACCCGGACGCCATCACCGGGAAGCTGCTCTCCCAGGCGGCTGCGAAGGGGGACGTCCTGGCCTGGGAGGTCCTGGCGCGCGGGGCCTGGGCGCTGGGGACCGGCATCGGCAACTGCGCCAACCTGATCAACCCCGACCTGTTCATCCTGGGCGGGGGCGTCACGAAGGCCGGCGAGCGCTACTGGGAGGAGATCCGCAAAACGGCGCGCGCCACGGCCCTGCCCGAGGTGCATTTCGACATCCTGCCCGCCGCCCTGGGGGACGACGCCCCGCTCTGGGGGGCGGCAGCCCTGGCCGAGGCCTGCCTGCAGTAGGTGCTTCTCGATGTCTGTCTCCCGCTTGATCCGCCGCTGGCAAACCGAGCCCTCCATCGCAGGCTGTGTGGAGGCCTGGCAGAATTTCCCCGCCCGCCAGGCCACCTTCCGCCCCCTGCCGCCCGAGCTGCACCCCGGCCTGGCAGGCGCCCTGGAGAGCCGGGGCATCCATTCCCTCTACACACACCAGGCCGCGGCCTGGGAGCACATGGCGGAAGACCGGAATGTGGTGGTGGTCAGCGGCACTGCCAGCGGAAAAACTCTGTGCTATAACCTGCCCGTGCTCGACCTGCTGCTGCGAGATCCGGAGGCTCGCGCCCTGTATCTCTTCCCCACCAAAGCCCTGGCGCAGGACCAGTTGAAAAATCTGCTGGACCTCTCCACAGGAGCCCTGAAAGCTGCTGGAGCAGCGGCGAATTTTCCGCCCATCGCGCCCGCTATCTACGACGGCGATACGCCGGCCTCCCACCGCCAGGCGGTGCGCAAGAGCGCGCGCATCGTGCTGACCAACCCCGATATGCTCCACCTGGGGCTCCTCCCTTACCACACCCTGTGGGCAGAGTTCTTCCGGCGCCTGCGCTTCGTGGTGATGGACGAGCTGCACGTTTACCGGGGCGTATTCGGTTCTCACGTCGCGAATGTCATCCGGCGGCTGAAGCGGGTCGCCCGCTTCTACGGCGCTGCCCCGCGCTTCATCCTCACCTCGGCGACCATCGCCAACCCGGTCCAGCTGGCGGAAGGCCTGTGCGAAGAGCCGGTTGCCCTGGTGGATGAGGACGGCTCCGGGCGGGGCCCGCAGAGCTTTCTGGTATACAACCCGCCGGTCGTCAACCGCGACCTGGGCCTGCGCCGCAGCGCGCTGCAGGAGAGCGTGCGCCTGGCGGATGATCTGCTCGCTTACGATATCCAGACCATCATCTTCGGGCGTTCGCGCCGCACCGTGGAGCTGATCCTGACCTACCTGCGCCAGCGCGCCGGGAATTCATCCCCCGCGGCCCAGGAGCGGAGCGCCTCGACCCCCTTCCCCTGGAACGCTCCCCCCGCTCCCGCTCCAGCGCAGGGCCCGTCCATCCGCGGTTATCGCTCCGGCTACCTGCCCAACCAGCGCAGGGAAATCGAGCGCGGGCTGAAAGCAGGGGAGGTGCGCGCGGTGGTCGCCACCAACGCCCTGGAGCTGGGCGTGGACATCGGCGGGATGGGGGCCGCCCTGCTGGTCGGCTATCCCGGCACGATCGCCTCGGTCCGCCAGCAGGCCGGGCGAGCGGGGCGCGGGTCCGACCCCTCGCTGGCGCTGATGATCGCCACCGCCGATCCCCTGGACCAGTTCCTGGCTAACCACCCGGATTATTTCTTCCACCGCTCCCCCGAGGCGGCCCTGATCAACCCGGATAACCTGCTCATCCTGCTGGACCACCTGCGCTGCGCCGCTTTCGAGCTGCCGTTTCGAGACGGCGACCCATTCGGACGCCTGCCGCCCGGACAGCTGCAGGAATTCCTGGATTTCTTGCAGGAATCGGGCGTGTTGCACCGCTCCGGGGACCAGTATTTCTGGATGGCGGATGAATACCCGGCGCAGTCGGTCTCGCTGCGCAGCGCCTCGGCGGACAATATCGTCCTGCAGGTGGAGGACGAGAACGGCCCGGCTTCCATCGGGCAGGTGGATTATGCCAGCGCCCTGTGGATGGTGCACCCCCAGGCGGTATACCTGCACGAAGCCCGGACTTATCTGGTGGACGAGCTGGACCTGGAGGGGAAGGTCGCCCGCCTGCGCCCGCTGGAAGCCGATTACTATACCGAACCGCGCTTCGAGACCACCGTCCAGCACCTGGAGACCTTCCAAATGGAGGCCGCCCCGGGCGCGCTGAAGGCCTACGGCGAGATCAACGTCACCACTCAGGTCGTGGGCTACCGCAAGGTCAAATGGTACACGCACGAGCAGCTCGGCCTGGGCGAGCTGGACCTGCCGCCCAGCGAGCTGCTCACCACCGGCTACTGGCTGGCTCTCGAAGAGCCGGTGGTCGAGCGCCTGCGCAGCGAGGGGCTGTGGTCGAACGATCCGAACCGCTACGGGCCCAACTGGCGCCAGCAGCGCGATCTCGCCCGCCAGCGGGACGGCTACACCTGCCAGGTCTGCGGGACGGTCGAGAACGAGCGCCCGCATCATGTGCACCACAAGACGCCCTTCCGCACTTTCCCCTCTTTCGAACAGGCAAACCGACTGGAGAACCTGGTCACCCTTTGCCCGGTCTGCCACCACCGGGTCGAGGCGGCCGTGCGCGTGCGCAGCGGGCTGGCCGGGCTGGGTTTCGCCCTCGGGCACCTGGCGCCTTTGTTCCTGATGTGCGACGTGGGCGACCTGGGCGTCCACACCGACCCCCAGGCCTCGCTGGCGGACGGCAGGCCGGCGGTAGTGCTGTACGACCGGATCCCGGCGGGCATCGGCTTCAGCCAGCGCCTGTTCGAAATCCACCAGGAGCTGCTGTCCCAGGCTCACGAGCTGGTGAGCACCTGCGAATGCCTGGACGGCTGCCCTTCCTGTGTCGGACCGGGCGGCGAGAACGGCGCCGGCGGCAAGCGGGAGACGCTGGCCATTTTGCAGGCCCTGAACCAGCTGCCCGGCCTGCCGGAGCCCGAGCCGGATGGGAGCATTCTAGATTTTTAATCGTCCGGGGGATGTCCGGTCCGGCTTCGCCGCCCGGGCCATACCCCTGACGAATCTCTCAGGGCATCAAAAAAGACCCTGCTATTGACAATCCGGAACTGCCCTTCTAAAATCCTACATTCAGGATCACATTTCCAGCACAGGCGCGAGCCTGCAGGCAGTGCAGTATGGCGAGTCTTTCCGAAAAGCTGAAAACATTGGGCGTCAAAACCGGCGCCTCCGAGCTGCCCCCGCCGCGCCCGCGCCGGACGGGCGGCCTGGAAGCCGTGCTTTCCGGGCGCCCCTGCGCCACGCATACTGGTGAGACTTACCTGGTGGAAGCGCGCTACCCGCAAGACTATGCGCACGGCCGCTGCTGCCTGCTCCCCCAGGCCCCTCTCAACCGGCTCGCTGCCTGGGCCGGGGAGGAGCGCCTGGTGGAATGCCCGCCCCAGAACCTGGCTTTTATTGACACCGAGACCACCGGACTGGGCATCGCCGCGGGCACCTACGCCTTCCTGGTGGGTGTGGGCCGCTTCGAAGGGGATGAATTTCACCTGGCGCAGTTCTTTATGCGCGATCCCATCGAAGAACCCGCCCAACTGGCAGCTCTGGAGGATTTCCTCGCCCCCTGCCAGGCCCTGGTATCATTCAACGGTAAAGCCTTCGATGTGCCCATCCTGAATGCGCGCTACACCCTGCACGGCTGGCGCTCGCCCCTGGCCGGCGCCGCCCACGTGGACCTGCTTCACCTGGCCCGCCGCCTGTGGCGCGACCGCCTCCCCAGCCGCACCCTCGGCAATCTGGAGGTCCAGATCCTGGGCGCCCGGCGCACCGAAGAGGACGTGCCCGGCTGGATGATCCCACAGCTTTACATGGATTACCTGCGCAGCGGAGACGCCGGCCCCTTGAAGAGCGTTTTCTACCATAACGCCATGGATATCCTCTCCCTGGCCGCCCTCTTCAATCACACCTCCGCCCTGCTGGACGACCCGTTCGAGCATGAGGTGGAGCACGAGCTGGACCGGATCGCGCTCGCTAAACTGTACGACGACCTGGGAGAGAGCGGCACAGCCGAGAACCTCTACCGCCTGGCCCTGGCCGGCGACCTGCCCGGCGGGCCGCGCGCCGAGGCGGCCATGCGCCTGGCGCTGCTCTACAAACGCCAGGGCGCCCCGGAAGAAGCGGTTCCGCTCTGGGAGCAGGCGGCAGGGCTGGGCCTGTACGAAGCTCACCTGGAGCTGGCCAAATACTACGAACACCGCCGGCGCGAGCTCGAACCCGCGCTCGCCTGGACCGAAAGCGCCGCCGCACTGGTGCGCGCCGCCCCTATCCCCATCTTCGAACGCCGCCAGCGGCTGGAGGAGCTTTCCCACCGGCGGGAACGGCTGGAACGCAAGCGCCTCCGGAAAGATAACAACGGTGGTTGAACCCAACCTCAATATCCAGGCGCGGGCCGACCTGCGCCATAACCTCGCGGTTAACCTGCTCGACGGGAGCTTTTTCGGCTTCGCGCTGGGATTCGCCTCCTTCGTCACCATCATCCCGCTGTTCGTGAGCCAGCTCACCGACTCAGCCGTGCTGATCGGCCTGATCCCCGCCATCCACTCCATGGGCTGGCAGCTGCCTCAGCTCCTGACCGCCCACCACATCTCCCGCCAGCGGCGCTACCGGCCTTACCTCCTGCTGGCGACGATCCACGAGCGCATCCCCTTCCTGGGATTGGGTCTGGTGGCCCTGGCGCTGCCCTCGCTCGAAAAAAGCGCCGCCCTGCTCTTCACCTACCTTCTGCTGATCTGGCAGGGCCTCGGCGGCGGCTTCGCGGCCGCCGCATGGCAGTCCATGATCGCCAAGATCATCCCCGCCGCCCGGCGCGGGACCTTTTACGGCCTGCAGTCGGCCTGCGCCAACGGGTTGTCCGCCCTGGGGGCGGTGCTGGCCGGTTTTATCCTGGACCGGACTCCGTCCCCGTTTAATTTCAGCCTCTGCTTCTTCCTGGCAGCCATATCTTTGGGCGTCTCCTGGTTCTTTCTCTCCCGCACCCGGGAGCAGGAGTGCGAGCCGGTAACGGCCGCGCAGAACCCGCGCGCCTTCTGGCGCGGGCTGGGCGCCATCCTGCGCCGGGACGCGAATTTTCGCGGCTTCGTGGTCGTGCGCATGCTCTCTCAATTCGCGGTGATGGCAGCCTCCTTCTTCACCGTTTACGCGGTGGAGCGGTTCCAGATGACCGCGGTCACGGTGGGCTGGCTGACCTCCCTGCTGCTGGGCATCCAGATCTTCTCCAACCCGCTCATGGGCTGGGTGGGCGACCGCTGGGGGCACCGCATCGTGATGGAAGCCGGGCTGCTGTGCGCCGCCGCCAGCGCCCTGCTGGCATGGTGGGCCCCGGTTCCGGGCTGGTTTTTCCTGGTCTTCATCCTGGCAGGCATCGCAAACGTGGCAGTGTGGACCGTGAGCATGGCGATGATTCTCGATTTTGGGGCGGAGCAGGAGCGCACAGTCTACATTGGGCTGGCGAATACTCTGGTCGCTCCGGCCACGATCCTGGCTCCGCTCCTGGGCGGCTGGCTCGCCAACCTGGGCGGCTACCCAACGGCCTTTATCGCCTCCGCCTTCGGCGGCCTGCTCTGCGCGCTGGTTCTGCATCTGGTCGTCAAAAACCCACCCAGGTCTCGCTCGCTGCAGGGCGCGGCCGGAGGCCAGGAAATCCCCCAGGCCTGATAGGGTTTTTCCCCATTGGCATGCGGCCCCAGATTGTTATACTCGAAGTGGTCTTCTCGCAGCGCCGGTTTTCCGCCTGGGGGGAACTGCACGGCTGCGCCGCACTTCCCCCAGGATCATTCCGGCTATTCGTAGAGGACCGCAGGCGGGAGAGTCAATAAAATTGCCCGGCAGTCATGCCGGGCAATTCGATCAAACCTTCGGACCATCCCGCCGGGAGGCGTTCATGGCTCATATACCGATGGAGACCGTGGAGTTCCTGTGGGAAGAGCTGGGGAGCAATAAAAGCTGGAACGCTCTTCACCTGCGCCTGCGGGACCACCAGTCTCCGGAGCGGATGCACGACAAACAGATTGACGACAACACCATCTACACCCTGCTCTGGGAAGTGCGCAACCTGGAGATGGCGGATGAAGCTTTTCCGGAAACGCCCGAGCAGTTTTTCGAGTTCATCAATGAACGGGTGAAAGACCAGGGTTTCCAGTAAACTGGCGGGCCGCCGGTCAGAGCACCCCGTTCGCCTTGCCTGCCTCCGCGATCACGTCCATCGCATGCTCAATCTCATGCGGCTCATGCGCGGCGGTGACCGTGGTGCGCAGGCGCGCCAGCCCTGGGGCCACAGCCGGCGAGACCACCGGCAGGACGAACACGTCCTGGCGCTGCGTATCGCGGGTCATGGCATAGGCGCGCTCGTCGGTCCCGCAGATAATCGGCACGATCGCCGTCTCGGTTTGCAGGGTGTCGAAGCCGCGCGCCTGCAGGCCCTTGATAAACTGCTCGGTGTTGGCGCAGAGTTTTTGGATGCGCCAGGGCTCGTCCAGGATGACCCGGAAGGCCTCCAGCGAGGCGGCCGCCTGGGCCGGGGGCAGGGCAGCCGAGAAGATGTAGGCCCGGCTGGCGTGGCGCAGGTACTCGATCAGATCCTTCCGTCCGGCCACGTAGCCTCCGACCGAGGGGATGGTTTTGCTCAGCGTGCCCATCTTAATATCAATGCTGTCTTCCATCCCAAAATGCTCTTCGATGCCACGGCCCGTTTTCCCCAGCACCCCCACCGAATGGGCCTCGTCCACCATCAGCCAGGCGTTGTACTGGCGGCAGAGTTCGACCAGGCGGGGGAAATCAATCACATCCCCATCCATGCTGAAGACTGCGTCGGTCACCACCAGCCGGGCCGCCCCCTCCGGCGCCTGCTTCAGGCGCTGCTCGAGCTGGACCATATCATTATGCCGGAAGCGCAGGAAGTGAGCGCCGGACATCATGCAGCCGTCCACAATACTGGCGTGGTTGAGCTTATCGGAGATCACGTAGTCGCCCCGCCCGACCAGGGTGGAGATCACGGTCAGGTTGGTGGCGTAGCCGGAGGTGAAGGTGATGGCGGCTTCCGTCCCCTTGAAGCCGGCAATCATCTCCTCCAGCGCCCGGTGCAGGTTGAGGGTGCCCGCCAGGGTGCGCACCCCGTGGGTGCCCGTGCCGTAGCGGTCAATCGCCTCCCTGGCAGCCTGGTTGATGCGCGGGTGCCCGATCAGGCCCAGGTAGGAGTAGGAGGCGTACATCCCCATCTCGCGCCCGTTCACCAGGACTTTTGATCCGCCCAGCAGCTCGGTCACCGGCTGGTTGTAGAAATAGAGGTCTGCCTGCTTTAATCCCGCCGCGCGCTCGTTCATGGCGCGGATACGCTGCTCGATGGCGTCGTTTTTGTGAGGTTGATCCATAAAGACTCCAGATAACGTCAGTTCAGGATCAGGCAGCAGGGCGGTCTTGCGGTTGTCCCGGCCTCGCCGCCAGGAACAACGACCTGCCCCCCAGATCCTGAATTCACGTCAGATAAGTAGCTTCCCTCTCCCCAAATCAGGCGCCCGCCAGCTTGCGCAGCGCGGCCTCATCCAGGATCGGGACCCCTAATTTTTGTGCTTTTTCCAGCTTCGATCCCGGGTTTTCACCCAGCACCAGGTAGCTGGTCTTTTTACTCACCGAGTCGGTCACTTTCCCACCCCGGTTTTGAATAAACTCCCTGGCCTCCTCCCGGGAAAGCGTGGGCAGCGTCCCGGTCACTACAAAAGTCATGCCGGCCAGCGCGCCCCCATCGACTTCGCCGGTCCGCTGGGAGCGAGGCCACACCCCCGCCGCCCGCAGTTTTTCCAGCACCTGCTGGTTGGCCGGGATCGTGAACCAGTCCGCAATGGCATGCGCCACGTTGGGCCCAATGCCCTCCACCTGCTGCAGGTCTTCAACCCTCGCCTGGGAAAGCGCCTCCAGGTCCATAAAGGTGTTCGCCAGGTCGTTCGCCGTCACCTCGCCCACGTTGCGGATCCCCAGGGCATTGATCACCCTCCCCAGGGGACGCTCCTTCGAAGCCTCGATGGACTGCAGCAGGTTATCCGCTTTTTTGGCCGCGAAACCCTCCAGCCCGAGCAGGTCCTCCCGCTTCAGATAGTAAAGGTCGGCGATATCTCTCACCAGGCCGGCGGCGACGAGCTGCTCGGCGATGCGGATGCCCAGGCCGACGATATCCATCGCCCCCCGGGAGACAAAATGTTCCAGGTTGCGGATGAGCTGCGCCGGGCAGGCCCGGTTCAGGCAGTACATGAAGATGTCGCCCTCCAGCCGCTCCACGGGCGCGCCGCAGGCCGGGCAGGCGGTTGGGAGCTGCGCCGGGTGCTCCTCCCCGGTGCGGGCCGCTTCTACCGGGCCGATCACGTAGGGGATCACGTCTCCCGAGCGCTTGACCAGCACCCGGTCGCCGACCAGGATATTCTTGGATTCAATGAAATCGAAGTTGTGCAGGCTGGCCTGTTTGACGATCACCCCCCCGATCTCGATCGGCTCCAGGATGGCATAGGGGGTGAGCACCCCGGTGCGGCCCACGTTTACCCCGATGTCGAGCAGTTGGGTGGTCTTTTCACGCGCCGGGAATTTGAACGCCAGGGCGCCGCGCGGGTCCTTGCCCACGAAGCCCAGCTCTGCCGCCAGGTCCAGGTCATCAATTTTAATCACCGCCCCGTCGGCTTCGTAGGGCAGGTCATCCCGCCGGCTGCGCAGGTCGCTCCCGGCGGCGATGGCGGCTTCGATGCCGTCCGCCTCCTGCGCCTCCACCACCGGGAACCCCAGGGCTTTGAGATAGGCCAGGATCTCGGAATGGCTGGAGAACGACCGCCCCTCCACCCCCACCACGTCATAGGTGAGGAGGGTCAGCGGTCTGGAAGCGGTCAGGGCCGGGTCGAGCTGCCGCAGCGACCCGGAGGCCGTGTTGCGCGGGTTCTGGTAGGTGCGCTCCCCGTTTTCCAGCAGGCGGCGGTTGAGCTCTTCGAAATCCTGGATGGAGATGAAGACCTCTCCGCGCACCGCCAGGTAGGGCGGCGCCGGAGGGCCGTCAGGGTGGACGGGCAGGCGCAGCGGCAGCGAGCGAATGGTGCGCAGGTTGGTGGTGACGTCTTCGCCAATCACCCCATCGCCCCGCGTGGCCCCCAGGGAGAAGATACCGTCGCGGTAGTGCAGCACCACCGTGAGCCCGTCAATCTTCGGCTCGATCACGAAGCGAGCGGAGCGCACCCGGCTGTCCAACCTGGAGATGCGGTCGTACCAGGCCACCACGCCGTCTTCATCGAAGGCGTTGCTCAGGCTGAGGATGGCCGCCGGGTGGCGCACCTTGGTAAACCGTTCGGAGGGCGTCCCCCCCACCCGCTGGGTGGGAGAATCGGGCCGCACCCAGTCCGGGTGGGCGGTTTCGATGGCGCGCAGTTCCGCCATGAGCTGGTCGTATTCGTAATCGCTGATCACCGGATCGTCGAGCACGTGATAGCGATAGTTGTGGAAGTTGATCTCGCGGCGCAGTTCTTCCAGCCGCTTGAACTGGGCTTGGATATCGGTGGTCGAGTCCATGAGAGCTCCTTCCTGAGAAGAATGGGACTATCCGGCTGTGGAGGCCTGTTTTTCCGCGGCTGTGCGCCGGAGCTCGATGGGCGATTTCTCCGCCAGCATCCCGGCTGCGTACAGGATCAGGATGATCCAGACCAGGTCTGCCAGCAGCAGGTGGACAATCTGCATCCACACCGGCGCGAGCAGGGCGACGTTGATCAGTCCCGCTCCCACCTGGACGGCGATGGAAAGGGCCAGCAGGCGGGCAAATATCTTGCTGTAGCGGTCGCCCGGCCGGATATTCGCCAGCCCCGCCAGCAGGATCAAAAACACGCCCACGACGATGGCGATGGTGGGGTGCAGCAGCCGCAGGCGCACCAGGAAATGCGCCGTGGGCGAGAAATCCTGGCGGATGCCCTCCTGCAGCGAGCTGGCCGGGAAGAGGGTATCGCCCAGGGCCGTCAGCGCGCCGCTGACCCCCAGAACGATCACACCCAGCAGCCCGAGGACCAGCAGCCAGATGAACGGGCGGCTCCAGTCCGGACGGATGGCCCGGCCCCCGGAGGCCCACCAGGCGGTCAGGGTCAGGCTGGCGAGCAGCAGGAAGGTGTTGATCAGGTGGGCGGCCATCCAGATCGCCCGGGAGAGCGATTCATTATAGCCCACCAGTTCCAGGAGCACCAGTCCGGCCCCCACGGCCGACTCGGTGATGATAAAGAATAAAGAAAGCGCCCCCCCCAGGCGGTTTAAGTGCCCCCTGGGGAACGCACGGAAAGCCCAGATAAACAGCCCCACCACCAGCAGCAGCGCCGCCCCGCTGGTGATCCGGTGCGTGAATTCGATCAGAGTTTCGACCTGCGCCGAGCGGGGGATCACCTCCCCGTTGCAGAGAGGCCAGTGGCTGCCGCAGCCCGCCCCCGAACCGGTTGCGCGCACGTAAGCCCCCCACAGGATGACCCCGATGTTATACGCCAGCACCCCCCAGGCATATTTTGCAAAACGGTCCAGCTTCACTTCCCCTCCTCAAGGTTCTATCCCCAATCATTATGGTTTTGATGCCGGGCGGCCCCCCGCCCGACCTCAGAACTACAGGTCCCCCAGAAAATCCAGCTGCCTGGGCAGGTCCGCGCCTTCGATGGGCAGGCCCGCCAGTTCCTTAAAGCGGTTCAAAGTCGCCGGGGCAAAACCGGCGTAATCGTTATTGAAGAAACCGTAGACCAGCTCCAGGTCCCCGGCGGCGCGCTGCAGCCCGCTCCACCAGCGCTCCAACGACCTGCTGCGGTCAATTCGCTCCCGGTCGTGGCGCTGGAACGCACCGTGCTGCCCGATCCAGCGAATATAGAGGCTCTTGCGCACGGGTAGTATGCGGACCGGCAGATCCGGATATTCGGTCGCGGCCCAGCATACCCCGTGTTCTTCCAGCAGCCGGTAGACCTCCGGTTCCGCAGTGTACCATGAGCGATGGCGAAATTCTACCGCAAAGCGCAGGTCCTGCGGGAGAACTGCAGCGAAAGCGGCCAGCTTAGAGAGCTGTTCCAGGGTGAACGAGGGCGGGAGCTGGATCAGGAGCATCCCCAGCTTGTCTCCCAGGAGGCGCATGACCCCGGTGAACTCATCCAGCAGCCCGGCGGCGCCGCTCAACTTCAGCTCGTGCGTGATCACCCGGGGCAGCTTGGCGCAAAACCTGAACCCCTCCGGGGTCACCGCCGCCCAGCGCCTCACCGTTTCGGGCCGCGGGGCGCCGTAGAAGGTGGAGTCAATTTCAACCGCGTTGAAAACCCGGCCGTAGTAGGAGAGATAATCGTCCCCCTCCAGGTTCGCCGGGTAAAATGGCCCCTTCCAATCTTTATAAGCAAACCCCATCGTGCCGAGGCGCCAGTCCGTCATTTCCCTGATATCTGACACTTTTTTAGCCGTCGTTTGTCATTCAGGCTGTAATTATAATTGCAAGATGTCTTAATAAGATGTAAACTGTTCCATTAATAGCGTTGGACCGTAATTTTTCGTGGATTTACCGGATATACTGGAGGACCGTTTCATGGCAGAAGAGACCATCGTGGTTTACGGAGCAGACTGGTGCGGCGACTGCCGGCGCACGAAACGCTTCTTAAATGACAATCACATCGAATATCGCTGGATCAACATCGAGCAGGACAAGAGCGGCGAGCAGTTCGTGCTGACGACCAACCGCGGCATGCGCAGCATCCCCACGCTTGTCTTCCAGGATGGATCGATCCTGGTCGAGCCTTCCAACCGCAAACTGGCGGAAAAACTCGGCCTGAGCGAAAAGATTTTCTCAAGCTTCTAATCTATGGCCCGACGGGCCATTCCGGAATGCCTCACTCCGGGCACTGCACGCCGATGAACTCCAGCCAGCTGAGCACATCGTCGTGCAGGCCCGGATTTTGTATTTCAGGGTCTGAACCCACGTAGGCGCTGTAGGGGGCGCAGTAGGCGTCCAGCACAAAGATCATCGAGTCGTCCTCATTGACCAGGCTTTCGTCCATCAGCCCGGCGTAAGCCCGCCGGACCTCTGTGCCCGCATCCGCCAGCACCGGGAAGGGCAGTTCGCGCTCCAGCCCTGCCGTTCTCAGCTCTTCGGAGTCCCACGGCAGCAGCGCCAGGATCTGCCCGTCCACCGCGGCATAATCGCGCACGCGCTCCGCGAAGGCGTGCAGCAGCTTGAGGCAGTCTTCGCAGTCTTCGGAGCGGGGAAAGACCAGCACCAGGCTGCAGTCCTCGCAGTAATCATCCACGCAGACCGGCTCACCGCCCGCCGCTTCGAGGCAGAAGCGGGGAGCGGGGATGCGCCGGTCTTCCTCGTCAAATAT
>JAEWYL010000298.1 GCA_023395675.1 Chloroflexota bacterium | reverse complement strand
CTTTGCGAGAGCCGGTCCCATCCGTGTTCATCTTCGTGTATCTGTGGCTAATCAATAAACCACAGATACACACAGTTGGACACGGATAATAACGTCAGCGGGGATTTTTCCGGTTTTCAAAGGAAGGGACAATGGCGATTCGTGAGGCGCACCAAACACAGGTAGAGCTGGACGGCTACGGGCCGGCGCCCGAGCGGGTGATCGAGCCCACGCGCGGCTGGGTCTCGCTGAAGCTGCGCGAGCTCTGGGAGTACCGGGAGCTGCTCTACTTCCTCACCTGGCGGGACATCAAAGTGCGCTACAAGCAGACCCTGCTCGGCGCCGCCTGGGCCATCATCCAGCCGTTTTTCACCATGGTCGTTTTCAGCCTCTTCTTCGGCGAGCTGGCAGGCGTGCCCTCGGACGAAATCCCCTACCCGATCTTCAGTTACGCGGCCCTGGTCCCCTGGCAGTTTTTCGCCTCCGGGCTGGCCCAGGCCTCGAACAGCCTGATCGGCAGCTCCAACATGATCAAGAAGATCTACTTCCCGCGCCTGGCCATGCCCATCGCGGCCGTGCTCTCCAACGCGGTGGACTTTGTGCTGGCTTTTATCGTCCTGCTGGGGATGATGCTCTACTACCGCATCGCGCCCACGGCGCAGGTGGTGTGGCTGCCTCTCCTGCTCCTGCTGGCGCTGGCGGCTTCGCTGGGGGTGGGGCTGTGGCTTTCGGCCATGAACGTCCAGTTCCGCGACGTGCGCTATGCGGTGCCCTTCATCACCCAGTTCTGGCTTTTCGCCACCCCCATCGCCTACCCGAGCAGCCTGCTCGAGGAGCCCTGGCGCACGCTGTACGGGCTCAACCCGATGGCGGGGGTGGTGGAGGGCTTCCGCTGGGCGCTGCTGGGGAGCGCCCGCCCCCCGGTCGAGATGCTGCTCGTTTCGGCCCTGGCGTCGCTGGTGCTGCTGGTGAGCGGGGCGTTCTACTTCCGGCGCATGGAAAAAACCTTCGCCGACGTCGTATAGCCGTGAGTGAAATGGAACCTTACATCATCCGCGTCGAAAATCTGAGCAAGCGCTACTACATCGGGCGGCAGGAGAAATACAAGACCCTGCGCGAGTCCCTGCTCCAGGCGGCGGCCTCCCCCTTCCGGCGCACGCGCAGCCTGCTCTCCGGGCAGGCCTCCGGCGCGGCCGGGCTGGACCGCGAGATCTGGGCGCTGAAGGACATCTCCTTCGACGTGCAGCAGGGGGAGGTGGTGGGCGTGATCGGGCGCAACGGGGCCGGCAAGAGCACGCTCCTGAAAACCCTGTCGCAGATCACCGAGCCCTCGACGGGGCGCATCCGCATCCGCGGCCGGGTGGGCTCGCTGCTGGAGGTGGGCACCGGCTTCCACCCGGAGCTCACCGGGCGGGAGAATATCTACCTGAACGGCGCCATTCTGGGCATGAAAAAATCCGAGATCAACCGCAAGTTCGACGAGATCGTGGCCTTCGCCGAGACCGAGGAGTTCCTGGACACGCCGGTCAAACACTATTCGAGCGGGATGCACGTGCGCCTGGCTTTTGCCGTGGCCGCCCACCTGGAGCCGGAAATCCTGCTGGTGGATGAGGTCCTGGCGGTGGGAGACGTCTCCTTCCAGAAGAAATGCCTGGGCAAGATGGACGACGTGGCCCGCACGGGCCGGACGGTGCTCTTCGTCTCGCACCAGATGGCCGCCATCTCGGCCCTGTGCACGCGTGCTTTCCTGCTGGAGGGCGGGCGCCTGGTCTACCGGGGGGAGGTGCAGGAGGTGATCTCACGCTACCTGGAGAGCGCCAACCAGGTGGTGCAGGTCCCGCTCGACCAGCGCACCGACCGGCAGGGGGACGGGCGGGTGCGCTTTACCGGGATCGGCCTGCAGAACGGCGGGGGCGCGGCGGCGGAGATGGCGGTCTCCGGAAAGCCTCTGACCATCCTGCTGGAGTACGCCACCTCCGACGGGCGGGAGGCGCGCAACGTGGATATGGACGTCGCCTTCTACGGCTCGGTGGGCCAGCTCCTGTTCTTCTGCAAGACCCAGCTCGCCCGCGGCAAGTTCGAGGTCATCCCGCCCCGCGGGGTGGTCGCCTGCCGCATCCCCAGGTTCCCCCTGCCGCCGGGCCGCTACCGCTACAAGCTCTGGTGCCAGGTCAACCGCATCGCGGCCGACAAGATCGAGGACGCCGGGGTGCTGACGGTGGAAGCGGGCGACTTCTACGGCACCGGCAACCTGCCCACCAAGAACCCGGAAGGCATTGTGATGGTCGAGCACCAGTGGGAGCTGGTCGAAACCCCGGAGGGCGCCTCCGGGCTGCCGCAGGCGGGCGAGAATGGGGTGGCGGCATGAGGCTGGCGTATATCTCGCGCCTGAACTTCCCCGACCCGGCTGCCAACGCCGGGCAGACCCTGCAGATGGCCGCCGCGCTGGCCGGGCAGGCACAGCGCGCTGCCCTCTTCGTGCACGATTCCTCCCTGCCCGCCGCCGAGCTCGAGCGCCAGTACGGCCTGGAGGGGAGGCGCCTGGAGCTCTGGCCCCTGCACACCCGGCGCTGGCCCGCCTGGCTGTACAACCAGGGGTTTTTCCGCTTCCTGGCCTACAACAGCGGGGTGGCGCTCACCCTGGGGCTGCATCCCCGCTGGCGCCGGGCGGCGCCCCTGAAGGTGCTCTTCGTGCGCAGCCGCCTGGAGACGCTCTACTGGGGGCTGGCGCGGCCCTATCTCTGGTGGCTCCGGGACTGGCTCTTCGTCTGCGAGCTGCACGACCTCCCGCCTCACGCCCCCGGCGAGCGCGGCCTCGAAGCCCGGCGCCTGCACCGCATGCGGCGCGCCCTGGCGAATTACGACCTGGTGCTGGCGGTCACCCGCAGCCTGGCGGAGGACGCCCGCCGCCTGGGGGAGGGGCGGGTGGACCCGGTGGTCGCCCCGCTCTGTTCCGGGCTGCCGCGGCTGACGGCCCCTCCGCCGCCCCCCGCGCCCGGGGAGTGCATCCGCCTGGGCTATACCGGCGCCCTGGACCGGGCGCACGGCCTCCCCGACCTGCTGCAGGCCGTCAAGCTGCTGCCCGAGGGCTTCGTGCTGCGCCTGGTCGGGCGCGTGCGCGAGGACCTGCGCCTGGAACTGGAGGTCGCCGCCGCCGCGGGACGCCTGGAGCTCGTCCCGCACCTGCCCTACGCGCAGATCGCAGCCGAGATTGACGCCTGCCATTTCGCCCTGGCCCCGGCCGGGGATGGGGTGCATTCGACCCGCTACCGCTCTCCGTTGAAGATCTTCGATTACCTGGCCCGGGGGAAGCCCATCCTGGCCGCGGACGTCCCCGCCCACCGCGAGCTGCTGCAGGAGGGGCGCCAGGCGCTCTTCTACCGCCCCGGAGACCCCCGGGACCTGGCCCAAAAAATCCTGGCGCTGGCGGCCGACCCCGGGCGGGCGAGAGCGCTGGCCGCCGGCGCCTGGGAGCTCTCGGAGGGCCACACCTACGAGGCCCGCGCCCGCAGCCTGGCGCGCCTGTTCGAGCAGGCCCAGGCGCGCCGGCGGGCCGGGGTCCGGGGAAGGGGGGCATGATGAGCGCGGATGGGAAGGGCGAGGCCCGCAAGCGCATCCTGTTCGTCAACCACAGCGCCCAGCTCAGCGGCCCGGCGCACAGCCTGATGATGCTGCTGCCCTACCTGCGCCGGCGCTACGAGGCGGCCGTCCTGCTGGACGAGCCGGGCTTTCTCTCCGAGTGGTTGGCGCGGGAGGGGGTGCCGGTGTTTTTCCTCCCGGAGCAGGGGGCGCGCTCCCTGCTCGCGCTGCGCAGCCTGATCCGCCGGGAGCGCATCGCCCTGGTGTACGGGAACAACCCCGGCAGCGCCTCGCGGCGGGCCATCCTGGCTGGCCGCCTGGCGGGGGCGCGCTCCGTGTGGCATTTCCGCGGCGTGAAGTGGCATTGGGGCTGGCGCAAGGGCGCTTTCCTGCGCCTGGCGGACCGGGTGGTGGCGGTCTCGGGCGCCAGCGCCCGCTCGCTGGCCCGTTTTTACCCGCTGGAGAAGATGCGGGTGGTGCACAACGGGGTGGAGGCGCTGCAGTTCAGCGGCGACCGGGAGGAGAGCCGGAGGCGGCTGGAAGCGCTGGCGGGCATCCCGCCCGGGGAGCGCATCCTGATGATGGTCTCGCACGTCAAGCCGCGCAAGGGCCAGGACGAGGCGGTGGCGGTGATGGAGCGCCTGGCGCGCCTCGGGGCCTGCCCCCACCTGGTGATCGCCGGCAGCCTGGAGCACGACCCGGCTTACGTGGAGCAGATCCGCGCTCGCATCCGCCGCGGCGGCCTGGAGAGGCGCGTGCACCTGCTCGGGCTGCGCCAGGATATTCCCCGGCTGCTGGCGGGCGCCGACCTGTTCCTGCACACCGCCGCGGTGGACGCCCACCCCCGGGCGGTGGTGGAAGCCATGGCGGCGGCCCTGCCGGTGGTCTCCTTTGCGGTGGACGGGGTGGCGGAGACGGTGGTGGACGGGGAGACCGGCTACCTGGCGCCCGAACATGACTGCGAGGCCATGGCCGGAGCGGTGCTCTCGCTCCTGGAGGACCCGCTCGCCGCCGCGGCCTTCGGGATGCGGGGCCGGGAGCGGGCCGAGCGCGATTTCAGCGCCGCAGGCACAGCCAGAAAGGTCGAAGCGATAATCTCGGAATTAATATGAAACCTTTTCGCCCCAATATCGTGCTCATTGTGCTTGATTCGGTGCGCCAGGACCATCTCTCCTGCTACGGCTACGGGCGCCCGACCACGCCCCATATTGACCGCCTGGCGGCCGAGGGCCTGCGCTGCAGCCGCGCCTACAGCGCCTCCTGCTGGACCATCCCCTCCCACGCCTCGCTCTTCACCGGGCAGTTCCCCTCCCAGCACCGGGTGGACCTGGACAACCGCTTCCTGCTCCCCCAGACCCAGACCCTGGCGGGCTATCTGAAGGGCCTGGGCTATGCCACCGCCTGCATCTCGAGCAACAATTTTGTGGCCGGGGGGGTGAAGAACCTGAACCAGGGGTTTGACCTCACCGTGGACGTGGAGGGGGACTACCCCGCCGGCGATTCACCGCTCTCGCGGGCCAGGCGCCTGCTGCAGCGGCGCTGGCGCAGGCTGACCGCCCGCGACCGGGGCGCGCGCCGGGCCACCCGCCTGGCGCGGGAGTGGACCGCCCGCCAGGAAGGGCCTTTCTTCCTGTTTATGAATTACATGGACTGCCACCTGCCCTACCGGCTGAAGGGGCCCGAGCGCTACCGCTACGTGCCCGCGGCGCAGCGCGCCCGGGTGGACCGCCTCCCGCTGGACCCCTTCGCCATTATGGCGGGCGAGCTGGAGCTGCCCGAGGGCGGCGCGGCCGGGCTGCAGGCTCTCTATGACGGCTGCCTGCACTACCTGGACGGGCAGGTCGGGGCCCTGGCCGCCCTCCTGAAGAAGCACGGCCTCTACGAGAACACCCTGTTCATCCTCACCTCGGACCACGGCGAGAGCTTCGGCGAGAAGGGGCTTTTCGACCACCAGTACGGGCTCTACGAGCACCTGATCCGGGTCCCGCTGGTGCTGCGCCTCCCGCAGGGAGAGCAGCCGGCCCTGCAGGGCGGCGAGCTGGTGCAGCTCACCGACCTCTACCCGGCTCTGGTGCGCTGGCTGGGGGATGGCTCCCCCGCCGGCCGGGAGGCGCTCTTCGCGGGCCATTACCGCGAGGTGGCCCTCGCCGAATACCTGGTCCCCAACCTGAGGGCTTTCCAGCGCCGCTTCCCGCAGGCCCCGGTGGAGCGTTTCAACGCCGCCCTGCGCTCCATTCGCGAAGGGGACCTGAAGCTGATCTGCAGCCGGGATGGGGACAGGCTGCTCTTCGACCTGGCCTCCGACCCGCAGGAGGCGCAGGACCTGTCTCACGCGAGGCCCGAGCAGGGAGAACGCCTGCAGGCGCGCCTGCAAACCCTGCTGGGCCCCTGGCCCGAGACGGGCGGGGGGGAGACCTCCCTCACCGGCCTCCCGGATGAGCTTCAGGAGCGCCTGCAGGCGCTGGGGTATCTCTGATGCGCGGCGTCTGTCTCGCCAGCCTGTCCTTCTACCCGCTCTACGCCGGGCCTGCGGTGCGCTTCCAGCGCTACGCGCCCGGCCTGCGCCTGCGCGGCCTGCCGGTGCAGGTCTTCACCCAGGCGGTGACGCCGGAGCTGGTGCGCCGCGACGGCTCCATCCAGAACGGCGGGGGCCAGCAGGCGCAGGGCGAGACCCCGCTCTACGAGGTGGTGGACGGGCTGCCCATCCACCGGGTGGCGCTGCCCTCCGGGGCGCGGCGGCTCCCCGCCTATTACCGCGGGCTGGCGCAGCACTGCCGCCGGCGGCGGGACGAGATCGGCGTGGTGCAGATGCTGAACCTGGACCTGGCCGCCGCGCCCTGGCTCTTTCAGCTCCGGCGGCTGGGCGTCCCCACCGTTTTCACGCACACCCTCCTGGGCGATTTCTCGCCCAGGGCCTGGAAGCGCCGCCTGCAGCGCTTCCACCGCCGCCTGCCGCTGGCGCTGGTGGACGCGGTGGTGGTCAGCAGCCAGGCCATGCGCCGGGACCTGCTGGAGATGGGGGTCTCGACCCCGGTCGAGGTCATCCCGAACGGGGTGGACCTGCGGCGCTTTCACCCGCCCGAGAGCCAGGAGCAGCGCGAGCGCCTGCGGCTTGAGCTGGGGCTGGACCCCGGGTGGCAGGTGGTCCTGGCGGTGGGTCCGGTGATCCCGCGCAAGGGCGCGGGCGAGCTGGTGCAGGCCTTCCTGTCCATCTGCGGCGAGTTTCCCCGGGCGCGCCTGCTCATGGTCGGGCCGCGCCACGACCTGGCCCGCGAGAGCCTGGCCGGCTTCCACCGGGAGATGGAAAGCGCCATCGCCGGCGCCGGCGCGCAGGAGCGGGTGATCTTCACCGGGCCTGTTTCCGCCGTCCAGCTCTACTACCAGGCTGCCGACCTGCTGGTGTTCCCCTCCCGCCGGGAGGGCATGCCCAACGTGGTCCCCGAAGCCATGGCCTCGCGCCTGCCGGTGCTCCTCACCCCCTTCACCGGGCTGCCCGAGGAGTTCGGCAAACCCGGCGAGCAGTACCTGCTGACAGACTGGGAGCCGGAGCGCCTGGCGGCGGACCTGCGCCGTCTGCTCTCCGAGCCGGAGCTGCGCCAGCGGCTCGGGCGGGCGGGGGGAGAGTGGATCGAGTGTACGATGAGCGCTGAGAAGAGCCTGGACCTCTACGCCGGCCTGTACGCCCGTCTCGGCCGGGGATGAGCACCGTGAGCGAATTTGAGCACACCTTCACCGTCTTCACGCCCGCTTTCAACCGGGCCCACACCCTGCCGCGCGTCTACGAGGCCCTGAAAGCTCAGACCTACCGCAGCTTCGAGTGGCTGCTGGTGGATGACGGTTCCGGCGACGGCACCGGCGAGCTGGTAAAGCAGTGGCAGCGGGAGGGGGCTTTCCCGATCCGCTACTACTGGCAGGAGAACTCCGGCAAGCATATCGCCGTGAACCGGGGCGTGGAAGCCGCCTGCGGCGCGCTCTTCCTCTTCCTGGACAGCGACGACACCTGCGTACCCCAGGCCCTGGAACGCCTGAAATTTCACTGGGACGCCATCCCTCCCGACCAAAAAGAGCGCTTTTCCGCCGTCTCCTCGCTGGCCCAGGACCTGCAGGGGAACCTCATCGGCAGCCGCTTCCCTTTCGACCCCACCGACTCCAATTCGCTGGAGATTCGCCTGAAATACCGGGTCAGCGGCGAGAAATGGGGCTTTCACCGCACCGACGTCCTGCGGAAGTTCCCCTACCCGCGCTTCGGGCAGGAGAAAGCCCTGCCGGAGAGCCTGCTCTGGAACCGCATCGCCCTGCACTACCAGACCCGCTACATTAACGAGGCGCTGGAGATCTACCAGCCGGCTCCAGACGGCTGGGGACAGAACAGCGTCAAGCTCCGGGCCCGGAACCCGCAGGGGACGCGCTTTTATTACCGGGAATTTCTGAGCCTGGATTACCCGATCCCGAAGAAAAAACTGCTCCGAGAGTATATTAATTATGTCCGTTACTCGTACCATGCCCGGGTGGGGCTACGCCGCCAGGCGGCGGAGATCCCTTCCCCGGTCCTGTTCCTGCTCGCCTGGCCTGCAGGCGCGGCAGCTTACCTGCGCGACCGGCGGCTGCTCAGCGGCTGATTTTTCCCCGGTCCCGGCCCTCCTTTTAACCACCAACGGCGGCCTCCGCTCTCCTATCCCCTCACCGGCGCCGGCTCCTGCGGAGCAGCGCTTATGACGCAGGCACGCAGAAGCCCGGCGCGCCTCGGGCTGTGGCTGCTGCTCATCCTGGCTCTCCTGGCCCTGGGCGCGGCCGCCGCCTATCTCTACTGGCGCGAGGTGCTGCTGGTCCGGCCCGACCAGGCGCTGGTGGCGCAGCTCCAATCCGCAGGGCAGAGCCTGCCGCCTGTGGACCTGACGCCCGCCTTTCCGGGGGCCGAGGGGGCAGGCTCCCTGACGCCGGGCGGGCGCGGGGGGCAGGTGATCGAGGTCACCAACCTGAACGACAGCGGTCCCGGCAGCCTGAGGCAGGCGGTGGACACGCCCGGGCCGCGCATCGTGGTCTTCCGGGTCGGCGGGGTGATCGAGCTGGAGCGGCCCATCCGCATCCGGGAGCCCTATCTCACCCTCGCCGGCCAGACCGCCCCGGGCGGGGGGATCACCCTCTCCGGCAAGCAGAACCAGGACGGCGAGCTGTTCATCCTGCAGGACGTGCACGACGTGGTCATCCGCTTCCTGCGCTTCCGCAACGGGGGGGATGGCGAGCCCGGGCACGGGCAGATCAACATCGCCATTGACAGCGGGACGCACGATATCGTCATCGACCACGTCTCCCTGAGCTGGACCCTGGACGAAAATTTGATGATCCACCGGAACATCCCCGACGGGGAGGATCCGGCTGGCTGGCCCGAGATTTACAACCTCACCCTGCAGTGGTCCCTGATCGCCGAAGGCCTCTCGCCCCACAGCACCGGGACCCAGATCGGGGGCGAGGCCGAGGTGGACGGCTGGCAGGGAGTGCACGACATCACCCTGCACCACAACCTCTACGCCCACAACAGCCACCGCAACCCCGGGGTGGGCTCCCTGCGCACGCAGGTCATCAACAACGTGGTCTACAACTGGTCGCCCCGGGTCGGGTCCACCTGGCGCAACATAGACGTGGACTGGATCGGCAATTATTTTAAGGCCGGGCCCATGTCGGACCCCGACAGCCTGCTGGTGCACGTGGCATTTCCCCGGGACCGCCCCGACCAGCCCTGGCCCATGCCCTCGCTCTACGTCGCCGGGAACCTGGCCCCGCCCGGCCGCCGCAACCCGGAAGGGGATAACTGGGATATGTACCGCCTGCACTATATTAACCAGCCCCTGCCGCAGGAGTTCCGCCGCAGCCAGCCCCTCTCCACCGCCGGCCTGCCCGTCAGCCTGCAGCCGGCTGCGGAAGCCTACGAAAACGTGCTGATCGGCGCGGGGGCCAGCGCCCGGCTGGGCTGCAGCGAGGGCTGGGTCTACAACCCCGACGCGGTGGACCGGCGGCTGGTGGAGGAAGTGCGCCGGGGGGAAGGCCCGGATAAGCAGCCGCCGGCGCATGAAAACGAAGTGGGCGGTTTTGCCCCCGTGGAGCCCGGCGAGCCCTGCCCGGATGGGGACCACGACGGGATGCCCGACGCCTGGGAGGCGCTGGCCAGCCTGGACCCGCGGCGGGACGATTCCGCAGGCTACGCTCTGCACGACCGCTACACCAACCTTGAGGTCTATCTGAACGGCATGGTACTGCCCTCGCAGGCCGTCGAGGCGAGCCGGTGATAGGCGAGTGTTTCTTTATCATCAGGAGCAGTTATGAGCATAAACCGAACTCAGGCGCTGGTTGTCGGCGGCGGGCCTTCCGGTCTGTCGGTCGCTTACGCCCTCCAGGGTGACACGCTCGTATTGGAGAAAGAAGACCGCGTGGGCGGCCTGTGCCGCTCGGTCTACCACCAGGGCGGCGTGTTCGACATCGGCGGGCACTCCTTCCACACCCCCCATCCCGAAGTCTACGAGCTGGTGCAGGACCTGCTGGCCGGCGAGCTGGTCTCCATCCAGCGCGACGCGCGGGTCTACACCCACGGCGCCCTGATCCCGTACCCCTTCCAGCGCTATTTCGACCGCATCCCGGACCCCGAGGTGGTGCGGGCCTGCGAGGAGGGCCTGAAGAACGCCAACGGGCGGTCGGCGCAGGCCGAGAATTTCGAGGAGTACATCCGCCTGAAGTTCGGCGACGGGATTGCGGAGCACTTCATGCTGCCCTACAACCGCAAGCTCTGGGCGCGCGACATCGCCAAGATCTCCTGCGAGTGGATCCCCGAGCGGGTGGCGGCTCCCAAGGGGGAGCAGGAGAAATTCGACACCGAGGGCGGGAAGCGCAAGCCGCTCCAGCCCGACACCCGGGTGAGCTACCCGCCCCAGGGCGGCTACGAGGAGATTTACCGCCTCCTGGCCTCCCGCGTGCCGGCGGTGGAGCTGAACGCCCAGGTGGCGCGCATTGACCCGGTGCACCGCATCGCCGAGACCCGCGACGGGCGCCGCTACCAGTACGAGTTCCTGGTGTCCACCATGCCCCTGCCCCTGCTGGTGCGCGTGGTGGACGGCGTCCCGCTGGAGCTGATCGAGCTGGCGGACCGCCTGGAGTATATGTCGCTGCGCGTGGAGTTCCTGCTCACCCGCAGGCCGGTCGAGTCCACCCTGCAGCGCATCTACGTGGCCGACCCCGCCATCCCGCCCCACAAGATCGCCCTCAACCACAACTCCTCCCCGCACCTGCGGGCGCAGCCGCACCACGCCATCATGGCCGAGGTCTCGCTGTCGGCGGAGAAGGAGGTGCGGGTGGAGGAGATCGCCCCGCGCACGATTGAGTTCCTCTGCTCGCTCGGGGTGCTCGACTCGCCGGAGGATATTCTCTGGCAGGGGCATATGGACGTGAAATACGCCTACCCGGTCTACACCCACCAGCGCCCGGAACAGGTGCGCCGCATTCGCGCCTGGATGGAAGAGCTGGACATCTACACCGTGGGCCGCTTTGGGGATTGGGAATACATCAACTCGGATAAGTGCGTTCACAAAGGGCTGGCCCTGGGCCAGGAGCTGCGCCGGCGTTACCCGCTGCCGGTGGATCCGGCCCGGGAGCTGCCCGCCGCCCCCGGCGCAGTTCCATGAACACAGACCTCCTCTGGCTCTCGCAAGCCGGCCGGGAGGCGCTCCCGGCCCTGGGGAACAAGGCCGCCCGCCTGAGCCAGGCCTACCAGGCCGGTTTTCCGGTGCCGCCCGGTTTCTGCCTTCCGGTAGGGCTTTACCAGAGCCGGCTGCTGGCCCTGGGGGAGGAGCGGCTGGCCGCCCTGGTGCGCGCACGCCGCTACGAGGCCGTCCGCGCCTGGCTCCAGCAGGAGGCGCTGCCGGAGCAGATACGCGCTCCGCTCCTCAGCCAGTACCGGGTCCTGCGGCAGCTCGCCCGCGGGGAGGTGGCCGTGCGGTCCTCCTCCACCGCGGAAGACCTGCCCGGCCACAGCTTCGCCGGCCTGTACACCAGCCTGCTGGGGATCGGGGATGAGGCCGCCCTGCTGCAGGCGGTGCGCGACTGCTGGGCCTCTTACTGGAATGACGAGGCGGCTGCCTACCGCGAGCAGGCGGGCCTGGACCACCTCACGCACGGCATGGCGGTCCTGGTGCAGGCCATGGTGCAGCCCCTGGTGTCCGGCGTCTTTTTCACCCAGGCCTTCGCCGGGGAGACGGACACGGCCGTGATCGAGTTCGTCCAGGGGGAGGGTGAGAAGCTGGTGAGCGGCGAGGCGCAGGCCAGCTCCCTCTATGTCTCCAAGAAGAGCGGGCGCGTCTACAACGCCGGCAGCCACAGCGCCGAGATGGACCTGACCCGCCTGGTGAGCCTGGGGAGCGCCGTGGAGCGCAGCCAGGGCCAGCCGCAGGATATCGAATGGGTGATGGATACGGCGGGGGAGCTCTGGATCCTGCAGACGCGCCCGATCACCCAGTTCCCGCGCAAGCGCGCCGACGCCCGGCTCGAAATGGAACCGGGCTGGCTGATCACCTACGACGAGCCGTTCTCCACCCTCGGCTGCGAGCTGGCGGTGGAGCGCTACAAGCAGTGGGTGCGGGCCATTAACGACCATTTCCGCCTGACCTTCAAACCCGTGATGCAGAACCGGGACGGGCTGCTCTACTACCGGCCCTCCTGGCGCCAGGTGAAGCTCCCGCTGCAGCTCTGGATGCATTTCTGGCAGCTCGCCGCCTGGCTCCTGGCCGCCTGGACCCACCGGCGCTACACCGGCCGCATTCTGCCGGACTTCGAGCGGCGCCTGCAGGCCCTGGACCGGGAGGACCTCCAGGCGCTGGACCCGAAAAAGCTGCTGAACGGTTTTAACCAGGCGGTGCAGCTTTACCTGGAGTACCAGTACACCAGCTATCCCATCGGAACGGCCGCGACCCTCTCGGCCAGCCTGCTCGACCGGGCCTGCCGCCTGCTTTTCGGCCCCGGGCGGCCCTGGAACGCCCTGGATTTTCTCACCGGGCTGGAGGACGTGAGCGTGCGGCGCGGCCTGGAGATGGAGAAGCTGGCCCTCACCCTGCGCGAGGGCCTGCCGGAGACGGTGCTGTCCGTCCTGGACGCCGCCGGGCTGGCCTCCGCCCGGGGAAAGGTGAAGAACGGCAGGCGCTTCGAAGACCAGCTGCAGGAGTTCCTCCAGAAGTTCGGCTATATCTGGGCCGACCGCTACCCGCGCGACCCCGCCTGGGAGCTCAACCAGGAGTCCGTGGCCCTTTCGCTCTCTCACGCGGCCCTGCAGGCCCCGGCGGGGAAAACCTTCAGCCAGCGCCACGCGCAGCAGCAGGCCCGCCGCAGCGAGGCGGTGCGCCAGGCGCAGGAGCGGTTGGGCCAGGGCCGGCCCCTGCCCTGGCGCAGGCTGCTCTTCGACTGGCTGCTGGGCCGGGCCGAACGCTATTTCCCCTACAAAGAGGACCGCAACCACAACACCTACCGCGCCGTGGCGGTGATCCGCCGCTACACGCGCGAGATCGGGAGCCGCCTGGCGGGCCGGGGCATGCTGCGCGCCGCGGAAGACGTCTTTTTCCTGGAGCGCGAGGAGATCGAGCGCCTGCTCTGGGCCCCGCGGCCCGACGCCCGGCTGCTGCAGCGGGTGGACGCCCGCCGGGACACCTTCGAGAAGACCCGCAGGCGGGTCCAGCGCCGCCCGGCGCAGTGGAACGCCGTCGAACCGGCCGGGACCCAGGCGGGGGCGGGGGCGTTCGTCGAGCTGAGCGGGGAGGTCTGCAGCCCGGGCCTGGCGCGCGGCCCGGCCCGCTTCGTGAGCGGGCTGGGAGAGCTGCAGCGGGTGCAGCCGGGGGAGATCCTGGTCTGCACCCAGCTCCGCCCGGCCTGGAGCTCCGTTTTTGCCCGCGCCGGCGGCGTGGTGATCGAGATGGGCAGCCTGCTCTCGCACGGCTCGACTCTGGCCCGGGAGTACGGCATCCCGGTGGTGATCAACGTGGCGGGTCTCACGGACCTGATCCGGGACGGCGACTGGGTGACGGTGGACGGGAACCTGGGGCAGGTGGTCGTCCAGCGCAGCGCCCCGGCGGTGGAGGCGGGAAAATGGGACAGCCTGGTCCAGCAGCCTGGATGATCATCCCCACCTTTACCCCGGTGATGGGCGGGGCGCAAACCCAGGTGCACCAGCTCGCCGGGGCGCTCACCGCCTCGGGCTGGTCGGTGCGGGTGCTGACCCGCCGGCACAGCTACGCCCACCCGCAGGGGCTGCCCCCGGATGAACGGGTGCGCGGCCTGCCGGTGCGGCGGGTTTACAGCCGGGGCGGCAAACTGGGCTCGCTGCTCTTCCTGCTGGCGGGGGTGTGGAGCCTGCGGGGGAGCGAGCGGGGGACGATTTTCCACGCCCACGACGCCGGGGCGGCCGGCTGGCTGGCGGCCGCGGCAGCCAGCCTGTGGGGAGGGCGCAGCCTGGTAAAGCTCCGCACCGGGGCCTATGCCTACCAGCAGGATTTCGCCTCCCGCCTCGCCCGCTGGCAGATGCTGGCCCTGCTGCGCCTGGTGGACCGGGTGGTTGTGGTCAACCGGGAGGTGGAGACCCTGCTGGAGGGCCTGGGGACCGCGGCGGGCAAGATCGCCTGCATCCCCAACGGGGTGGACACGGGCCTCTACCGCCCTGCCCCGGCGGAAGAGAAGGCCGCAGCCCGGCAGCGCCTGGGCTTCCACCCCGGGGAAGCGGCAGCCCTCTACGTCGGGCGGTTGGAGCATATGAAGGGCGTGGACGTGCTGCTGCGCGGCTGGGCCTGCATGCAGGAGAACAGCCCCCCTGCCGCCCGCCTCTTTCTCGCCGGCGGCGGCCCGGAGCGCGAGCGCCTGGAGCGCCTGGCAGGCGAGCTCGGCGTCGGCAGCAGCGTGAATTTCCTGGGCGAGCAGGCGGAAGTGCTGCCCTATTACCAGGCCGCCGACCTCTTCCTGCTGCCCTCTCGCACCGAAGGGCTGTCCAACGCCCTGCTGGAGGCCATGGCCTGCGGGCTGCCGGTGCTGGTCTCACGGGTGGGCGGGGCGAAAGACCTGGTGGCGGATCCGCAGAACGGGCTGTTTTTCGAGTCCGAGGACGAGGTCGAGCTGGCGGGGAAGCTCTGCCTGCTGCTCGCCTCCCCCGACCTGCGCCGCGCCCTGGGCGCCCGGGCCCGAGAATCCGTGTCCGCCTTCGCCTCCCTGGACCTGACCGCTGCCCGCCTGGAAGCGGTGTACCGGGAGCTGGCGGGGACTGTCTCGTAAGGCCGGTTTTGCGGGTTGGGGGAGGGCGGGGAGGGGGTTCTCCCGCGCAGCCCGACACTGAAGCTGTATAGGAACTAACGCCTCTCGCCGGGCCTCGTTTATTTCAACCATAGGACTGACCTCAATGAAAAACACACAGCAGGACATGGACGTTTGGGCCGACTGGCCTCTGATCCTGGCTTATCACAGCGTCAGCGAGGAGCGCAAGGACGGGCTGGCGGTGCGCCCCGCCGATTTCGAGCGCCAGATGCGCTGGCTGGCCTCGCACGGCTACCGCTCCATCACCCTGGCCGAGCACCTGCGCCGGCCCGCCCGCCGGGGGGAGAAGGTGGTCATCATCACCTTCGACGACGGCTATGCCGATACCTATACCCAGGCTTTCCCCATCCTCAGGCGCTACGGCTTCACCGCGGTGGTCTTTCTGGTGACCAGTTACGTGGGGCGGGAGCACGTCTTCTGGTGGGACGAGGAGAAGGTGAACGTTTACGGGAGGCGCAGCCTGTATTATCCGCTGACCTGGGAGCAGGCCGGAGAGCTGCTGGACTGCGGCATGGAGCTGGGGTCGCACACCAGCACCCACCCCCCGGCGCTCACTCGCCTGGAACCGGGGCGCTGCTGGGATGAGATCGCCGCCTCGAAGCTCAGGCTCGAGCGGCAGCTTGGGGTGGAAGTGAGCAGCTTCTGCTACCCGCGCGGCGACCTGGACCCGGCGGTGGTGAAGATGGTCGAGGCGGCGGGCTACCGCGGCGCGGTGGTCACCCCGCCCCGCTACGGCATCCCGTTGAGCCGCTACACCCTGCGCCGCATCAGCCTGTACCGCGAGTACACCCCCCTGCACTTCCGCCTGATGACCAGCCCGTTCTTCCGGCGCAATTATGAGAGCTTCAAGCGCCTGCGGCGCCTGCTGATGCCCTGGATCGCCGCCCGCAGCCCCGGCTCATCCCCCGCCTGACCCGGAGCCGATATGCGTATCCTGTATATTCTCCCCAGCCTGCTGCACGGCGGCGCCGAGACCCTGGTCGGGCAGTGGGCGCGCTACCTCCAGGCGGCGGGCCACGAGGTGGAGATCTGCACCCTCTACGCCGCCGGGCCCCTCGCCCCGCCGTTGGAGCGGCTGGGGATCCAGGTGTGGAACCTCAACCACGACCCGGGGATCGCGGCCTACCGGCTGCGCCGCAAGTACGATCCCCGCCTGGCCCGGGCCCTCCGGCAGGTGGTGCGCCGGGGGGGCTATGAGGTGGTCCACGCTCACCTCTTCCCCGGTCTGGTGTATACCGCCCTGGTGTCCTTCCTGGAGCGCGGCCAGCCTTACGTCTACTCGGAGCACAGCGTGTGGAACCGGCGCAGGAGCCTGCCCCTCCTGAAGCGCGTGGACCACGTCCTCTACGGCCGCTACCAGCGCATCCTGCCGGTGAGCGAGGCGGTGGGGCAGGCCCTGCGGGGCTGGCTGCCCGACCTGGAGGGCCGCATCCGGGTGACGCCGAACACGGTCAACGTGGAGCAGTTCGTGTTCAGCCCGCAGGAGAAACAGGAGGCCCGCCGGCAGCTCGGGCTGCGGGAGAACGAACGGGTGGTGCTCTACGCCGGGCGTATGGTCGAGGCGAAAGGGCCGGACCTGCTCGCCTGCGCGCTCGAGCATCTGGAGGGGCGGGTAAGGCAGCCCCTGCGGGTGCTGTTCGCCGGCGAGGGGCCGCTGAAAGCCGAGGTCCGCCGGCGCTGCCTGAGCCTGCCGCCGCACCTGCGGGTGGACCTGCTGGGGAACCGGGATGACATCCCCCTGCTGTTGAGCCTGGCCGACGTCGTGGCGCTCCCCTCGCGCTGGGAGGGGCTGCCCATGATCCTGCTGGAGGCGATGGCCTCCGGCACCCCCGTCCTGGCGGCCTCCGTGGGGGGCATCCCCGAGGTGCTGCAGCATGGGGAGAGCGGCTGGCTGGTGAAGCCCAAGGACCCGGCTGCCCTGGCGCACGGGCTGCTGTGCCTGCTGGAGGACCGCGGGCTGCGGGAGCGGCTGCGGGACAATGCTCTGCAGGTCTTCGAGCGGCGCTTTTCGCCGCAGGTGACCATGCCGCGCCTGCTGGAGATTTACGCCGGCCTCGGCACCGGCCGGCCGGCCGCCTGAGCGGCATGAAGACCAGGGTCCTCCCTTTGAGATTGGGTTAAGGAGCTTGAGCGTGATGCACGAACCGGTCCGGACAGCCCTGCTGCTGGACACCACCGTACAACCCCAGTGGGTGTGCAGGATCATCGAACAGATCCAGCGCTCGGAGTACGCGCGGGTGTCCCTCGTAGTGCTCAACGGCGCCAGCCCGGCGCGGGAGGCCGGCGGCGCGCAGCCGGGCCTCTTGAAAAAGGCCTGGCAGCACCGGGACGGCCTGCTCTACCTGCTCTACCGCAAGCTGGACCGGCGCCTGTTCCGGGTCCGGCGGGACGCCTTCGCACTGGTGGACACCGGCCCGCTGCTGCAGGGCATCCCGCGCATCACGGTCACCCCCCGGCAAACCGAGTTCTCCGACTACCTGGAAGGGGAGCAGGCGGAGCAGATCCGCGCTTTTGATCTGGACGTGGCCCTGCGCTTCGGTTTCCGCATTCTGCGGGGGGAATTTCTGAACCTGGCCCGTTTTGGGGTCTGGTCCTACCACCACGGTGACAATCTGGTCAACCGCGGCGGGCCTCCCGGCTTCTGGGAGGTGATGGAGGCCAATCCGGTCACCGGGTCGGTGCTGCAGGTGCTGGGCAGCCGCCTGGACGCGGGCCGGGTGATCTACCGCTCCTTCGCCGGCACCGAGCCGCACTCCGTGCACCGCAACAAGAACAATTACTACTGGAAAACCTCCGATTTCGTGCTGCGCAAGCTGCAGGACCTGCACGCGCGCGGCCCACAGGCCCTGGAGCCGGAGACAGGGCAGGCAGTCTTCCGGCCCTATTCCGAGCGCCTGTATACGCAGCCCGGGAACCTGGAGATGGCGGGCCTGTTCGGGCGCTGGGCCTGGCGCTACGCCGGGGCCCGGCTCTCCAACGCCGCGTACCGCTACCAGTGGTTCCTGGCTTTCCACCTGGGGAAGAAGGAAGGCCCGGCGGACACCCTCTACCGCTTCCGGCCCCTCCTGCCTCCCAAAGACCGCTTCTGGGCGGACCCGTTCCCGCTGAAGCGCGAGGAGCGCTTCTACATCTTCCTGGAGGAGTATCTCTACCGGGAGGGCAAGGGCCGCATCGCGGTTATGGAGCTGGACCGCCAGGGGAACTGGACGCCTCCCCGGGTGGCGCTGGAGCGGGATTACCACCTCTCCTATCCCTT
>JAEWYL010000266.1 GCA_023395675.1 Chloroflexota bacterium | reverse complement strand
TTTCACGGCAGCAGACCCTTTCTGCTAGCCCTCGTAGCTGTCGTACAGCGAGCGGACTCGCAGGGCGGCCCGGGCCTGCGCCTCGCTCCAGCCCCCGGGCAGGGGGCAGGTCAGGCGGCGGGTGTAGCCTGCCGGCAGGTCGAAATAGTTATCGCTGAAGACCACCTCCGCCCCTTCCAGCCCCAGCTCCACGAAGCGGGCCAGGGAGCGGGCGCGCGCCTCCAGCACCAGTTCGCCGCCCGAGAGCGACAGATCCACGCGGATCTGCGGGTCCTCCAGCGCCAGGGATTTGTCCGCGGCCAGGGGGACGGCGATCAGGGCCAGGCGCTCTTCCCCCTCCAGCAGCTCGCAGACCAGCACAAGCTCTTTGCGGCGTTTGGGCCGGAAGCCGGCCGGCTGGGCCAGCGCCAGCTCCGAAGCGCCTGCCGGGACGCGGGCGGGCGCCTCGCCGGATTCGACCACGGTGCCGTCCAGAGCCTGCAGCGCCCAGCGCAGCCGCCCGGAGAAGGGGCTGAGGCGGTCGTTGGTCAGGTGCAGCTCGATGTTTTCGCGGGTGACGACCGCCGAGAGCAGCACCGGGGCGTAAAAACGCCGCGCGGCGTAGTGCAGGGCTTTCCAGCGCCCGTAATAATCCAGGCTGGACCAGGAGATGGCGGGCCAGCAGTCGTTGAGCTGCCAGAAAATAGTCCCGCTCACCCGCTCCCGGTGGCGGCGCCAGTGCTCCACCCCCGAGCGGATGCCCTCGGCCTGCAGCACCATGCTCAGGTAGACCAGGGCGGGAAAATCCCTGGGGGGGTGGAACAGGCGGTTCATCTGGGTGAAGATGAGGCGGTTGCCGTCCCCGCTGCGCTGGCGGTGCTTCATCACGCGCCCCTGCAGGTCCCAGCTCTCGGGGGCGGCAAAGGCGCGCACGGTCTCGAGCGGGGGCAGGGATTGGAAGCCGAACTCGGTCATAAAGCGCGGGTACTGGGTGAGGTAGGCGCTGAAGGGCCTGCGCCCGTGCCACACCTCCCAGTAGTGCATATTTCCCTGCTCTGCGCTGTTGGGGTTCCGGAAGGGAGTGTTGGAGGAGGGCGAGCTGGGCCAGTAGGGCCGGTCGGGGTCGGCGGCGGAGACCCAGGCGGGCAGGGTGTGGTGGAAGAACCGGTCGTAGGCGCGCCGGTAGGCGGACAGGCGGGGCATGCGCTTCCAGAGACGCCACATCCATTCCATCTCGTTGTTTCCGCACCACAGGGCCAGGCAGGCCCGGTGGCGCAGGCGGGTTACGGCGGCGCGCACCTCGGCCTCCAGCTCTTCCAGGAAGTCGGCCTCGTCCAGCGGGTAGATGGAGCAGGCGAACATGAAATCCTGCCAGACCAGCAGGCCGAAGCGGTCGCAGAGGTCGTAGAAGGCCTCGTTCTCGTAAAAGCCCCCGCCCCACACGCGCAGCATATTCATATGCGCCCGGGCGGCCGAGCCCAGGAGGTTCTCCAGACGCTCGGGGGTGACCCGGGTGGGGAAGGAATCGGCCGGGATCCAGTCGGCGCCCTTGGCAAACAGCGGCTGCCCGTTGACGAAGAAGGTGAACGAGCGCCCCCACTGGTCGGGCTCCTGGCGCAGCTCCAGGGTGCGCAGCCCCAGGCGGTGCTCGCGCCGCTCCAGGAGCGCCTCGCCGGAGCGCAGCTCGACGACGGCCCGGTAGAGCGGCTGCCCGCCCATGCCGTTGGGCCACCACAGCTCGGGGTTGGGGACCGCGAGCTCCATGTCCAGGTCTGAGCGGCCGGAGTCCGCCTCCGCCGCCTGCTCCCAGGTCTCGCCGGAGGGGGAGGTGAGCCGGAACACAGCCCGCAGCGGCGCCTCCCCCCAGCGCTCCAGGCGCAGCGCGGCGCTCACCCGCGCCTCTCCCCGGGAGTGCTGCTGGCGCAGGTGCACCTCGGCCAGCCGGGCCTGCGAGCGGCCCTCCAGGCGGATCTCGCGCCAGAGGCCGATAGGCGGCAGCATGGGGCCCCAGTCCCAGCCGAAGTGGGAGGGTGCCTTGCGCAGGTAAGGGCTGCCCTGGATGTGGATGGCGGGCTCGACCCCGGGCAGGGCGAACTGCGCCTGGCGCTCCTGCACGTAGCGTACCGGCGACCGGAAGCGCACCGCGAGCCGGTTATCACCGGGGCGGAGCAGGGAGGCGACTTCCCACTCGTACGGGCGGAACATATTGCGGCTCCGGCCCACCGGCTGGCCGTTGAGGCTCACTTCCGCCAGGGTATCCAGACCCTCGCAGACCAGAACAATTTTGTCCTGAGCCAGCAGCGCGGTTTCGGGGGTGAAGGCGAGGCGGTATTCCCAATCCGCCTCGGACACCCACTGCACTTCCAGCTCGTTCTCGCCTGTGAAGGGATCGGGGATGCGCCCCAGGCGCAGCAGGTCCGTGTGCACGCCGCCGGGCACCTCCCCCGGCAGCCATTCCTGCGTCCCTTCCTGGCGGAATTCCCAGGTTCCGTTGAGTGACTGGACTTCCATTTTGCACCTTTTCGAGAAATGGATTGTGGTGTATGCAGGGGCTGCATACACCACAATTCTACTCACTTTCCGGGGCCTGTTCGCGATCTCTGGCCGCAGAAATGGAAAAGACCCAGAGTATTTATCCGAAAATGTTGTGTTGTTGTGATGGGGGCCAAGCCCCCCATCACAACAACATGGAATCGGATTTTCCGGTCAGGGTCTCAGGGGCTTTTTCTAAGCCGTTCCCCGGCCCGGGGGATGCCGTTCTGCACGGGGCGCCAGGCGCCGTCCTGGTAGATTTCGTAGTCGCGGAAGCAGCAGAGGATGCCCTGCGCTTTCCAGGGGTCGAGGTGGTCCATCAGGTGGAAATGCAGGTGCGGGGCGGTCGAATTGCCCGAGTGGCCGACGTTCGCCAGGCGCCGGCCCTCTGCCACCCGCTCTCCCGGGGAGACGCGGACCGAGCCGGTCTGGGCATGGGCGTAGACCGCGTACCCGAGGTCCGTTTCGAGGATGACGTAGTTGCCGAGCAGCGCGCGCAGGTCCAGCTTTTCCCGCGCATTGAGGCTGCGGGCGTTCTTGAGCCGGATGTAAGTGTCCCGCAGCGGGTGGACGGGATTGCGTTCGGGCCAGCCGTCCCCGGCCTGCACCACAACGCCGGGGGCGGCTGCGAAGATGGGCCGGCCCCAGCCGAAGAAGTCCTGCAGGCGTGCGCCGAAAAGCAGGTAGCGGAGCGCGCCGGGGCGGAAGTAGCGCAGCGCCCGGCTCTCCGGATCGAGACCGATGAAGTCGTAGGCATATCTCACGCCCAGCTCGTTGGTACCGTGGCTGGGGACGCGCGTCCCCGGCGTGTTGGGGGCGGTCCATTCGCCTCGAAGCGTAAAGCTGACCACGACCGGGGTTTGCATAAGAAGCTGTGCGGTGCGTTCGTAAAATGAGGCCATCCGGGCGGGTAAAGAGCGCCCGGACCGCCTCCTTCTGCTTAGAACTGTATCATTCCCATCACTGCGGGCGGAAAGCCTACGGGTTCTGGTTCACAAAATCCAGCGCCAGCTGGGCGTCGGTGTAGTTCGGGTTTTCCTTCAAGGCGGCGTTGAAGTTCTCGACCGCCTGCCCGGTGTCGCCGCTGCGGTAGAGGGCCCAGCCGTGCCAGAGGAAGGCCTCCTCGGCGTTGGGGGTGATCTGCAGGGCGTACTCGGTCAGGGTCAGCAGTTCTTCGAGCTTTCCCGAGTGGAAGTAGGCGAAGAACGGGCCGAACTGGTAGCGCAGCATGCGCTGCGGCAGCCCCAGGCTGCGGGCCTGGTCGTAGGCGCCGGCGGCCTCGCCCCAGCGCTCGAAATAGACCAGGTTGGTCCCCAGGTTGAACCAGGTATAGGCGTTGTCCGGGTCTGTCTCCGTCTCTGCCTGGGCCAGCTCCAGGGCGCGCTGGCGGTTGGCGTCCACGTCCCAGTCGGGCCCGAGGATACTCTTGACGGTCTCTTCCTTGTCCGGCGGGTAGACCAGGATGTAGACGCGGTTGAAACTCTGCCAGTCCTGGTCCAGCCGCTCGTACTGGATCTTGCGGTCGGCGCCGTAGAAGCTGTCCTGCCCGGTGAAGATCTGGGCGGCGTCGTCGTAGCCGGTCAGCAGGAAGTAGTGCGCGGCCCAGCGGTCGTCGTTAGGCCACTGGTTCTCCTCGAAGTAAAAGCTCTCTTCGATCATCACCGGCAGCCCGGCTGCCATCAGCTGCTTGAGCAGCTCGAGGTTGCCGCCCACCCGGTACTCGATATTCAGCCAGCCGGCGCGGGTGCGGGTGTAGTAGACCAGCTCCTCCACGTTCACGTTGCGGTCCTCGCGCTGCGGCTTGAGCATCTCGGCGATGTCGAACTGGTCGCCCTCCCAGCCGTAGTAGCGCAGGTACATCGCCAGGGTGGCGGGACCGCAGTTGTTGATGTCCTGCTTCTCCCAGGCGGGGGCAGGCATGGAGACCGCGCCCGGGATGGGGGTCGGGCTGAGGGTGGCGGTCGGGGTCGCCTGCGGGGTGCCGGTGGGCGGGGGCGGGGTGGGGGAGGCGGGCTGGGTGGCGGTGGGCTCGGGCAGCGAGGTGACGGAGATGGCCGGCGGGGGCAGGGGGGTCGGCACCTGTGCTACCGGGTTAACCACGCCACGCAGGTAGGCAAGGGCAAAATCCACTCGCCACGACAGGCGGCTGTGTATGGGGGGGAACCAGTAAAGCAGACCCATCAGTACCATCAACACAGCCGGAAACCAGACAATACGAATCAGGTTCGGCTTTCGCATAGGGCCGTATTGTAACATCATCCCCGGTTGCCGAAATGGCCCATAGCTACTATAATACCGACATGAAGTATCACATTTGGACAGAAGGCTGCCAGATGAACGTCGCCGATTCTCAGCGCGTGGCCTCGGCCCTGGAACACCTGGGCTACCATGCCACCCGGCGCGCCGACGAGGCAGATATTATCGTTTTGAACACCTGCGTGGTGCGCCAGAGCGCCGAGGATAAAGCCTACGGGCGGTTGTATTCGCTGAAACCGCTGAAAGAGCAGCGCCCCGACCTGGTGATTAACCTGATGGGCTGCCTGGTGGGCGTCAAAGGACACGAGCGCCTGAGAAAGCGTTTTCCCTTCGTGGACATTTTCTCGCCGCCTTCCGATCCCGGCCCGCTGGTCTCGTACCTGACCCAGGGCGAGAGCCGGGAGCTGGCGCTTTCAGAGACGGAGACGCAGTACGCGGTCCTGGACGGCGACCTGATCCTGCCGGTGGAACAGCGCGGGCGGCTGGTGGCCTCGCACGTCCCGGTGGTGCTGGGCTGCTCGCACGCCTGCTCGTTCTGCATCATCCCCTACCGGCGCGGGGTGGAGCGCAGCCGCCCGGTGGGCGATATTGTGGCCGAGGCGCGCTCCCTGGCCGCCCAGGGTGTGAAAGAGATCACCCTGCTGGGGCAGATCGTGGACCGCTACGGGAAGGATATCCCCGACGGGCCCAACCTGGCTGCCCTGCTGCGCATCATCCACGAGGTGGAGGGGCTGGAGCGCATCCGCTTCCTGACCTCGCACCCGAACTGGATGACCGGCGAGCTGCTGGACACCGTGGCGGAGCTGCCGAAGGTCATGCCGCATATCGAGGTGCCGGTGCAGGCGGGCGACGATACCGTGCTGGAGAATATGAAGCGCGGCTACAGCGCAGAGGATTACCGCCGCCTGATCGCCGATATCCGCGCCCGCATCCCGGACGTTTCCATCGGCACCGACATCATCGTGGGCTTCCCGGGCGAGACGGACGAGCAGTTCATGCGCACTTACGAGCTGCTGGCCGAGCTGAAGCTGGACGTGGCGCATCTGGCGCGCTATTCGCCCAGACCCGGCACGGTATCCGAGCGCCGCATGCCCGACGACGTGTCCGACGAGGAGAAATGGCGCCGCTTCCGCCTGCTGGAAGAACTACAGGAAGGCATTGCGGCGGAGATCGGCGCCCGCTTCCAGGGCGAGACGGTTGAAGTGCTCTTCGAGGAGAAGGTGCGCGGCCGCTGGAAGGGCCGCACGCCCAATAACAAGCTGGTATTCGTGGAGTCCGGACAGGACCTGCGCGGCGCGCTGGAACCGGTGGTCATCACCTGGACCGGCCCTTGGTCCATGCAGGGCACGCTGGTGCGGCGCGCCCCGGAGCGCCTGCCGCTCGAACTGCTGTCCATCTCGCCGGGGCCGCCTCAATAAGCTCTCCAGGGTGATTGAGGCGCCCGCCAGGAGTCCGTCAATGCGAAAAATGCGGCCCGGGTAAACCCCGCCCCAAATTTAA
>JAEWYL010000264.1 GCA_023395675.1 Chloroflexota bacterium | reverse complement strand
TGCGCTCGCCGCTCTGGTTGGCGCGCCGGCGGTGGGCGGCCGAGATGAACAGGATGGTGAGGGTTACGGCGGCTGCAAAGAGGTGAAAAAAACGGTCAAGGTCCATAGCGCTCCTTCGCATGGCTTTGGAAGAGTCGGAAGCCAAGCTCATGCTTGAGTACCCGTCCGAAAAATGTGCTGCGGTTGTGACGGGGACAGCGCCCCCCATCACAGCCGCATAAAAATAAATTTTCAGGATCGGTTCTGAGGCAGTCAGGCGGTTTTCTGCAGCTCCGCCCTCAGCCCCTGCCGCTGGCGGGCGCGCCGGGCGGCGGCGGCGACCAGGCCGCGCTCCGGGGCAAACAGGAAAACCAGGGCGAACAGCAGCCCGGCCGCGCTCGCCATCGAGCCGGCGATGGAGGCATCCAGCAGGTGCGCCGCCCAGTAGCCCCCCACCGCGCTCAGCGCCCCGAAGAGAACGCTCAGCCCCAGCAGGCGCGGCAGGCGGTCGGTGAGCAGGTAGGCCGAAGCCGGCGGGGCGATCATCAGCGCCACCACCAGGATAGAACCTACCGTCTCGAACGCCCCCACCGCGGTGACCGAGACCAGGCCCATCAGCCCGTAGTGGATCAGCCCGGGGGCGAAGCCCAGCGCCGCCGCCAGGGCGGGGTCGAAGGTAGCCAGCTTCAGCTCCTTGTAGAACAGCACGATCAGGCCCAGGTTGAGCAGGAAAATGCCCCCCATCACCCACAGCGCCAGCGGGCCCAGGTCGTAGCCGGCGACCGTAAAGCGCTCGAAGGGGGCGAAGGCCAGCTCGCCCAGCAGCACCGCGTCGGTGTCCAGGTGCACGCCCCCCGCGTGGCGGGAGATCAGGATCACCGCCAGGCTGAACAGGGCGGGGAACACCAGCCCGATGGCGGCGTCCTCGCGCACCAGCCCGGTGCGGTGCAGCAGCTCCACCAGGCTCACCGTCAGCACCCCGGTCAGCGCCGCCCCCAGGATCAGCCAGGGGGAGGCCAGGTCACGGGTCAGGAAAAAGCCCAGCACGATGCCGAGCAGCACCGTGTGGCTGATGGCGTCGCTCATCATCGCCATGCGCCGCAGCACCAGGAAAACCCCGGGCAGGGCGCAGGCGGCCGCGGCCACCGCGGCGATCAGTTGAATCTCTAACTGTACGGGTGTCATTACAAGGCTCCTTCTGACAAAGCCGCTTTTGACAAAGCGGCAAAAGTGCTTTAAACTTCAAATACACATACTCGCAGGCCGGCCGGATGCCGGCGGCGCAGAAAACCTGTTATTGCGGCGCAGCAGGGCTGAGGAGCAGCCCGCCTGCGCCCCTGTGCGGACCGCCTGGCTTCGAAAACGATGTTCAAACCGCCCACCCTTCCTGCGCTGGTTCTGCTCCTGCTGCTGGTGCTGGCCCTGCCGGCCCAGACGGCCTCTTCTCGCTCCAACCTCGCTTCTCTCACCGCCTCCGATATCCTTGCCGCCGTCAACGCCCTGCGCGCCAGCCAGGGCCTGGAGCCTTACGAGGTCGATTCGGGGCTGATGGCATACGCCCAGGCGCATTCCGAATACCAGGCGGCCATCCAGACCAGCACGCACGAGCATAAGGACGGCTCGGTCTCCCTTTCCATCGGCGTGGTCGAGAACGTCGCCGGCGGGGACTCCAATTACCTGACGGCGGAGATGGTGGTCTACGGGACCTGGGCGGACCCGGTGCACATGCAAACCATGGTGGGCCACAGCAGCGGCGCCATGGGCGTCGGGGTGGCGGTGAACGGCGGCACGATGTACATCACCCTGAACGTGCGCCCGGGGGGCCAGGTCGAAGTCCAGCCCACCGTCCCCGGCGCTCCTGCCAGCACGCGCGCCTCCGAAAACAGCGCCGGCTCGCTCTCCGCCACCCAGGTCCCGCCCACCCCGTTTCAGACCGCCACCCCCCAGGCCAACGGGTCCATCCTGCACATCGTCGGCCCGGGCCAGTCCCTGTGGAGCATCGCCATCTCCTACGGCGTGCGCATTGACGACCTGCGCCGCCTGAACGGGCTGGCGGCCGAATCGAACACCATCTACGAAGGGCAGAAGCTGCTGGTCTACCCGCCCGGCCAGGCGCCCACCGGCACGGCGAACATGAGCGAGGCCGCCGCCGAAAGCGCCGCCCCGGTCCAGGAGACGCCGCAGGCGCCCCTCCCCGCCCCCACGCAAACCCCAGGCCCGGAACCGGAGGAGAACAGCCCGCCCGCCGGAGCAGGCTCCGATACGGGGAGCCCGGACGACGGCGAAGCGGACGCCGGGAGCCAAGAAACCGGGGAGAAGGAAGAGGCGCAGGCGGACGAACCGGCCGCCCTGGCGCCGGCCGCCGGCCCGGGCGAGGAGCCGCCGGCTGCGGCCTCTCTCCCGCCTCAGCCCTCCAGCCTGCCGCTGGGCCAGGCGCTCCCCCTGCTGGTCATCCTGGTCTGCGCGGCCGGGGCGGCGGCCATCCTGCGCTCCGGCTTCCGCAAAAAGCCCGGCCTCTGATGGTGTAAGAACCTATCCTTAAAATTTATTATGTTGTTGTGATAGAGAGCTGCGCCCTCCATCACAACAACAGTACATTTTTCGGATAGAGGCTAAAGCCTCCCGGTGCGAGAGCGTCTGGGGGGAACCTGGGTTGGTGCTTCCCAATTGCCCCCGGATGATTCCCCGGCCTGAGCGGCCCCTGGTTGTTAAAGTTCCAGTCTGCGCGCCTGCTCGAAGCCCTCCGGGGTCAGAGCCCAGTGGCCTTCCCCGGTGCGGCGCACCAGGCCGCGCCCCTGCAGGGCCTGCAGGCTGCGGAGCACGCCCCCCTGGCCCGCGTTCATTATGCGCAGCACGCCCAGCGAATGGGCGTGGCCGGAGTCCTGGTGCTGGGCCGCCCGGCTGTAGAGGGCGCGCAGCACGGCCTCCACCCGCAGCCGCCGGCGGCTGCGCAGGCGGCGCACCCAGGCCCAGACCAGGCCGCGGTTCGGGGCCAGCAGCAGCGAAAAGACCACCAGCGCGCTGACCGCCAGCACGATGGTTGGCCCGGTGGACAGCCCGGGAGACAGGCTGCTGAGGACGGTCCCGCTCACCCCTGCCAGCGCCCCAAACAGGGCCGCGAGCGCCACCATCCAGCCCAGGCGGTCGGTCCACTGGCGGGCGGCCGCGGCCGGCGCGACCAGCATGGCGCTCATCAGCACCACCCCCACCGCCTGCAGGCCCACCACGATGGCGGCCGCCAGCAGCGTGGTCAGGGCCGCGTCCAGCCAGCCCACCGGGTAGCCCTGGCTGGCGGCGAAGCCCGTATCGAAACTGAGCAGCTTGAACTCCTTCCACAGCAGCCCCAGGGCCAGCAGGGCCAGCCCGCCCAGCAGGGCCATGGCCAGCACCTCCCGCTCCAGCAGGGTGGCGGCCTGCCCGAACAGAAAGCGGTCGAGCCCGGCCTGGCTGGCGTCTGGGCGGCGCTGCACAAAGGTCAGCAGCACCAGGCCGAAGCCGAAGAACACTGAGAGCACCAGGCCCAGGGCGCTGTCCTGCTTGATGCGGCTGTGGCGGACGATACCCATCAGGACCAGCGCGCCGGCCCAGCCGGCCCCCAGCGCGCCCAGCATGAGCGCCAGGGGGGCCTTACTGCCGGTGAGCAGGAACGCCAGCACGATGCCGGGCAGGGCGGCGTGAGACATGGCGTCGCCCAGCAGGCTCTGGCGGCGCAGGACGGCGAAGGAGCCCAGGGCCCCACTCACGATCCCCAGCACCCCCGCCCCCAGCGCCACCGTGCGCAAGGTGTAATCGAACAGCAGGTCGTGGAGAATCTGCCCCAGGTCCATGCTCAGCTCTCCCTGAGGGCGGCGACCGGGGAGGCCGGCGGCTCGCGCCTCTCCTTTACCGCCTCCGCCCCGGGCGCGCTCCCGTTCCCGTTCTCGCCCTTGATAAAGGCGATGCGCCCGCCGTAAGCCTGGCGCAGGTTCGCCTCGGTGAAGGCCTCGCTCACCGGCCCGCTGGCGATCTTGCGCACGTTCAGCAGGGTCACCCAATCGAAATACTCACTCACCGTCTGCAGGTCGTGGTGCACCACCACCACGGTCTTGCCTTCCCGGCGCAGCTCCTGCAGCAGGGCGACGATCGCCTTCTCGGTGGTGGCGTCCACCCCCTGGAAGGGCTCGTCCATGAAGTACAGGCGCGCCTCCTGCACCAGGGCCCGCGCCAGGAAAACCCGCTGCTGCTGCCCGCCCGAGAGCTGGCTGATCTGCCGGCCGGCGAAGGCGCGCATGCCCACTTTCTCCAGCGCCTCCAGGGCCTGCTCGCGGTCCCGCGCTCCGGGCCGGCGCAGCCAGCCGAGCGAGCGGTAGCGTCCCATCATCACCACATCCAGCACGCTGGTGGGGAAATCCCAGTCCACGCTGCCGCGCTGGGGCACGTAGCCGACCAGGCGGCGCTGCTGGGCGTAGGGCCTGCCGTGGATGCGCACCTGCCCGGCCAGCGGCTTGACCAGCCCCAGGATGGCTTTCAGCAGGGTGGTCTTGCCGGCCCCATTCGGGCCGACCACCGCCATGAGTACGCCCGGAGGCGTCTCCAGGTCCAGGTCCCAGAGCACGGGTTTGTCTTTATAGGCCACTGTTAAATCGGAGACTTCGATCGCTTTTTCCATGCTGGCTCCCGCTTTCTTTCCGTTCAAGTCCGCTCCTGGGGGGCGCTCTCAACCTCCCGCCCCGCCTCGACGTCGTTCCACAGCCCGTAGGGCCGGGTCCAGCCTTTCGTCTTGTAGCGGTAGAAAAAGTGCAGGCTCAAAGAGAACGCCAGCGCGCCGAGGATCCAGGGCCAGAAATAGCCCCGGCTGGCCATAAGGAGCGTGACCGGGATGATCACAGCCCATTTGAGCAGCCGGAACCAGACCGGTTGGGCTTTTTTCGAGAGGGCAACCCTCACTTCTTTTCGAATCACTGTATTCATCTCATACCTCCACAGCGAGAAAATTCAACGGATAAAGTCTTTTCCCACGCGGGCGCAGGCCGCAGCCTGCCCGCGGCTGGTTATTCGCTTTCCCCTGCCAGCGCGCCGGCCAGGGTATCAATATTGTGGCGCACCATACCGGGGTAAGTCCCCTGCGGGGTGCCGGGGTCCCCCATGGCGTCCGAGAAGAGCTGCCCGCCGATCTGCACCTCGAAGCCGCGCGCCCGGACGGCGGCCTGCACCGCCTCGATGGTGCGCGGCGAGACGGAAGATTCCACAAAAATCGCCGGGATGCGGTGGCTGGCGATAAAATCCGCCAGCGCCTGCACGTCGGCGGTTCCGGCCTCGGAGGCGGTGCTGATGCCCTGCAGGCCGCGCACCTCAAACCCGTAGGCCCGCCCGAAATAGTTGAAGGCGTCGTGGGCGGTGATCAGCACCCGCCTTTCCGGCGGGATGCGCTCCGCCTGCGCCTGCACGTAAGCGTGCAGCGCCTCCAGCTCCGCCAGGTAGGCGGCAGCATTCGCCCGGTAGAGCGCGCGGTGCGCGGGGTCCATCTCGGTCAGGACTGCCTGCACCTGGCGCGCCGCCTGCATCCACAGGCTGACGTCGAACCAGACGTGCGGGTCGTAGCTGCCCTCGAACTCCGGCGGGGAGGCCAGGCGTCCGGGCTCGATGCCGTCCGCCACCGCGGCCGTGCGGAGCCTCCCGCCCATCTTCTCGAACACCTCGGTCATCTGGGCCTCCAGGTGCAGGCCGTTGTAAAAGATCACGTCTGCGCTCGCCAGGGTGATCACGGTGCGCTCGCTGGCTTTGTAGAGGTGCGGGTCCACCCCCGGCCCCATCAGCGCCGTGACCTCCAGGCGCTCGCCGCCCACGTTCCGCACCAGGTCGGCGACCATGCCGGTGGTGGCCACGGCGCGGATCTTGCGCCCCGCCAGGTCTTCCCCGGCAGCCTGCGCCTCGCTGGCCGGCCCGCAGGCCGGGAGCAGCGGCAGGGCGAGCAGCAGTATGAAAACCATCCCGAAAAGCGTTCGCTTACGCATTATTAATGACCTTCAAATAAAAATTTAGGCATACCTAAATATTGATTTTAGTAATATTTCCGGCGGCTGTCAAGAGACAATTTTTACAAAAGCTATCCGAATTTGGGCCGCTGCGCAGGGCTTCAGGGAGCTGTGAGCGGCCCGAACCGGCGGGCCGGCTCCCCGGGGATATAATAGCCCCATGCCCACCTCAAAACCCATCCAGCCAGACCGCTCCCGGGTGCTCGCCTTTCGCCTGCAGGGCCAGCACCTCACCCGGCGGCTGCCCCCCGGCGCGCTGGAGACCGCCTCCGGCGCCGGGATGCAGAATACCCCGCCCGGCGCGGCCGCCCAGGCGCTGCACGCCCGGGTGGAGGCCCTGGAGCCGGAGCAGGTTGACCGCGCCCTGTACGGTGAAAAACGCCTCTTCCAAGCCTGGAGCCTGAGGGCGGCCCCCTACATCTTCCCCACCGCTGAGGCGGACCTGTTCACCCGCGGCGTTCTGCCCCAGGGGGAACAGGAGCTGCGCTACTTCATCCGGGGCGTCGAGCCCGGCCTGGAGAAAATGGAGCTGCAGGCGGAGGCAGTGCTGGAACTGGTCTCGGACGAGGCCCTGCGGGTGCTGGAAGGCCGCGCCCTGACCAAAGACGAGCTCGGGGTCGAAATCGCGGCGCAGATCGCCCCGCGGCTGCCGCCCTCGCGCCTGCCCGCCTGGCAGTCGCCCTCGCCGTACGCCCAGGGACAGAGCCTGGGGGAGAGCATCGTGCGCTTCTTCCTGTACCTGACCGGGCCTTTGGGCTTGATCTGCCACGCAGAGCGGCGCGGGAATAAAGCTTATTACCGCCTGACTGCGGACTGGCTGGGCAGGCCCCTCCCCGCGCGGGCCCAGGAGGAGGCCCGCGCCGCGCGGGTGGGGCGCTACCGGTCCCCCGGCGGGCCCGCCCCCCCCCGCCGCGCTGGTGCGGCGCTACCTGTCCACCTGCGGGCCCTCCACCCCCGGCGACCTGGCGGGTTGGGCGGGCATCTCCCCGGCGCAGGCCGCCGCCAGTTGGGCCCTGGTGGAGGCGGAGCTGGCGGAGGTGCGCTTCGAGGGGCGCGCCGCCTGGATTACCCGCCAGGACCTGGAGCGCCTGCAAGACCCCGCCGCCCCGCGCGGGGCGCGCTTTCTGCCCCCGCACGACCCCTATCTGCAGTTTCGCGACCGGGATACCCTGCTGCCCGACCGGAGCCTGCACAAACGGGTCTGGCGCACGGCCGGCAACCCGGGGGTCCTGCTGCTGGAGGGGGAATGCGCCGGCCTGTGGCGCCCGCAGAAGAAAGGCCGCCGCCTGCGCCTGGAGGTCGAGCTGTTCGGCGCGCTGCGGGACGGGCAGCGGGCCGCGCTCGAAGCCGAGGCGGAGGCCCTGGCGCGCTTCCGGGAGTGCACCTCGCTGGAGCTGGACCTGCAGCAGGCCTGAAAACCCGCTCCGCAGGCTTAAAAATGGGGGGAATTGACCTGCGGGCGCCAGAAGACCCCAGGAACCTGACCAAAAAGTCTCCAAGACCTTCAGGGTCTTTTTTCACGCCGTAGGGTTGCGACTGCGCCGCGCAAGGATGCGCCGCGCATGGATGCGCCGCGCAAGGATGCGCCGCGCACGTTGACATTCCCCGCCCTCTTTCGTACAATTTATGTAGCCAGCAAATTCGAGAACTCGCATCAAAATTGCCACTTATAGACAGAAGGAGGGAGATATGGACCGGTTGGTAGCCGACGAAGGCGTAAATAGCGGGGCGCAGGCGGGCGAGGAGATCTATCTTCCACCGGGAGAGCTGGTCCGGGCGGCTCACATCCAGGAATACGACGAGCTCTACCGGCGCTCGATCGATGATCCGGAGAGCTTCTGGGCCGAGCAGGCCGGGGAACTGGAATGGTTCCAGAAGTGGGACAAGGTGCTGGACGACAGCAACCCGCCGTTTTACAAATGGTTCGTGGGCGCAAAAACCAATATCGTCCATAACTGCCTGGACCGCCACCAGAAAACGTGGCGCAAAAACAAGCTGGCGCTGGTCTGGGAGGGCGAGCCGGGGGACGTGCGCACCTTCTCCTATTTCTCGCTGCACCGCGAAGTGTGCAAATTCGCCAACGTGCTGCGCAGCATGGGGGTGAAGAAGGGCGACATCGTCACCATCTATATGCCGCGCATCCCCGAGCAGGTGATCGCCATGCTGGCCTGCGCCAAACTGGGCGCGCCGCACAGCGTGGTGTACGGCGGCTTCAGCGTGGAGGCGCTGGCAGAGCGCATCGAGGACGCCCAGAGCCGGGTGCTGATCACCGCCGACGGCGGCTGGCTGCGCGGCAAGATCGTGGGCCTGAAGGAGATCGCCGACGAGGCTATCTCGCGCCAGCCCACCATCGAAGCCTGTATCGTGGTCAAGCGCACCGGGCAGGAGGTTTACATGGAACCGGGGCGGGATTACTGGTACCACGACCTGATGAACCTGCCCATCTCCGCCCCGCTGTGCTACACCGAGGAGGTGGACGCCGAGGACCCGCTCTACATCCTCTACACCTCCGGCACCACCGGCAGGCCCAAGGGCGTGCTGCACACCCACGGGGGGTACATGGTACACACCTACACTACCCTGAAGCACGTCTTCGACATCAAGGACGAGGACCGCTGGTGGTGCACCGCCGACGCCGGGTGGGTGACCGGGCATTCGTATATCGTCTACGGCCCGCTGCTGAACGGGGCCACCAGCTTCATGTACGAAGGCGCGCCGAACTACCCCTACCCCAACCGCTGGTGGCAGATGATCGAGAAATACGGCATCACCATCCTCTACACCGCCCCCACCGCCATCCGCGGCCTGATGCGCTACGGCGACGCCTGGGCCAAACGCCACGACCTGAGCAGCCTGCGCCTGCTGGGGAGCGTGGGCGAGCCGATCAACCCGGAGGCCTGGAAATGGTACTTCACCGTCATCGGCCGCGAGCGCTGCCCCATCATGGACACCTGGTGGCAGACGGAGACCGGCGGCTTTATGATCACCCCCCTGCCCATCACCCCGCTCAAGCCCGGCTCCGCCACGCGGCCCTTCTTCGGCATTGACGCCGACGTGGTGGACGAGCAGGGCCAGCCCGTGGCCCCCGGCGAGGAGGGCTACCTGGTGATCAAGAAGCCCTGGCCCGGGATGCTGCGCACCCTCTATAAGGACCCCGAGCGCTACCGGCAGCAGTACTGGGGCAAGTTCGGGAATATGTACCAGGCCGGGGATTCGGCCCGCAAAGACCAGAACGGCTATATCTGGGTCATCGGGCGCATGGACGACGTGATCAAGGTAAGCGGCTACCGCCTGGGCACGGCGGAGGTGGAGAGCGCCCTGGTCAGCCACCCGGCGGTGGCGGAGGCCGCGGCCATCGGCCTGCCGCACGAAGTGAAGGGGAACGCCATCCACGCCTATGTGATGCTCCGCCAGGGGGTGGAGAAGAGCGATAAGCTGGCGGAAGAGCTGCGCGCCCACGTCGGGCACGAGATGGGCCCGATCGCCAAACCTGAGGATATCACCTTTGTGGACAGCCTGCCCAAAACCCGCAGCGGCAAGATCATGCGCCGCCTGCTGAAGGCCCGCGCCCTGGGCCAGCCGGAGGGCGATATCAGCACGCTGGAAGATTAACCGCCTGTCAAAAAGATTTATGGGTTGTGTTGTGCGGCTCCACCGTACAACACAACCCGCACTCACTTTCGGCTTTTCCGCGGTCAGGGGGATGGGAGCTGCGGGAAAGTATGATCCAGTTCGGTCAGCAGGAAAAAAGGGAGCGGGCGGCAGGGTGCGCAAGAACCGGACGAATGCGGAGTGGCTGGCGAGCCTGGGGGCAGGGGGCGAGCAGCAGGCGGAGGCCATCGCAGAGCTGCGGCGGCTGCTCCTGAAGGCTGCGCGCCACACCTTCGACCGCTGCCTGGGAGAAGAGCCCCTCCCCGGCGGCGGAGACCGCGCCGCCCTGGTGGAGGACTGCGCCCAGGAGGCCCTGCTGGCAGTTCTTGCCCGCCTGCCGCAGTTCCGCGGAGAGAGCAAGTTCACCACCTGGGCCTATAAATTTGCGGTCAATACCGCCCTGACCACCGCCCGGCGCGAACGCTGGAAAGGGGTCTCCCTCGACGCCCTGCTGGATGGAGAGGAGCACTCCGCCTCCCTGCTGGAGATGGATGGGGACCCGGCTCGCGATCCCGAGCTCGCCGCCCTGCAGGGCGAGGTGCTCTCCGCCGTCCGGCGCGCCATCCGGCACAGCCTCACGCCCAGGCAGCGCGAGGCGCTGGTGCTGATGGTGTTCCACGAGGTTCCGATGGACGTGGTGGTGGAGCGGCTGGGCACGAACCGCAACGCGGTTTACAAGCTGCTGCACGACGCCCGCCTGAAGATCAAAGCCGAGCTGGCCCGCTGCGGCATCGGCGCGGCGGCCGCGGCGAGCAGTTTCGAGACGGAGAGGTAAGATTATTCAGCCTGGCGCAACCAAAGGATGAAGCACCTGTCCGAATAAAAAGGGAAATATCCTGCGCAAGGCGGCTGTTTCGCCGCCCCTCGCAGCGCCTGCACTTTTCGGATAGAAACGAAGGAAAACCGATGAAACCCTCAAAGCTCAACCAGTGGCTGAAAAAGATCCAGGCATCGCAGACAGAGGAGATCTCCTGTTCCGAATGTTTTGAGCGGCTGGATGCCTACGTGGACCTGGAGCTGGCAGGCCAGGACCCGGAAAAGCTCCTGCCCGGGGTGAAGGCGCACCTGTTCCAGTGCCGGGTCTGCCAGGAGGAGTACGAGCTGCTGCGCGAGCTGGCGCAGGCGGATGCTTCCGAGGACAGCCCGCCGGATGCATCCGGCTGATTTCCCCCTATTCCCCTCCCGTAAACCGCAAACCGATAATCCCCACCAGAATCAGGGCGACAAAAAACAGGCGCGCCAGGGTGCGCGGCTCCCCCAGGAGCAGGATGCCCAGGATAACCGCCCCCGCCGCCCCCACGCCCGTCCAGACGGCGTAGGCGGTGCCGATGGGCAGGGTCTTGACCGCGATGGAGAGCAGGTAGACGCTGAGCCCCATGGCCACCACCGTGATCAGCGAGGGGACGAGCCGCGTAAAGCCCTCGGAGTATTTCAACCCCATGGCCCAGACCATTTCGAACAAACCGGCGACAAACAGAATCAACCATGCCATTTCAATTGCCTCCTCTAGTGGGTCTCGCGCCCGATAGCTGGGTTTGTTCTCTGCACTGCGCGTGAAGACCACTCAGGTACCGTATTTTTCGAACCAATGCGAGCCTGTCCCCATACAGCCGTGAGAAACGGTTTCAGTACTATTTGGGGGGCAGAGCTTCGCTCTGCCCCACAAATAGTACTGATATTCTCTTCCTGCGGACTTTCAGGACAGCCCCGTTTTTTTGCGTTTTTTTTTACTTACTGCGCGCCTTTTCGTGCTTCTCTCCCCAGGCCGCTCAGCTTCGCTATTATAACCCGGGCGGCAGCCCCGAAAAATCACCCGTAAGATCTCAGCCTCCTGCGCAACCAATGGTTAACAGCCGCGCAGCCGGGTTATGGCAGCCCGGGGCTGCGCGCTCCAGTCGGGTCCGGCCCGCTCCTGGCGTGCGGGAGAGGCCGGGTGGTCATGAGTTTGTGCAAAGAGGGAGGTAGAAATGCGCAAATACCTGAGTCCGCAGCTCCGCTCGCTGTTCCTGGTCTTCTCGGGGCTGCTGGTTCTCGCCGGGGCGGGGTTTGTCGCTGTGCAGGGCGTGGGCCGCTTCGACGGCGCCATCCTGGCGCACGGGCGCGACCTGTTCCTGGAGGGCCGGCAGACCTTTCGCTACGACACTTTTGGCGATGAGGCTTTCTGGGGCGGGCAGCTGCGGCTGCACGACGCCATCCAGGGCGAAGAGTTCGGGGGCGTCGGGCCGGGGGTCAGCCCTGCCACCGCCCTGGCAGTGGGGCTGAAAGTGGACGTGGAGGCCCTGCCCAAGTCGCTCGTCAACCAGATTCGCAAGGGGCGGGTGGACCTGAACGACCCGGCGGTCACCCTGGCGCTGCTCAAACTGGACGCGGTGGTCGGCGTCACGGGCTTTTTCCGTGAAAACGGGAGCCTGGAGGCGGTCGGGATCCAGTGCGCCCTGTGCCACTCGACCGTGGACGACTCGCTGGCCCCCGGCATTGGGCGCCGGCTGGACGGCTGGGCCAACCGCGACCTGAACGTGGGCGCCATCATCGCCCTCTCGCCCGACCTGAGCCCATTCACGGATTTGCTGGGCGTGGATGAGGCCACCGTGCGCACGGTGCTGAACAGTTGGGGCCCGGGCAAGTTCGACGCCGAGCTGATCCTGGACGGGAAAGCCTTCCGGCCCGACGGGGGCTCGGCCGCCACGCTCATCCCGCCCGCCTTCGGCCTGGCGGGGGTGAACCTGCACACCTGGACCGGCTGGGGCGGGGTCTCGCACTGGAACGCCTTCGTCGCCAACCTGGAGATGGGCGGCAGCGGCACCTTCTACGACCCGCGCCTGAACGACGCCGAGAAATTCCCCATCGCGGCCGAGAACGGCTTCGGCAACCTGCGCAACACGCCCGACCTCATCACCCCCCGGCTGGCCGCGCTGCACTACTACCAGCTTACCATCCCCGCCCCGGCCCCGCCGGACGGCAGCTACGACGAGCAAGCCGCCGCCCGCGGCCAGGCCCTTTTCAACGGGCAGGCGCGCTGCGCCGAGTGCCACGTTCCGCCGCTGTTCACCGAGCCGGGCTGGAATATGCACACCGCGCAGGAGATCGGCATTGACGATTTCCAGGCCATGCGCTCCCCCGACGAGCGCTACCGCACCGCCCCGCTGAAGGGCCTGTGGACGCACACGACCGGCGGCTTCTACCACGACGGGCGCTTCCCCACCCTGCAGGACGTGATCGCCCACTACAACGAGTTCTTCGACCTGGGGCTGTCCGGCAACCAGGCGCAGGACCTGGAGCAGTACCTGCTTTCGCTCGGGGACAGGCCGGGAAGGCTGGACCCCAACGCGGTGGAACCGGGCCTCAACCCCTTCTCGGCCCTGCTGCAGACCTTCCTGCCGGGGCTGAATAAGTAGGGACCCGGCAGCGCCTTGCGCCTCGGGCCCGCAGGGACAGCAGGTGCAGGGCGCTTCCCCGCCGGCACAGAGCGCCGCCGGGGGTTATTGCCCGGCCCGACCGGTTTAATTTACGGGAAAGAAAGCGTCTCGCACCCGATCCCTTCTGGTGCGAGACGCTTTTTTTTACATCACGGGACAAGGACGGGCGCATTACGCCGGACCAGCATACCCCAGCACAGGCGCGGCGGCGCCCTGCACCTGGGCGGGAACAAATCTCGCACCGCCTGCGTCCAAACCCTACCTGAACGGTAAGGTAGAAAGGCAGGTGTGTGATGTACTCGAAGATGAAACTTTTTGACGCAGCCCTGTTTCTGCTGGCCCTGGCGACCACGGTGGTCGCCATCCTCACAGCCTGAACGCCCGGGCACCCCGCCCGGTTTCTCCCAATCCACTCCCAAAGAAAAGGGGCTGTCCCATCAGAGCCATGAGGAATCGATCCAGCACGAACGGGTTCTCTGGCTGAGTTCCTGTGCAAAGACTGGTTATGTTTTTGGGGAATTGGGGGGGGGGGGGGCGGCGCTGACG
>JAEWYL010000230.1 GCA_023395675.1 Chloroflexota bacterium | reverse complement strand
CCTTTCTCCCCGGGGGGGCGGCGCCCCCCCCCCCCCCCCCCCCCCCCCCCCCCCCCCACAACGTGCATTTAAAGTAGATATTTCAGGCTTTGCGCTCGTAGACCCGGGCCCCGACTTTGGGGGTGGGGACGGGCAGGGTGCGCACGCGCAGGGTCTTGCGGATCTCGCGCAGGAGGGACCAGTCCTCCCACAGGTTGACCACCTGTTTCTCGCTCTGGGTGGCGTACTGCATGGTGTCGTAGGTCTCGCCGCGGAAATCGTAGTCCCACAGGGCGATCAGGGTGTCGGCGCGGTCCACCTGCCACAGGTGGGCGTCGAGAGAGGCCAGGACGTGGTAGCGGTCCGAGATGCGGTGCACGCGGTCGGCCCGGGCGATAAACTTGTAATAGTGAACCCGCTCCTCTTTCTTCCATTCATGGTCGCGGCCCGGGAAGGGGACGGCGACTGTGTAGGGGATGCCGGATTCAAAGGCAGCGTGCGCCAGCGCCTGTTCCCAACCTGGGGCCAGGCTGGTGATCAGCCGGGTGGCGCCGTATGTCTGCAAGGCAAGCCTGGCCAGGTGGATCAATTCCGCGGAGGGCAGGCTGGTCCGCTCTAAAAGCCGGACGGGGGCGTGGGCGATTCCAGTAATAATCATCGTTGCTCCAATCACTTCTCAATGCCGCTTGCCAGTTTGAATAAATTACCTCAGGGCGGGACGTGGACTGCTGGCTCCGATTTTTCGGGCAGGCTCTTACGCAGTTGTGGTGAGAGGAAGGGAGTTTGTGCGGGCTGCGCCCTGACAAACTCCCCCTTTTTTAGAACTGCATAAGCTCAAAATATCCAATTCAGGTGGATTGAAAAGTACCGGAATTATAGGCCATTAATCGGAGTTGTAAAGGGGGATTTAGTTTTCAATGTTGAAAGGACCCCAGGCGAGGTGTTCGGCGCTTCATCCTGTCTCTATTAACGCAGCGCCGGGGCGGTTTCCGGCGTCTGAAAGTGGGGAGTACGCAAAAGTTGTCAGGATTCGGCGTTGGGCGGGCACACTCTAAAGAAAACCTAATTGACTTTCTTAGTCCGTTATGATAGACTCTTCGCCTGACAACTGAATCCGGAGCGGGAATCAGCGCCCGCGCTCATCCAGAGAGGTGGAGGGACCGGCCCGAAGAAACCTCGGCAACCGGAGCCAGTCAGGACGCTAACCAGGCGGTCAGGCTGGGTCTTGGTGCCAATTCCGGCAGCATGCGCGCAGCGACGCGCACACTGGAAGATGAGAGATACCCCTCATACAGCAGGCTGCGCCTCTCACTTCCCGAGAGGCTTTTTTTTTGCCTGCCTGGAAAGACCCTGAAGGTCTTTAAGACCTTTAGAACCTATCCGAAAAATGTACTGTTGTTGTGATGGGGGGATACGCCCTCATAAAAACAACAACAAAAATTAATTTTTAGGATAGATCCTTTGGGTCTGGCCGAAAAACGGTTTTGTTGTTGAGCAGGGCGCCCTGCGCACCAAGAATAAAATCATACGGACAGGTTTTTGGGGGTCTGGCCGGGGGGACAGGACGCACCCATCAAGCACCCACCATGCACAGGGGAAAGGAAGTATTCTGATGCAACCCAAGCACACCAACCAACGTTATCTCGAGGCGCTGCGCGAGCGAGTGCTGGTCTTCGACGGCGCGATGGGGACCAGCCTGCAGGCGCAGGGGCTGGATGCCGGCCACTTCGGCGGGGAGCAGTACAACGGCTGCAACGATTACCTGGTCCTCAGCTACCCGGCTGCCGTGGAGAAGGTCCACCGCTCGTTCCTGGAGGTGGGCGTGGACGTGATCGAAACGGATACTTTCCGCGCCAACCGCATGACCCTGGGCGAGTACGGTCTGGGAGAGCGGACGGTCGAGATTAACCGCGCCGCGGCCGCCCTGGCGCGCAGCCTGGCGGACGAATATTCCACCTCCGGCCGCCCCCGCTTCGTGGCCGGCTCGATCGGGCCCTCCGGCAAGCTGCCTTCGGCGGACGACCCCGACCTGTCGAACGTCTCCTTCGACGAGCTGGCGGAAGTGTTCCGCGAGCAGGCGCTGGGGCTGCTGCAGGGCGGGGTGGACCTGATCCTGCTGGAGACCTCCCAGGATATCCTGGAGCTGAAGGCCGCCATCGCCGGGGTGCAGGCCGCCTTCGAGGAGACGGGCATCCGCGTCCCTATCCAGGCCCAGGTCACCCTGGACACCACCGGGCGCATGCTGCTGGGCACCGACATCGGGGCCGCCCTGACCATCCTGGAGGGCCTGCCGGTGGACGTGATCGGCCTCAACTGTTCCACCGGGCCCGAGCATATGCGCGCCCCGATCCAGTTCCTGGGCGAGCAGGCCAGCCTGCCGGTCTCTTGCATCCCCAACGCGGGGCTGCCGCTGAACGTGGACGGCGAGGCGGTCTATCCCCTGGAGCCGGAGCCCTTCGCGCAGGCCCTGACCGAGTTCATCGAGAAGCACGGCATCAGCGTGGTGGGCGGCTGCTGCGGCACCACCCCCGAGCACCTGCGGCTGCTGGTGGAGAAGGTCCACGCCCGGCCCGCCGCTCCCCGGCCCGCGGCGGCGCAGCCCAGGCTCTCCTCCTCGATCCGGGCCACCCCGATGCAGCAGGAGCCGCCGCCGCTGCTGATCGGCGAGCGCTGCAACGCCCAGGGCTCGCGGCGTTTCAAGCGCCTGCTGCTGGCGGAGGACTGGGACACGATCCTGGAGCTGGCGCGGGAGCAGGTGGAGGGCGGCGCGCACGCCCTGGACCTCTCTGTGGCGGTCACCGAGCGCCAGGATGAAGCCTACCTGATGCAGAAAGTGGTCAAGAAGCTGGCCCAGGCGGTGGACGTGCCCCTGGTGATTGACACTACCGAGCCGGAGGTGATGGAAACGGCCCTGAAAACGGCCCCCGGGCGCTGCCTGCTGAACTCCACCCATCTGGAGAGCGGGCGGGAGAAAGCGGACCGGGTCTTCGCCCTGGCGGCGGCTCAGAACGCGGCGGTGCTCTGCCTGACGATTGACGAGGACGGGATGGCGAAGACCGCCCAGGCCAAGCTGGAAGTGGCCCGGCGGCTGTACGAGATCGCGGTGAAGGACCACGGGCTGCGCCCGGAGGCGCTGGTCTACGATACCCTCACCTTCACCCTGGCGACCGGGGAAGCCGAGTTTGCCAATTCAGCCATCGAGACCATCGAGGCCATCCGCCTGATCAAGCAGGAGCTGCCGGGCGTGATGACCTCACTGGGCATCAGCAATATTTCCTTCGGCCTCAGCCCGGCCGCCCGCCCGGTGCTCAACAGCGTGGCGCTCTACCACGCCGTCAACGCCGGTCTGGATATGGCGATCGTCAACCCGGCCCATATCACCCCCTATGCCGAGATCCCAGAGGAGGAGCGCGCCCTGGCGGAGGACCTGATCTTCAACCGGCGGCCCGACGCGCTGCAGCGCTTCATCGAGCATTTCGAAGCGGCCACCGCCGCGCCCTCCCGGCAGAGCGGCTCCGGCGAGGAGGCCACCGCCGGGATGACGCCCCAGGAGCGCCTGCACTGGCGCATCCTCCACCGCCATAAAGAGGGCGTGGAGGCGGATATCGAGGAGATCCTGGCGGCGAACGGGCACCGGCCCCAGCACGAGACGGCGGTGGATATCCTGAACACAGTGCTGCTGCCCGCCATGAAAGAGGTGGGGGATAAGTTCGGGGCGGGAGAGCTGATCCTGCCGTTCGTGCTCCAGTCCGCCGAGGTGATGAAAAAGGCGGTGGCCCACGTGGAGCAGTACCTCGAACGCCAGGAGGGGGTCACCAAGGGCACCGTGGTGCTGGCGACCGTCTACGGCGATGTGCACGATATCGGTAAGAACCTGGTGAAGACCATCCTGGTCAACAACGGCTACACGGTGGTGGACCTGGGGAAACAGGTCCCGGCGGAGACGATCCTCTCCAAAGCGGTGGAGGTGAACGCCAGCGCCATCGGCCTGAGCGCCCTGCTGGTCAACACCAGCAAGCAGATGCCCCTGATCGTCAATGAACTGCAGCGGCGGGGGTTGAAGTTCCCGGTGCTGGTGGGCGGGGCGGCCATCAACCGCCGTTTCGGCTGGCGCATCCTCTACACCGAAGACGGGCAGCCCTACGAGCCGGGCGTGTTCTACTGCAAGGACGCTTTCGAGGGTCTGGGAGTGGCGGACGCCCTGGTGGACCCGGAGCGGCGCCCGGCCCTGCTGGAGCGCCTGTACGCCGAGGCCGCGCATGAAATGGGCAGGGAGCCGCGGGAGCGCCGGCAGGCGCCCGCCCGGGAGCGCTCCTCGGTCGAGCCGGCGCCCCTGGAGCTCCCTCCCGGGTTCAGCTTTGGCCCCCGCGTGGTGCGCACGATGCCCCTGGAGATGGTCTTCCAGCACCTGGCGAAGAACGAGCTCTTCCGCCTCTCGTGGGGGGCGAAGAACGCCCACGGCGAGGAATGGCAGCGCCTGGAACAGGAGTTCAACGCCCGGCTGGAGGCGATGCAGCGCCAGGCCCTGCGCGAAGGCTGGCTCAGTCCGCAGGGTGTGTACGGCTACTGGCCCTGCCAGGCGGAGGGCGACGACCTGGTCCTGTACGACCCGGCCTCGCTGGAGGCGGGCCGGAGGGCCGAGCTGGCGCGCTTCCAATTCCCGCGCCAGCCGGAATCCGACCGCCTGTGCCTGGCGGATTATTTCGCCCCGCTGGGCTCAGAGCGGGTGGACCTGGTCGCCCTGCAGGTGGTCACCGTGGGCCAGGAGGCGACCGACCGCTTCGACCGGCTGCAGGAGGCCGGGGATTACTCGCAGGGTTACTTCACCCACGGGCTGGCGGTGCAGACCGCCGAGGCCGCGGCCGAATACCTGCACCGCCACATCCTGCGCGAGCTGGGGCTGCCCCAGGGCCGGGGAAAGCGCTACTCCTGGGGCTACCCGGCGATCCCGGACCTGGAGGACCACCGCAAGGTGTTCGAGCTGCTCCCGGCCGAGAAGGAGCTGGGGATGAGCCTGACCGAAGCCTGCCAGCTCGTGCCCGAGCAGTCCACGGCGGCCATCATCGTCCACCATCCCGAGGCCCGCTACTTCAGCGTGGGCGAGAGCCGGGTCGAGCAGTTGATGAAACAGGTATGAGAAGCGTATGGAACCCTCTCCTTTTCTGATTGCCCTGAAAGAGGCCCGCAGCCCGCTCCTGGGAGACGGCGCCATGGGCACCCTGCTCAATGCCCGCGGAGTGAGCTTCGAAGGCTGTTTTGACGCCCTGAACGTCACCACCCCGGCCCAGGTGGCCGAGATCCACCGGGCTTATATCGAGGCCGGGGCGCAGGTGATCCAGACCAACACCTTCGGCGCCAACCGCTATAAGCTGGCGGCCCACGGCCTGGAAGAGCGGGTGACCGAAATCAACCGGGCCGGGGTGGACCTGGCCCGCCGGGTGGTGCTGGCCTCTTTCCGCCCGGTGTTCATCGCCGGGGACGTGGGGCCCCTGGGCGTGCGGCTGGCGCCTTTCGGCCGCGTCCAGCCGGAGCAGGCCTGCCAGGCCTTCGACGAGCAGATCGGCGCGCTGGTGGAGGCGGGGGTGGACCTGATCCTGATCGAGACCATGAGCGACCTGTACGAGGTGCGGGAGGCGGTGCACGCCGCCCGGCAGGCGGCGAGGCGGCTGGGAAAAACGCTGCCCATCGCCGCCTCCATGACCTTCACCCGCGATGACCGCACCCTGCTGGGCGATACGCCGGCGAAGGTGGCGCAGACCCTGTCCGGGCTGGGAGTGGACGTGATCGGGGTGAACTGCTCGGGCGGCCCGGCCCAGATCCTGCGCATCCTGCGGCAGATGCGCCTGGCCCTGACCCAGGAGGCGGAGGCTGCCGGGCCCGAGGGGGAGGCGCCCGCGCCCGGGCGCCCGCCTGCCCCGGGGGAGAGGGCGCAGCCCTTCTTCTCGGCCATGCCGAACGCCGGCTGGCCCGAACAGGTCGGGGGGCGCATCATGTACCCGGCGAACCCGGATTATTTCGGCGAGTACGCCCGGCTGCTGTGCGAGGCCGGCGCCAGCCTGATCGGCGGCTGCTGCGGCACCACCCCGGGGCATATCGCCGCCATGCGCCAGGTGCTGGACCGGCAGCCGGAGGGCTGCCCGCCTGTGCAGGAGGAGTTCCTGGGCGTGGCCGAGAACGACGAGCGCCTGCCGTCCTTCGACCAGCCGACCCGCCTGGCGCAGAAGCTGGCGGCGGGTGAGTTTGTCGTCTCGGTGGAGATGGACCCGCCGCGCGGCCTATCGGCCCATAAGCTGATCGCCGGGGCCAATCTGCTGGCGGAGGCCGGGGCGGACGTGATCAATATCGCCGACAGCCCCATGGCGCGCATGCGCATGAGCCCCTGGGCGGTCTGCAGCCTGATCCAGCGCCAGTTCAACCTGGAGACCGTGCTGCACTTCCCCACCCGCGGCCGCAATCTGCTGCGGGTGCAGGGCGACCTGCTGGCCGCGCACGCGCTCGGTATTCGCAATATTTTCGTGGTGATGGGGGACCCGACCTCGATCGGCGATTACCCGGAGGCCATGGACAACTACGACCTGGTGCCCTCGGGGCTGATCAAGCTGGTGAAGCAGAACTTTAACGCCGGGCTGGACCATTCCGGGGCGGATATTGGCGGGCCGACCCGCTTCTTTGCGGGCTGCGCCCTCAACCTGGCGCCCCAGGACCCGGAGCGGGAGATCAAGAACCTGCGCCGCAAGCTGCGCGCCGGGGCCGACTTCGCCCTCACCCAGCCGGTCTTCGAACCCGAGCAGGCGGCCGCGTTCCTGAACCGCTACCGCGCCGAGTTCGGCCCGCTCGAGATCCCCGTGCTGGTGGGCATCCTGCCCCTCTATGGGGCGCGCCACGCGGCTTTTCTGCACAACGAAGTGCCGGGGATCTCCATCCCCGATCCGATCCAGGACCGGCTGCGCAGGGCCGGGGAGGCGGCCCCCACGGAGGGGGTGCGCATTGCCGGGGAGCTGATCGGGGCGTTGAAACCCCTGGTCGGCGGGGTTTACGTGATGCCGGCTTTCAGCCGCTACGACCTGGCGGCGGAGGTGGTGGAGAGCTGCCGCTAGCGCGCCGTCTCCACAGGCAGGGGCGGGGTCCTTCCGCAGGTTTGAGCCGGAAGGACCCCGCTCTGTTTTAAACCATATCTTCCGGCCTGCGGCGCAGCAGCACGATGGCGAGCACGATGGGGATGGCGAGCCCGATCAGGCCCAGGCAGACCCCCACCAGCCCGGTGTACAGCGCAGACGTGGGGTCGTTGCTGCCGTAGATATCAATATTGGCGCCGGGGACGCGGCTGATGATGGCGAACAGCCCACCGGCGAAGAGCGACAACAGCCCCGGGCAGCCGCACAGCAGCACAGCCACCACCGTGATGATGATTCCGGTCGTCCTGCGATCCATGTTCTCTCCTCCTTGTCAGCTCGGGGGCACGCACGGTCTGTGAAGGGGTGTTGGGGGGGGGGCCGCCCCCCCCCCCCCCCCACCCCTCTGCTGCTCTTGAGCGCCCCCGTTCGGGTGCAGAAAGCGCCTCTATCATACCAACAAACCGGACTCTCAACTTCGCAACTTTGCCCCGATCTCGCTCTCCAGGCGCTGGATGATGCGCTTGCGCACCCGGGCGACCTCGTCGTCGGTCAGGGTGCGTCCGGGGGCCTGGAAGGTCAGGCTGTAAGCCAGGCTCTTGCGTCCCTGGCCCAGGCTTTCGCTGCGGTAGACGTCGAACAGGCGCACGTCCGCCACCAGCTCCCCGCCGGCGGCCGCGATCTCCTGCGCCACCCGGGCGGCGGGCAGGTCTTCATCCACCACCACCGCCAGGTCCTCCAGCACCGGCGGGAAAGCGGGCACGGGGCGGGTGTCGTAAGCGACCGAAACCTGCGGCAGGATGCTCTCCAGGTTCAGCTCGGCTGCCAGGAGCGCGCCGGGGGGCAGGTCGTAGTGCTCGCGCACCAGGGGGTGCAGCTCGCCCAGGAGGCCCAACGGCTGCCCCCCGACCAGCACCCGGGCGCACTTACCGGGGTGGAACGAAGGGCTCTCCCCGGGCTCGTAGGTCACCTCCGGCAGGTGCAGGCCCGCCAGCAGCCCCTCCACCACGCCCTTCAGGTCGAAGAAGTCCATCGGCGTGCGGTCGTAGGGCTGCCAGGAGGGCAGGTCGCGCGGCCCGGAGAGCGCCAGAGCCAGGTACAGGGGCTCGTCCGGCAGAACCTGCCCCGCGTGAGGCAGGAAGACCGGGCCGATCTCGAACAGCGCCAGGCGCTCGCGCAGGCGGGCGTTCCGCTCCACCACCTCCAGCACGCTGGAGAGCAGGCTGCGGCGCATCACGCTGCGGTCGCCGGCGATGGGGTTGGCGATGCGCACGTAGGGCAGGTCCTGCGCACCGGCGGGCTGCTGCAGCAGGCGCGCCTCGCGCTCGGGCGAGGTCATGCGGTAGGTGACCACCTCCTGCAGGCCCAGGTAGATCATCAGGTCGCGCACGCGCTCCTCGAAATTCAGGCGCAGGTTGTTGCGCTGCACGGGGAGCTCATCCGCCATGCGGGTCTCGGGGATGCGCTCGTACCCGTACACCCTGGCGATCTCCTCCATCAGATCGGCCCTGCCGATCACGCCCTCGCCGATATCCAGGCGGTGGGGAGGGGTTTGGGCGCGCACCACCTCGCCCTGCACCTCGACCCGGAACTCCAGCCGCCCGAGGATCTCCGCCATCTCCGCCGCGCTCAGCTCAATGCCCAGCCAGCGGCGCACGTCCTGCGGCGTGACCTCCACCACCGGGTCCTCCGGCGGGAGCGGGTAGCTGTCCACCAGCCCCTGCGCCACCCGCCCGCTCGCCCAGGTCTGCATCAGCTCCAGGCCGCGCAGCACGCCCGGTTCGGCCATCTGCGGGTGCACCCCGCGCGAGAAGCGGTAGCCGGCCTCGGAGCTCAGCTTCTGGGCGGTGAGGGTGCGGCGCACGTTGATGAAATTCCAGGCGGCCCCTTCCAGGAGGACGCGGCGCGTCTCCGGGCCGACCTCCGTCTCCGCCCCGCCCATCACCCCGGCGATGGAGAGGGCCCCGGCGGTATCGGTCACCAGCACGGTGAAATCGTTCAGGGCGCGCTCCACCCCGTCCAGGGTGGTCAGGCGCTCGCCGGGTTGGGCGGTGCGGGTGATGATGCGGGGCACGGCGCCCTTTCCCCCCACGCTTTCGGCGCGCGCCGCCAGCGCGTCGTAATCGAAGGCGTGCAGGGGCTGCCCCAGCTCGAGCATGGCGTAGTTGGTGGCGTCCACGATGTTGTTGATCGGGCGCATCCCGGCCAGGCGCAGGCGGCGCTGGACCTGGTAGGGGGAGGGGCCGATCTCCACCCCTTCCACCAGCCCGAGGACGAAGCGGGGGTTCAGCTCGGGGCTGCGGATCTCGATCTCGGCCCGGCCCGCGATGGGCGGGCCCTGCATGGCCGGGTCGGGGGCGGGCCGGCGCAGGGGCTGCCCGGTCAGGGCGGCGATCTCGCGCGCCACGCCCAGGATGCTGGCTACCCGCGCCGTGTTGGGCAGGATGGCGATCTCGAACACGGCGTCGCCCATGTAGTCCGCCAGCGGCATCCCGGTTGGCGCGTCCGGGTCGAGAAGGATAATGCCCTCGTGCTCGTCGGAGATGCCCAGCTCTTTCTCCGAGCAGGCCATGGAGTAGGATTCCACCCCCCGGATCTTGGCGCGCTTGAGGGTCATCAGCACCTGGCCGGGCTGGTGCCCGTCGTAGAGGCGGGCGCCCTCTTTGGCGTAAGCCACCTTCAGCGGCGGGTCCAGCGGGCCCTGGCCGCGGTACTGGAACAGGTTCGGCGCGCCGGTGAGCACGATATGCTCCTGGCTGCCATCGTCCAGGCGGCAGAGCACCAGCCGGTCGGCGTTCGGGTGGGGCATCACCTCGTGGATGGCGCCCACCACGATTTTTTCGGGGTCCCACTCCAGGCCGGTGATCTTCGTCTCCTGGCGGCCGCCCCCGGCGGGCATCGGCAGCCCGACGTAGCGCACCTCCTCCACCTCCAGCCCGGCCATGGTGATCAGGTGGGCCAGGTCTTCGATTGGGAGGGTGATATCAACGTAGTCTTTTACCCAGGAAAGGGGTACTTTCATGTCCGTTTCCTCATGCAGGGGCAGGCTGCCGGGCAGCGGGGCCGCCCGGCAGCCTGCCTTCTAGAACTGTTCTAAGAAGCGCAGGTCATTCGCCCAGAAATGGCGGATGTCGTCAATGCGGTGGCGCAGGATGGTGATGCGCTCGGGGCCCATGCCGAAGGCGAAGCCCGAGTAGCGCTCGGGGTCGTAGCCGCCGTTCGCCAGCACCACCGGGTGGACCATGCCGCAGCCCAGGATCTCGAGCCAGCCGGTGCGCTTGCAGATGGGGCAGCCGGTCCCGCCGCACACGAAGCACTCGATGTCCATCTCGGCGCTCGGCTCGGTGAAGGGGAAGTAGGAGGCCCGGAAGCGGGTGCGCACGTTCTGCCCGTACAGGCGGCGGGCGAAATCGCTCAGGGTGCCCTTCAGGTCGCTGAAGGTGATCCCAGGGCCCACCGCCAGGCCTTCGACCTGGTTGAACTGCAGCTCGGAGCGGGCCGTGACCTGCTCGTAGCGGTAGCACATGCCCGGCAGGGCGATGCGGATGGGGGGCGGGTTCTGGGGATCCCGGGCGGCGAACTCGCGCATGGCCCGGATCTGCCCCGGGGAGGTGTGCGTGCGCAGCAGCACGGGGTTATCGGGCTCGTGCGGCCCGGCGATGTAGTAGGAATCCTGCATCTCCCGCGCCGGGTGGTGGGGCGGGAAGTTGAGCAGCTGGAAGTTGTACTCGTCCGTCTCCACGTCCCGCGACAGGTAGACCTGAAAGCCCATCTGCGCCAGGATGGCCGAGACCTCGCGCAGGTTGCTGGTGGTGGGGTGCATCCGCCCGCGCGCCACCGGCCGGCCGGGCAGGGTGACGTCCAGGCGCTCGGTCTGCAGGGCGCGCTCCAGGGCCTGCTGGCGCAGCGCTTCGGAGCGCTCGGCCAGGGCCGTCTCCAGGGCGCGCTTCACCTCGTTGGCCCGCCGGCCCACCGCCGGGCGCTCCTCTTTGGAGAGGCGGCCCATCCCGTCGAAGACGCCCATCAGGGGCGAGCTGCGGCCCAGGTGGGCCACCCGCCAGGCCTCCAGCGATTTTTCATCCTGGGCAGCCGCCAGGGCTTCCAGCGCCTGCCCTTCGATCCCTTCTAACTGATCCAGTATTGCCATATTGCCTCCAGGTTAAACAAAAAACACCTCTTCCCAATCTGGGACGAGATGTGATTCCCGCGGTACCACCCGACTTGGCCGCAGCACGCGGCCCGCTCAACGCCAGCGGGTTCGAGGCGGGCCTGCGCCGCTTTGCGAACCGATTGGCTCCCCCGATAACGCTGGGGCTGCGTCCCGAACTAGTAAGCCTGGGGGTTTCCAGGCCATTCACCCGGGCAGCTCGAGAGGGAACTTCGACCGGTTTCCGCCGGGCGGTGGGTTTCAGTCTGCGCCCGCCGCCTCCCTGTCGGTTTTCACCGGCTTACTTTCCTCTGTCGTCGCCGTTCGTAACAGGTTGTGCCCCTTATTATCTCCAAAACAGGGTTGGATGTCAAGCGCGGGGAGGCAG